>JAEZGY010000010.1 GCA_023416695.1 Bacillota bacterium | reverse complement strand
GTAATTCGGTCTTGCTTCGAGTGGGGTTTACAGCCGCCCTGTTTGTTACCAAACAGGCGGTGGTCTCTTACACCACCATTCCACCCTTACCAATTGCTTGGCGGTATATTTCTGTTGCACTAGCCTTAGAGTCGCCTCCACCAGACGTTATCTGGCACTCTGCCCTATGAAGCTCGGACTTTCCTCACCTAAGACCTTTCGGTACTAATAGGCGCGACCATCTGTGTTACTCAGAGTTCTCATTTTATCAGAGAAAATGATAAAAATCAATGATTTCTATAAAGAAGAAAAAACTAACAGATTTAAAAGAATTATATATTGAATAAAAAAATAATAAAATTCATGTCTGATACTTTAATTATTTGCATAAAATATAAATTTTAAACTATTTAGTATTTTAATGTATGTCCAAGCATATACTAAAATGTAGGCGGAAATCTTTTTCCATAAATATTGCCCTGTGGCAATAGACATACATTATGCATAGAGTACTGCTATGGCGACATCAATAAGACGAAGGAGGAGAAAGGTGAGATTATTTTGTGCAGATTTAACGCTTTATGAGATGGAACAACAATTGGAACACTGTTTTTTTGAAGAAGATTCTAATTTACGAACCATAGGAGACTTACATATTTCCTATGAGGATTATAAATATCTTAATTTTAAACTAAAGGGTATTTTACATTACATAAGTAGGGTTGAGGTAATGGAACAGTATAGATTTTGCATTTTGACAACATTGGTGTTTGCAATCCGATATGAAAAGAATGTGACCATAACCTTGAAGCACTATGAAGAATTCATGAATCAATTCCAGCAGCATCAAGTCCGATTCTGTCTGCGTATGATTGCAGACACATTTCATGAAATGAGCTTGCCCACCTATGGCATAAAAGTTAAATCATGCAAGGTACTATTAGAATTGTTATCGATTCATGCCAATATTCCTCAGAATTATTATGATGAGATATTCGGAATACTGAACAATCATTATACACAAAAGAAGTGCTATCTTTTAGAAGAGGAGTTATATAAGCAGTTGGATCGAGTATTCCTAAAAATATATCCATTTTTAAGTATTAATGGTGATAATTTTTGCTTAAGCCATCATTTAAAAGAATTACATGAAGCCTGTTATATGGGACATAAGTCATTGGAAGAGCTATATGAAGAGTTTGGTACTTTGTCTAAGGAATTAATAGAGAATTGCTATCATTGGTGTAACACTTATAGCAATAACTCTAACAATCTAATAAAAATACGTTAGCTATTATAAAGAGTCCCCTAGAGCATCCCCTCTGGTGGGACTCTTTTAATGCATCTTACTTTGTGGTATATTAAGTAGTAAGAGACTACGATACTGAATGAAAGGTTAGTAACACTTTTATAACAAAATGTAAGGAGGGAGATATTCTATCTATAGAATATCGGGCTACTATGAATCGTTTAGAGCAGCAGCTTAACTTTATCATGGAAGTAGATAAAATAAAAAAAATAACCAGACAAACCTATTTGTCGGATGGTTCTCGTCCAGAAAATGATGCTGAGCACAGTTTTCATTTAGCAATCATGTGTTTTTTGTTAAAGGAATATGCCAATGAGGAGATTGATGTACTTCATACAATGGAAATGGTTTTAATCCATGATGTGATAGAGATTGATGCGGGAGATACCTATGCCTACGATTCCTTAGGCAATCAATCCAAACGAGAACGGGAGGTAAAAGCAGCAGAGAGAATCTTTAACCTTTTACCTAAGGATCAGGCAAGTTATGTGCGTGCATTATGGGATGAATTCGAAGAAGGGGCAACACCAGAAGCTAGATTTGCTAATGCACTAGATAAAATTCAACCGTTACTTTTAAATGATGCCAGCGGAGGCGATACATGGAAGTCTCATGGAATCAGTATTTCGCAAATACTGAAAAGGAATGAGAGAACATCAAAGGGCTCAGAGGTCCTCTGGGAGTATTGTAAACCTATTTTGGAGCAAAATATAGAAAAAGGGAATATTAGCAAAAATTAGTTTGGAAGGAAAACTCAATATGAATAAATGTGTATTAGTAGAATGGAATGAGTTATTAGAAGAGCGATATGAGCTAAGTAATTTAAGAATCAGTCAAATCAAGGAGGAAAAACTTGTACCGGATAAATATCTAGACTATTTTATCAAGGTAGGAGTTTTTCTCGGGCATATCGAGAGACTTACACTAGAGTCTATGAATGGAACCTTTCGAACAAAAACAAAGGAAGAGCTGGCAAAAGAAAATTATATTCTTTATCAGGATATTTTACCCGATTACTATACTAATTCTTATGCAAATCCATCTTTTGCGGTAGAGTGCTTTGGAGAGGAAGAGGGCAGACTCTTAAGCTTTTTATATACAGAGATACGTGGACTGATTGCCTATGCCATAGAGGGCAGAAAATATGATATCTTAATTATGGAGGAGCTTTTTTTAGAAATCTATAATTACTATACGGAATATGATCAGGATTCATTTAAAAATTCTCTTTTAGCAATTCGCTACTATATGGGAGACTATAACGACTATCTTATGGAAAGTAGAACAAGGGAGATGTTTGACCCTTCTATGTCCTTTGCTACTGATATTATAATGCAGGCAGATTTAACAAAAACGGATTATCTATACTATTTTGGTGAGTATATTTCTGAAGATGAGATAAAGATGTCTGAGTTTTTAGCAGAGCTACCTGAGGAAGTTATTGAGGATATGGCGAGAACCTACACAGAGGGATTTAAACGAGGCTTTAAAATCAATAATATAGATTTATCAAAAAAGAGTATCGTGAATATCCGTTACAATATAGGGTTTGAGAGAATGGTAAAGGCGGCTATTCTTCAGTTTCAAGAAATGGGATTAAAGCCAGTAATTTACCGCTATGCCGTGAGAAACATCAATAAGAGACAGCATTTAAAAATAGGATATTGTTCCACTAGTCCAAATCGCCAATATGACTATGACCATAGATTTGATGAAGGTTTATACCTAAATCGTGGGCTTATGTGTAAAAAACTTGAAAGTTGTAAGCAGGCTTATGAGAAGATGGAAACCTATATGAAGCAGTTTGCTGGTCCTGCCGTAGTAGAGATCTTTGGAGAGACACCTTTCTTTCCAGAGAACAAGGATGCCTGTGTCAAATTAACGGAGAAACAGCGTAATTGGAATGTGGAATTTCAACAGGAAAATGGCATATTGCAGAATCAATATATGCCAAGTAGTGAGTATAGCTTTACGATTATCTCCTATCCAATTCCTTCTATAGGAACTAGCTTTAAAGAGATTTTTTCTGAAACCATTAAGCTGAATAATCTCGATCAGGAGAAATACAAAAGGATACAACAGATCATCATTGACCATTTAGATATGGGACAGTACGTTCATATTCTAGGAAGAGGAAGAAATACCACTGATCTAAAGATTCAACTTCCACCTCTAATGAATCCAGAAAAACAGACGAATTTTGAAAACTGTTTAGCTGATGTAAACATTCCTTTAGGTGAGGTGTTTACTTCGCCAAAGCTTAGTGGTACTGAGGGACATTTTCATGTAACGGAAGTTTATATGAACGAATTAAAATATAAAGATCTCACCTTAGAGTTTAAGGATGGTAAAATAGTTGATTATAACTGTCAGAACTTTTTAGAAGAAGAGAAGAATAAGAGTTTTGTAAAGGAAAACCTACTGTATAATCATGATACTCTTCCTATGGGTGAATTTGCTATTGGTACCAATACCACTGCGTATCGTATGGGAAAAGAGTTTGGCATTGCCAACTTACTTCCTATACTTATTGCGGAAAAAACAGGGCCACATTTTGCAGTAGGGGATACCTGTTACAAATATAGTGAGGATACTCCTGTATTTAACCCAGATGGGAAAGAGATTGTTGCAAGGGATAATGAATGTTCTATTCTCAGAAAGACTGATCTATCCAAAGCTTATTTTAACTGTCATACGGATATTACCATTCCTTATGATGAGTTAGCTGAGATTACAGTGGTGACCTCCTCTAATGATAGAATTCCTATCATTAAAGAGGGTAGATTTGTCCTTCCTGGTACTGAGGAACTTAATATCCCGCTACAGTAATCTATTATAATAAGTTATAAAATAAGTTAGTAATTGGTATAAGTAAACCTTTTAAAGTGGTAGTATTAACTTGACATTTATTACTTTGGATAATAAATTAATATATGTAGATTAAGAAAACTAATAAATAAAAAGAGTATAAGGAGAATGTACATGGCTAAAGTAGGTATATTAATGGGTAGTGATTCTGATTTAGAAATTATGAGTAAAGCTTGTAAGGTACTTGAAGAATTACAGGTTGAATATGAGATGACTGTTATCTCAGCCCACAGAATGCCAGATATTTTTATGGAATATGCAAAGAGTGCCGAGGAGAGAGGCATTCAGGTATTAATAGCAGGGGCGGGCGGAGCAGCTCACCTTCCTGGTATGTGTGCTGCAATTTTTCCACTTCCAGTGATTGGTGTTCCTATTTATACAAAATCTCTTGGTGGTGTGGATTCTCTTTACTCTATTGTTCAGATGCCAGCTGGTATTCCTGTTGCAACAGTAGCCATTAATGGAGCACAGAATGCAGGCATCTTGGCAGCTAAGATTCTAGCAACGAGTGATAAGGCGTTACTAGGAAGGCTTAAGGAGTATTCTGTAAATATGAAGGAAGCAGTTGTTAAAAAGGCAGATAAGTTAAATGAACTTGGATATGAGGAATATATCAAACAAATGAAATAAGTCATTAGTTAGTTTAGTTAATACCGTAAAATGGGAGGAAACAAGCATGGATTATAAAAAAGCAGGCGTTGACATTGAGGCAGGTTATAAAGCAGTGGATCTCATGAAAAAGCATGTTCAAGGTACCATGAGAAGTGAGGTTCTAGGAGGCTTAGGAGGTTTTTCAGGAGCATTTTCCCTAGCTTCTTTTAAACATATGGAAAAACCAACCTTGGTATCAGGAACTGATGGTGTAGGAACTAAGTTAAAGTTGGCTTTTATTATGGATAAGCATGATACCATAGGCATTGATTGTGTTGCTATGTGTGTCAATGATATTGCCTGTGCTGGTGGAGAACCATTATTCTTCTTGGATTACATCGCTTGTGGGAAAAATGAGCCAGAGAAAATTGCAACCATTGTAAGTGGTGTGGCCGAAGGCTGTAAGCAAGCGGGAGCAGCTCTAATTGGAGGGGAAACTGCTGAGATGCCAGGATTCTATCCAGTGGATGAGTATGACTTAGCAGGATTTTCAGTAGGTATCGTAGATGAGAAGGATTTGATTAACGGACAGTCCTTAAAAGAAGGTGATGTTTTAGTAGGAATGGCATCCTCTGGTATACATAGTAATGGTTACTCTCTTGTTCGTAAGGTATTTAATATGGAATATGACGCACTACATAGCTACTATGAATCTTTGGGAGCTACGTTAGGAGAGACCTTATTAACTCCAACAAAGATTTATGTGAAGGCTCTTAGATCCTTAAAGGATGGTGGAGTTTTAGTAAAAGCTTGTAGTCATATTACTGGTGGAGGCTTCTATGAGAATATTCCAAGAATGTTAAAGGAAGGTACCCATGCAGTAGTGGATAAAAATAGCTATCCAGTTCCTCCAATTTTTAATATGCTTAAAGTGGATGGAAATATCAAAGAAGAAATGATGTACAATACTTATAATATGGGCATAGGAATGCTGGTAGCTGTTGAGAAGAATCAGGTGGATAGAGCCATTAACCTAATTAAGATTGCAGGGGAGACCCCATATGTAATTGGCGAAATTAAGGCAGGAGAAAAAGGAGTTACAGTATGCTAAGAGCAGCGATATTTGTATCAGGTGGAGGTACCAATCTTCAAGCAATTATTGACCAGGTGGAAAGCGGAAAAGTTACCAATACTGAACTTGCTCTTGTGATTAGCAATAAAAAGGATGCTTATGCTCTTACTAGAGCTAAAAATCATGGTATTAAGGGGATTTCTATCTCCCCCAAAGACTATGTAATGCGAGAAGAATTCAATGAAGCAATGATAGCTGTGTTAAAGGAAAATAACATTGATTTTGTTATCTTAGCTGGGTATCTACTAATTTTACCTGAGGCCATTGTAAAGGAATATGCAGGTAGAATTATAAATGTGCATCCATCGTTAATTCCATCTTTTTGTGGTCCTTCCTTCTATGGGCTTAAAGTCCATGAGAAAGCACTAGAAAGGGGGGTAAAGGTAACAGGTGCAACAGTACACTTTGTAGATGAGGGATGTGATACTGGTCCAATCATTTTGCAACAGGCAGTAGAGGTATTAGAAGGGGATACTCCTTTAAGTTTACAAAAAAGAGTAATGGAGCAGGCGGAGTGGAAGATTCTACCTGAAGCAATTCATCTATTTGCGAATAATAAGCTTTTCATTACCAATGGAAAGGTAAAGATTCTGGATTAGTCAGTTGGAGGGATAAGATGAATGTACTTGTAATTGGTGGTGGCGGAAGAGAACATGCCATTGTAGCTAAAGTAGCAAAAAGTAAGAGGGTGGATAAGATATATTGTGCACCCGGAAATGCAGGGATAGAAGAGCTAGCAGAATGTGTCCCAATTGGTGTCCTTGAATTTGAACGTATGGTTACTTTTGCGAAGGATAAAAAGATCGATTTTATTATTGTTGGACCAGACGATCCGTTAGTGGCTGGGGCAGTGGATGCGTTCTTAGAAGAGGGATTTAAGGTGTTCGGACCAAGGAAGAACGCAGCCATCATTGAGGGGAGTAAGGCATTTTCCAAAGACTTAATGAAAAAGTATAACATTCCAAGTGCTTCCTATGAAATCTTTAGTGATCCCAAAGAAGCTATTAAATATATAGAAAAAAGTAAATTTCCTGTTGTTCTTAAGGCAGATGGTCTTGCATTAGGAAAGGGTGTTTTAATTTGTAACAATCTTTCTGAAGCCAAAGAGGGTGTCAAAACTCTAATGCTCGATAAACAATTTGGTGCTGCAGGAGAAAGAATTGTAGTAGAAGAGTTTATGACTGGAAGAGAGGTATCTGTATTATGCTATTGTGATGGTACCCATATTAAACCTATGACCAGTGCGCAGGATCATAAGCGTGCCAAGGATGGGGACAATGGCTTGAACACAGGTGGTATGGGCACTTTTTCTCCAAGTCCGTTTTATACTACAGAAGTAGATGAATTTTGTAAAAAGTATATCTATCAAGCAACTATGGATGCAATGAAGGCGGAAGGTAGAGACTTTGTAGGGATTCTTTTTGTAGGCCTTATGTTAACAGAGGACGGACCTAAGGTATTAGAATACAATGCTCGTTTTGGTGATCCTGAAGCACAGGTAGTGCTTCCTCGTATGAAAAATGATATAATTGATGTGATGGAAGCTTGTATTGATGGAAAGCTCGATACCATAGAGTTAGAATTTGAAGACAATGCTGCAGTGTGTGTAATCTTAGCCTCTGAAGGATATCCAGAGCACTATGAAAAAGGTTTTGTGATTCGTGGTTTGGATAATTTTAAAGATAAGAATGACTATTATGTCTTCCATGCAGGAACTAGCCGGACAGAAAAGGGGATCGTTACTAATGGTGGACGTGTTTTAGGTGTTACTGCTAAGGGAGAGAACCTTAAAGCTGCAAGAGCTAATGCCTATGCAGCTACAAAGATGATTGAATTTGGAAATAAATATATGAGAAATGATATTGGAAAAGCTATAGATGAAGCATAGAGAGTATTTGAAGCTTCCAGAAAATATACTGATATTTTCTGGAAGCTTTTTTTTGACATAAAACTGCCATAGTACTTTGATATTCTACATAAGTAGTTTAATCTCTAAATAAATAGCACTATTTAAAGTTTTATTTTAAGAAATTTTTAAAAAATCTAATGAATATGTCGATATAGATACTGAGGTGTGTCAGTACGGAACGGAAAGGAGCTGCTAAAGTGAACAAAAGGAAAATAGCATCATATATTGCTGGGGTTATAAGTCTAAGTTTATTACTATTTATATTCTTGGATAATTCTGATGCCCTTGCATCTAAAACTGGAAAAGTAACTGCAAGCACATTAAATGTCCGGACCGGTGCTGGAACGCAATATAAGGTTCTAACCACAAATGGGAAACAGGTTCAGTTAAAGAAAAATACAACAGTAACGATCCTAAGTGAGAAGAGTGGATGGTATTATGTATCATTTACATATAACAAGAAAACGTTAAAGGGTTATGTAAGCAAAAAATATATAGGATCAGTGAAATCGATTGTAAGTTCTACAACAACTGCTAGTAACACGAAAACGGGAACCATCAATACTTCTTCCTTAAGGGTTCGAAAGGGAGCTGGAACAGCTTATGCCCAGTTGACTAGTGGAAAAACTAAAATTACACTTAAAAAAGGAACAAAGGTTACGATCTATAGTGAGAAAAGTGGTTGGTACTATATAGGTTTTACTTATAATAAAACGACGCTAAAAGGATATGTATCGAAGCAGTATGTAACAGTGAACTCTACTGGTACAAGCTCTTCTACCACTACCACTACCAATACAACAGTAGCCTTAAAGTATAAAGTTGCAGCCAAGACAAGAACTGCCCTTAAGGTTCGTACATCAGCAAGTACGTCAGCATCTCAATTGACTTATAATAAAGTGAAGGTGACTTTGAAAAAATCACAATCTATTGTGATTCGTAATGAAACCATTAAGAGTGGACAAAAGTGGTATTATGTTTCTTTCACATATAGTGGGAAAACGTGTTTTGGATGGGTTTTAGGTGATTATGTACAGTTAACATTAAAATCTAGTATGACTGCCTTAGTTCGTCCAACTAAGGCACAAATCTATAAAAATACAACAACGAAATTAACAGTAGGTAAAACATCAGTACAATTAGCGAAAAACACCAATATTACAATAGGTAAAGAAACTTATGTTAAGGGAGTTCGTTATTACTATATTGCATTTAGATATAGTAATAAAGCTTATAAAGGTTATATTAAGGCTTATGACGTTAATTTTATTACAGTTAGTAGTACTACGACGCCAACGCCAACACCAACACCAACGCCAAAACCAACGCCAACGCCAACACCAACACCAACGCCAACGCCAACACCAACGCCAACGCCTGCCCCAACAGAAACGCCTTCTCTTCCGGTAGCTAAGGTGCTAACTAAGGCAGAGTTTACGAAAAAGGTAACGGCAGAAGGATTTCCTGCGAGTTATATAGATTCTCTATATGAACTTCATAAGAAACACCCTTCTTGGACTTTTAAGGCATACAAAACAAATATTGATTGGAATACGGCTGTATCTAAGCAAATAAATATTAAGGGTAAGAATCTAGTTCAAAAAACCGCATATAATTGGATTTCAGACTTAGTAACCAATAGTGATACAACATCCGCTTACAATGTACTAGAGGATAAACCGGTTGTGTGTGATGGAAGTAACTGGGTAACTGCTTCCGCTACAGCTATAACCCATTACATGGATCCTCGTAATTTCTTAGATGAATCGCATATTTTCATGTTTGAGACTTTGGGTTTTGATAAAACAAATCATACTAAGGCAATCGTTCAGAGTATGGTTGTAGGAACTCCACTAGCTGGAAGTTTTACTTATACCACAGGGGGGAAAGAAATTACTATGACCTATGTGGACGCTATAATGGATGCTGCTAATTATGCTAGTGTTAGTCCAGTACATTTAACTGCTAGAATGAAGCAGGAGATTTTAACCAGTAGTAATGGTAAGATTGTGTTTAGCTCCTCTTGTACTGGTAAAAAACCTGGTTATGAAGGGTTATACAACTTTTATAACATTGGTGCCTCTTCTGCTACTGATGCTGTAGCTAATGGGCTAAAGTTTGCCAAGAGTGGTGGAACTAATGCTACATTAAATGCCAAGATGTTTATTCCTTGGGATAATCCTTATAAGGCGATTATGGGCGGTGCTAAGTGGATTAGTGATTCCTATATTGAGAAAGGACAAGATTCCCTCTATCTTCAGAAATTTAATGTTTCTAGCTATAAAACACATAATCATCAGTATATGACGAATATTCAGGCTCCTTATTCAGAGGCTGAAAAGACCTTCAGTGGATATAATAAACTGAAATTGTTAGATACCCCATTGGTATTTGCAATTCCTGTCTTTACTAATATGTCTGACACTGCTAGTATACATCCAGATAAAGTAAGTGCATCAGAAAAGCTTAACTTTAATAACTATCTAAAGGATTGTGTAATAAGCAACGGTAAGACAATTTATGTTTCTAGTGAAAAGAAAAACTTTACCTTTAGAAGTTATAATGCAAGCTATACAATAAACAAAGATATTATTACGGTTACTCCTACTGTAGCAGGAAAAGGTGCCAAGGTGACTAGTATTGTGGCGGTAGATGAGGCCACAAAAGCTACTCAAAAGCTGACAGCTGCAGGAGATATTAAACTAGAGGTAGGTGTTACCAATATCACCATTACCGTTCAATCTGCAAATGGAAAGAAACGTAACTATGTAATGGCAATTACAAGAAAAAGCTAAGAGTATAAACTATATAGAGTAACGTGGAGAGTGATGCATAGGAGGGATGTTTTCCTAGATTACTACCACGTTACTCTTTTTCTTGCAAATAATCTTAAAAATAGCTAAAATCTTTATATACTATATGGTAGACGATGGGAGTTAACCAATGAAAATAAGAAGAGTAACTATGTTTTTTGTATACATAATGATTATCCTACTTAGCATGCCAGTACTGCCTGTAGCAGCTTATAGTGCTTCTATCTCTATCTCTATGGTCTCTGAGCAAGCCATAGAAGGGAGTAATTGCACACTAGCAGTCTTGGTATCAGCTGATACCAACATGGCCTCACTTAATATGACTATTCACTATGATAGGGACTATCTAGAGTTAGTAAGTGATAATCCTCTTTATGAGAAGCTTGATTCAAATATAATCATAAATGATCTAGACCTTAGTAGTAAGGCAATTAAGGTAAGAAAGTATATACTACAGTTTAAAACCTTAAAGAAGGGAAAGACCACAGTCTCTTTAGAAGGTACCCCAAAAATATATGAATCTTCTAATGGAGCAGCATTTTCTATTTCAAAAAAGGATTTCAATCTTACTATATATGATAAGGATAAGAAATCAGACAATAATAAGCTTTCTAGTCTTTCTGTGAAAGAAGGAGAGTTTACTACTAAGTTTACTCCGGATAAATTAGTTTATGAGTTACATGTCCCTTACGAAAAGAGTTATATAACAGTATCTGCAGAACCAGAGGATAGTAACGCTTCTGTTGCAATTACAGGAAAT
Organism: Bacillota bacterium; assembly: GCA_023416695.1. Lineage (GTDB taxonomy): Bacteria > Bacillota > Clostridia > Lachnospirales > Lachnospiraceae > KM106-2. The sequence goes on along the minus strand of JAEZGY010000010.1, from coordinate 141,693 downwards.
GAGAAACTGAACGTGGGAGCAAATAAGGTTACAGTTATAGTAACAAGTGAATCCGGAAAGGGAATTGAGTATACCATTTATGTAAATCGTGGGGAGTTAGAGGGCGAAAATAAAGTGCCACCAATAGCTTCTATAGAACCGATAGAGCCATCTATGACACCGATACCTATGTTGCCAGAAATTAACCCAGGTAATAGTTATGAGATAAGGAAAGACAATAGTTTGACCTATTTTGTAGGGAACAGTACCTATTTACTTTTGGAGCCATATGATAATAGCAATGTGCCTAAGGGGTATGAGAGGATTGAGCTAGAAGTATTAGGCACTGTAATTACGGCATATTCTTTAGCCGGTGATACCTATGCTGACTTTGTGTTATTATATGCAAAGCAGGAGGACAAGGACCCTTACTGGTATCAGTTTGATCGGCAGGAGGGAACTCTTCAAAGATTTAGTTATGAGTTAATGAAAGAAAATGAGGAAACGGGGGATTCCGCTACTCTTAAGGAAGTAAAAGAGTACCAAGAGCGAATAGATACATTAGGTCTTGTGATTGGGATAGAGGCTGGAATTGTGCTTTTATTCTTAATTCTCTTAATTAGATTGTACATGAGACAAAAAGGTTATAATGATGAGCTAGAGTGATAAAAAAACAGCAGGAAATAGTACAAACTAGATACTATATTTTCCTGTTGTTTTTAATATAATAGAATTAAGCCGACATAACATGTGGAACAATATAGCTTGTAACACATGTCAACATATGTTATACTAAGTGTATAACATATATAATAAGTTATTTTGATGATATTTAAAGATTTTCGTCAAAAGTATGGAGGCGGTCTTGATGATTTTGCGTATTGATTTTAATAGTGATGAAGCTTTCTATATGCAACTATATAATCAAATTATTATGGGAATTGCTAACTCAGAGCTACAAGAGGGAGAGAATCTTCCTTCAGTGAGGGAATTAGCAGATAATATTGGAATTAATATGCACACAGTAAATAAGGCATATAGCATACTACGTCAGGAGGGTTACCTTAAGTTAGATCGTAGAAAGGGTGCAGTTATAGCTATAGACATTGACAAGTACAATGCTTCTGTGGAGCTGATGGAGAATCTTAAGGTTTTAATCGCCAAGGCAGTATGTAAAGGAATTAGTAGTGAGGAAGTACATGATATGATAGATGAGATATACAGTAGCTATGGATGCCAGTGATATGCTAGAAGGGGAGGCGAAAACTATGCTTTGTGATAAATGTAAAAAGAATGAAGCTACTATTTATTACACTGAGATTGTGAGTGGAGAGAAGACAGAGTTACATTACTGTGAAGAGTGTGCAGCAGAGTCCACTAATTTTAACTTTAAATATACAGGCAATAATAAGGAGATATCATTAGGAGATTTGCTATCCAGTATTCTTGGGAATTATTATAGTAATCCACCGGTAAAGGAGGAATCGAAAGCAGCCGTGATACAATGCAGCCAGTGCGGTATGACCTATGACGCTTTTTTACAAGGGGGAAGATTTGGATGTGCTGGATGTTATGCCAGCTTTGGAAAACAATTAGAGAAAAGTCTTCGTCAGATTCACGGTGCTTCTAGTCACGTTGGCAAAAGGCCAAAGGGTTTTGTTAGTAAGACAGATAAGATTCTAAGTGATCTATCTGAAGTGGAGCGCCTTTCTATTCAATTACAGGATGCAGTTGAGAAGGAGGAATTTGAACAGGCAGCTAAGCTTCGGGATGCGATTCGGACTTTAAGGGAGAAGGAGGAATCCACCAATGCTTAAATGGTATGAGGAGAATGGGATTAATGACGATGTTGTTATTTCAAGTAGGGTTAGATTAGCTCGAAATATTGCGAAATATCACTTTGCCAAGAAGCTAGATGATGAGACTGCTGTAGGACTTGTAGATGAGGTAGAGAAGGTTTTTGAAAACTACAAGGGGGAAGCAGGTCAGTACTATATATGCAATCCAGGAAACCTTTCAGAGATAGAGCGACTCGCCATGGTGGAGCGGCATATATTAAGTCCCGCTATGACTAATAAAAAGCAAGTCACAGGCTTAGTTATGTCCGAAAACGAATCTAGCACCATTATGATAAACGAAGAGGATCATGTAAGAATTCAAGCATTAGCTGGTGGAATGAATATTGAGAAGGCTTTTGTAATGGCCAATGAACTGGATGATTATGCAGATGAAAAGTTAGGTTTTGCTTTTGATGAAAAATATGGATATTTAACGTCATGTCCAACCAATGTAGGTACAGGGCTTCGGGCTTCTTACATGGTGTTTTTGCCAGCCCTTGGTGGAGCAAATAAGATTAATCGACTTTCCGATGAGGTTGCCAAATATGGAATTACTCTTCGTGGTATTTATGGAGAAGGAACCAATGGATTAGGTAATATCTATCAGATTAGTAACCAAAAAACTATGGGTAGCACGGAGCAAGAAATTATTAATAACTTAAATAGTATTGTGGCCCAGGTAATTAAGCAGGAACGTAAGCGTAGAGAATTTTTGCTTGCTAACAATTATGATGAGATAGAAGATCAAGTATACCGTTCTTACGGCGTACTTAAATATACTAGACAGATTAACAGTAAAGATGCTATGACTTTGCTGGCGCAGATTAAATTTGGTGCAGATACAGGAATTATTAAATTTAGTGGTGAATTTCATATTTATGAGATGATGATGGCTATTCAGCCATATTCCTTGCAATGCCAGAATGGTAAATATGTGGGTAGTAATGTCAGAGATAAGCTGAGGGCAGAATATCTCAATGCCAATTTACCAGAAATAGTGAAATAAGACAAATGTAATTAGGAGGAACGATTATGCAGGAACGATTTACCGAAGAAGCAAGAGAAGCTTTAAATATAGCGACAGATGCTGCTTATCGTCTGTCTCATAGCTATATAGGAACAGAACATTTACTTATTGGTCTTTTGGGAGCTAGGGGTGTAGCCTCTAGAGTGTTGGAGGAGCATGGAGTAGATGAAGAAAAGATTATAGAATTAGTAAGAGAGTTAATGGCACCAAACACCAATATTGAGATGGCGGATGCAGACAATTACACTCCAAGATCCAAAAGAATTATTTTGTTAAGTGAGAAGGAAGCTCAGAGACTTGGAAGTGCTAAAGTGGGAACCGAGCATATTTTAATTGCTCTTATTAAGGAGTCCGATTGTATAGCAGTACGTTTACTAAATACCCTAGGAGTCAATGTTCAAAAGATTTATGTAGATATTCTTACTGCCATTGGTCATGACCCTAATATGGCAAAAACCGAGTATTTAGCCAATAAATCAAAAAGCAAGGGCAAAAGTAATACAACAACTCTTGACCAATATAGTAGAGATCTAACTGCATATGCGAGAGAAGGAAAGCTAGATCCTGTTATTGGTAGAGAACAAGAAATCCAGCGAGTTGTGCAGATATTAAGTCGTAGAACTAAGAACAATCCATGTCTCATTGGAGAGCCAGGGGTTGGTAAGACGGCTGTTGTGGAGGGCCTTGCTCAAAAAATTATAGATGGTAATGTACCAGATACTATTAAGGAGAAGAGACTTGTAACTTTAGATTTATCTGGAATTGTAGCTGGTTCCAAATACCGTGGAGAGTTTGAAGAGCGTATTAAAAAAATAATAAGTGAAGTAATGAGTGATGGTAACATTCTCTTATTTATTGATGAAATTCATACAATCATTGGTGCTGGAGGTGCAGAGGGTGCTATAGATGCCTCCAATATCTTAAAACCATCCCTTTCTCGGGGAGAGATTCAGTTAATTGGAGCAACTACAAGAGAGGAATACCGTAAACATATTGAGAAGGATGCGGCCATTGAACGAAGATTCCAGCCTGTGGTTGTGGAGGAGCCTTCTGAAGATGAGACAGTACTTATTTTAAAAGGATTAAGAGATGCCTATGAGGCACATCATAAGGTGCGTATCACAGATGAAGCAATTTTAGCTGCGGTAAAGCTATCTAGCCGATATGTGAATGACCGCTACCTGCCAGACAAGGCAATAGATGTTATTGACGAGGCTTCTAGTAAGGTCAGATTAAGTACTTTTATAGATTCACCAAGAATTAAGGAGTTAGAGCTTTTAAATCAAGAACTAGAAGTTGAAAAAGAAGAAGCTATTAAAAGTGAGGCCTATGAAAAGGCTGGGGAGATTAAACGGAAACAACAAGAGAATCTTGAAGAACTAAATAGATTAAAGCTACAGGATGAGCAGAAACGCCAAGAGAATCAATTAATTGTAGGGGAACCTCAGGTGGCGGATATCATCTCTAGCTGGACGAAGATTCCAGTTCAAAAGTTGGCAGAAGAGGAGTCCAAACGTCTTATGGCTCTTGAGACTACTTTACATGATAGGGTAGTTGGACAGCAGGAAGCTGTAGTAGCAGTTTCTAAGGCCATTAGAAGGGGACGTGTAGGTCTTAAAGATCCAAAACGTCCAATTGGTTCCTTCCTATTCTTAGGGCCAACAGGAGTAGGGAAAACCGAGCTTTCTAAGGCGCTTAGTGAGGCAATGTTTGGCACTGAGAATTCTATGATTCGAGTAGATATGTCAGAGTATATGGAGAAACATAGTGTTTCCAAAATAATTGGTTCTCCTCCTGGATATGTAGGGTATGACGAAGGTGGACAGCTTAGTGAGAAAGTGAGACAGAATCCATATTCTGTGATTCTATTTGATGAGATAGAAAAAGCCCATCCTGATGTATTTAACATTCTTCTTCAAGTACTTGACGATGGACATATTACCGATGCACAGGGAAGAAAAGTAAGCTTTAAAAATACAATTATTATCATGACCAGTAATGCTGGTGCATCTAGGATTGTAGCGCCTAAGTTATTAGGATTTTCATCTGCATCAGATGCAAAAGCAAACTATGATAAAATGAAGGATGGGGTTATGGAGGAAGTAAAGAGACTCTTTAAACCAGAATTTCTAAATCGTATTGATGAGATTATTGTATTCCATGCATTAGAGCGAGATGACTTAAAGAAGATAGTAGAAATTATGCTTAGGGACATTGACAAAAGAATAACTGCTCAGATGGGAATTAAGCTTGACTTCTCTCTAGAGATGATAGAATTTATCGTTGACAAAAATAAGGATATGAACTATGGAGCAAGACCTCTTAGAAGATCTTTACAGACCTATTTAGAGGATCCACTAGCGGAAGAAGTGTTAGAGGGGATTATTAAGCCAAATACTTCGGTTAAAGTGATAGTGGAAGAGAATAAGATACGTTTCCTTCCTGCATAGTTTAAGTATAATATTCAATTAATTCATGCAAATTTCATAATCATAGAGTATAAAGTGACTAGTAATAGTGACCGAATTATACTATAATAAAATTAAGGAACAAACCTAATATCAAATGATACTGTAACAATGTCTTCATATTTTTTATAGTACAATTTTTGACGTTGGTAACCCATAGAGGAAGGATAAAATTAGGAGGATTTAATAATGGCAGTAGTAAAAGAGTTAATACGCAAGGAAGACAATGGTACCATTAGCTTTGGTAATTATCAGTTAGGTGCAAAATCAAAGGTTTCAGATTTTGAGTTTTCTGGTGATATCTACAAGGTAAAGACATTTAAGGAGATTACAAAGCTTGAAAGAAATGGATTAATTGTGTATGAATCAGTTCCAGGCACATCTGTATTTGAATTAGATCAAGAGGAAATGCAGCTCTCATTTAAGGTGGAAGGAACAACCTCCTCTCAAATTACGATAGAATTAGAACCTGAAAAGGAATACAAGGTTTTTATTGACGATACTAATATTGGAAAGATGAAAACCAATTTAGGCGGGAAATTAGTGTTTAGTGTAGACTTAAGTGAAGAAGAGGCAACCTCTGTACGAGTTGTACGATTATAGAACAGAGAGTATATTATTGGCTGCCACACCATAGGTGTGGCAGCTTTTTCTAGAATTAAGACACTGAGAGTTAAAGTGTATTAGATGGAAAGGAAGTAATATGGCGAAATCAAAGATAGTTTTTTTCTGTAAGGAGTGTGGTTTTGAGTCCTCCAAATGGATGGGACAATGTCCTGGGTGTAAGGCCTGGGATTCCTTTGTAGAGGAGGCTGTCTCTAATAAATCAGTATCTCAGGCTAAGGCCGTACTTACAGGAAGTGTAAAACCTAGTCGGTTAGAGGAGATTAGTGGAGAAGACAACCACCGAATGATGACAGGGATCAAAGAGTTAGACCGTGTATTAGGAGGAGGAGTCGTGATTGGCTCTCTTATCTTAGTAGGTGGAGATCCCGGAATCGGCAAATCGACGTTACTTCTTCAGATGTGTCAGTACTTAGTTGAAGGGAAACGTAAGGTGCTTTATATCTCTGGTGAGGAATCTTTACGGCAAATTAAGATGCGAGCTACTAGGCTCACCAAATATCAAGGTGACCTTTTGCTACTTAGTGAAACCAATCTTACCTTAATTGAGGAGACCATAAAGAAAGAAAAACCTGAGGTTGTCATTATTGACTCTATACAGACGATGTTTAGTGAGGAAGTTGGTTCAGCTCCAGGTAGTGTTAGTCAGGTTAGGGAAGCCACTTCTGTGCTTATGCGTTTGGCAAAAGGACTTGGGGTATCTATTTTTATAGTTGGACATGTTACCAAGGAAGGAACTGTGGCAGGTCCAAGAGTATTAGAGCATATGGTAGATACAGTTCTTTATTTTGAAGGAGATAACCAAGCCTCCTACCGCTTACTTCGGGCAGTAAAAAATCGATTTGGCTCCACCAATGAGGTGGGTGTATTTGAAATGCGTTCTGAGGGGCTAAGAGAAGTGAATAATCCGTCTGAGTATATGTTAAACGGAAAGCCAGAAGGGGCTAGTGGTTCTGTGGTCACTTGCTCTATAGAAGGTACAAGGCCAATCCTTGTTGAGATCCAAGCCTTGGTTACCCAGACCTACTATAATATGCCAAGAAGAACATCTGCAGGAACGGATTATAATCGGGTAAATTTACTTCTTGCCGTGGTAGAAAAACGTCTTGGAATTCAGCTCTCGGGCTGTGATGCTTATGTTAATGTGGCAGGTGGAATGATGATTCGTGAACCTGCACTAGATCTTTCTATTGTCATGGCCATTTTGTCTAGTTATAAGAATCGTAGTCTGGATCCACGAATGATCATTTTTGGGGAAGTTGGTCTTACTGGCGAGGTACGTGGTGTTAGCCAAGCAGAGCAACGGGTACAGGAGGCTGTGAAAATGGGATTTCAGGTTTGTGTCCTCCCAGAAGTAAATATTGTGAATATGGAAAAGGTTCCAATTAAACTGATCGGTGTAAAGAATATAAAAGACTTATTATCCCTGTTGTAATACAATTAAAAGTAAAAAATAAAAAACCCTTCATTATTTCAATGAAAAATACGATATATGATTTGACGGATGTTTGTTCGTACATGAATGCATATATGAAGGTAGGAGATTATTAATATGGAAAAAATGAGATTGGGTGAATTATCAGATTTATCAGTTTTATTAAAGGACTTAATTGCTTCTTATAACAAGATGCTTGGTATTGTTGACAATCTAAATGGTATTACAAAACAGACCAAAATGCTTTCATTTAACTCATCCATTGAGGCAGCAAGAGCTGGAGAGTCTGGAAAGGGATTCCAAGTAATCTCAAAACATATTCAGTCCCTAGCAGAGCAGAGTGAAGGTGCCAACCACACTAGTTTAGTTACTATTGGAGAAATGAATAGAAAGATACATGATGTGGTGGGTGTTAGAACTGCTGATATAGCATATGATGTTATGGATAAAATCGACCGTCAGTTATTTGAACGTAATTGTGATATGAGAGTGTGGGCAACCTTTGAATCAATTGTCCAGTTTCTTATGAATCCAACAGAAGAGAATCAGGAGATAGTAAATGGCCTATTAAAGAATATCGTAGATATCAATGTAGTCTATCACGATATTTTACTTACTGATACCAATGGCAAAGTAGTAGCAGCAGCAGTTAGACGAGAGGATATTGGAGGGGACATTTCTAAGAGAAGTTGGTATTGTACAGTAAAGGAAACTAAGAAAGATGCAGTTAGTGACATGTATTATTCTAACACTATTGATGGTTATACAATGGCCTATAGTAGTCCTGTATTTAGTCCAGAGGGAGAATTCTTAGGTGTCATTTCTACTAGATATAACTGGAATTATATTTATGATATTATAGATCATGCAAAGGTTAGTGATAAGGGGGAAATACTTGTCATTAATAAGGATGGCAAGGTAATTGCTTCTAAGAATCGTGAAGATATTTTAGTAAGAGATATGTCTGATCTTGAGGCAACTAAGCAGTTGGCTCATGGAAAGAAATATGGTTATTTACTTGACGAGGATCAAAAGGGCAATATCTTAAGTGCTACAGGTTTTGCTCATTCTGCTGGTTATAGTACCTATAGTGGAAAAGGTTGGTCTGTCATTGTATTTGAACCATTTACTAATATGTAAATAATTTAAAATAGTAAAAGGGGCTGTAAAAACTCCCCTAATAGAAAAAACGCTGTAAGCATAGAGCTTACAGCGTTTTTTGGTATAATTTAAATATGCTAATAAATAAAAATACCAAGGATTATTCTACACCAAGACAGTTAAAATTACCACTGGTTCTAGAAAAACTTATTGATATTTCTAATCCAGTGTACACCTTTTGTGATGTAATGGACCACATTGACCTAACACAATACTTTGCAGAGTAAGACTGCAAAACAGGTCGACCAAGATGTCAGTTCGAATCGCGAATCTGTACACGGAGCACTGTTGTGTATGAATAGGAGTATTTAGGCGGAAGGAATTTTTGGAGTAATGAAGTGGGACAGATCTTACAAAAGTATCTTTCGAAGAGGTTAAAAAGCTGTAATTTTAGAGTTTACGCTAATTTCTTGTGGTTATAACCTTTACCAACATCACAATAAAAGGAAAGGAATGCAATTAATAGCATGAGAATCAGCTCAATAGTGCCAGTAAGTTAGTCTGTGATTGCACAGGTTTATTAAGTAAACCATTTTTTAGAGAAAAGTCCAGAAAAGACTAGAAAAGCCCCTTTTTTCTTTTTGCAAGAAAGACTATAAATAATGTTACAGGAACAAGTGCCTCTGTAAGCAAAACCACTGCACCCGCAGCACCTACAGGCTTAAAAATGACTGATACAACGTCCTCTACAGGTACTTTAAATTGGACAGCGGTAACAGGTGCAACGTCCTATAGTGTATACAAGGATGGAACACTAATAAAAAGTGGAGTTACAACAATAAATTATCCGTTTACTGGTCTAGTAAGCGGTACGACTTATACGCTCGGCGTACGTGCAGTAAATGCAGGAGGTTCTAGTGCTCTTGTGACCAAGTCATATACGCCAATCCCAACGGAAATAAATGGCTTAAATATGACTGCTATAACTTACAACTCTGGTACTTTAAACTGGAGTAAAGCAACAGGTGCCACTACATATAATGTATACAAATATAGTACATTAGTTGTCAGTGGATTGACAACAACTAGCTATAACTTTACTGGACTTACAAGTGGACAAGAATATACGTTAGGAGTATGTGCAGTAAATAAAGGTGGTAGTAGTACTGTTATTACAACAACTTTTACAACCAAACCAGATAATCCAACTAATCTGATAGCTTCCGCTATTGGCGAAAATTTTATCGCGTTGAAATGGGATGTCGTGAAGGGTGCTACCTCCTACAACATATATAAAAGTGATAAAACAGTAGTCGTAAGTAAGCTTGTAGCTACTACCTATAAGATAGAAAATCTCAAAGCTGCTACGGAATATACTTATTATGTGGCGGCAGTAAATGCTGGAGGAGTAGGAGAATTAGTACCTGTAACATTTCTTACCTTGCCTACTAATTCAGCTGGACTTACAGCAGATGCAGTTACGCAGACAACAGCACAACTGGTATGGGATCCCGTAGTAGGAGCTAAATCTTATAATCTATATCTAGATGGTGAACCATTCGAAAGCGACATTACCGATACCAACTATAATCTTTCCGGTCTGACTGCAGGTGAAGAATATGAAGTAGGCCTTAGTGCAGTAAATGAAACTGTAGAAGGGGCTATTGTGACCATACAGATTAGCACTCTTTTATCTGCATGTGTTCCTGAAAATGTCACGATAACTAATCAGACAACAGATAGTGTTTCTTTAAAATGGGAAGAGCAAGAAGAAAGTTCAGTAGCAAAATATATCATTTATCGTGATGGAGAATATTTAGGCGAGAGTATAACTACTAACTTCACTGATGACACATACCTCAATATGGTATCCATCTATACGGTATCTGCAGTTGATTTTGACGGGTTAGAAACAGGCCAGTCAGTACCTGTACCGACTATTGATATTACAGCCCCTGCCATAACTATCACAGAATCTCAAAGTAACATCATGTCCTCCGCAATTGTTACTACATTTTCGGATGATAATAGTGGACTAGATACCACCTCTTTTAAGTGGGCATATGGAGAGCAAGATGTAGCCTATTTTGAAGATGCTGGTGTCCCTTTTGATGGAACAGGTTTTACCGCAGCCAGAAATGGGAAATATACAGTATATGTGCTAGATATGGCTGGAAATACTGCTGTAGCCTATATAGAGATTAAAGATGTTAATTTTACTAAAGTTATTGGGGGCTTTAATAGCTCATCTACAGATTTATCTATTGAAGCGCCAGGAATAGCCATTAGTTTTGATCGATATTATGACTCCATGGAATCATCTGTAGGTCCATTTGGACAAGGATGGAGTTTTAGTTTCTATGGAAGACTTGAAAAATTGATTTCTCCAGAAAATGTTGTTATGGTAGTTCTGCCTAGAGGAGAGAAGAAGTATTTTCGTATTTCTGGTACAACATATTCTGGAATCAATAGTAGGGATAACTTGAAAATAGATGGAGAAAACTATCTTCTAACTACGGATTCCCTTACCTATACATATGATAAAAACGGACATCTTGTAGGAATGACCGATAGAAATGGGAATACAGTAGCGATCAGTGTTAATGAGAGTGGCTTCCCAACCCGTATTACGGATAGTGTACAAAGAACCTATACCATTGACTATTCGGATAATCATATTACTAGTATTACTGACCCAGCAGGCAGAAAAGTAACCTATACCTATGACGGAAACCTTCTCAGTGCTGTGAATTCTCCTACTGGAGCATTGGTTAATCAGTATAGCTATGATAGTAACGAAATGTTGAAAAATATTAAGGACAGCTATGGAAATGTTCTATCTGATGTGAATTATGATTCTGATCATCGTTTACTTACTCTGAAAACAAAGGATGAGGAAACAACCTATAGTTATTCTCTAGATGCAGCTGGAAACCAGGTAGTAGATGACGGAACAGATTCTGTTATTTATGATAGCTATGGGAATGTAGTGGTAGCTAAAAATAAGGCACAGAATATCTATGCCAATCTCTTTGGCGATATTACAAGTACCATAAATGAAGAAGGGCATACCACGGTATATTCCTATAACCAGTTCGGTGAAGTGATAACGGAATTAACTAAGGATAGTTCTGATCGTGTTATTTCTTCTATAACCTATAATTATACGTACTATGATGGTACAGAAAAAATAAAGATATGTGTTAAAACAGAGGTGATGACTAGTTATAATGAAGACGGGTCAACCACTTCGGAAACAGCTGTAACAACAATGACATATGATTTCTGTGGAAATGTCCAGACGCAACAGCTGAAACAAGGAGATATTGATACTACCATAGCTAATACTTATCTATCCAATGGCCTTGTATGGACTAGTATAAACGAGAAAGGAATTACCACAACTAATACTTATGATACATATGGATATCCAGATAGTGTGAAAACGGAAAATGCTGATAAAGTAACTACCAATGTAGATTATAACTGTAATATCATCGGGTTTGTCCAGTCGCAGAATATTATAGGAGGATTGAGGTACAGCTTTGTATATGATTCTCTTGGAAATGTTGTAAAACAGACAATCGGTGATGGATCTTCTGATGTTAGAATTACTAGAATGGTCTATGACAATAAGGGAAATGTGCTTCAGAAGATATCACCATTGGAGTATGATGTATCAAAGGATGGTCTTGTATCGGATGGAAATAGTATTGCGATCCGAGATACTTACTTGGCTTCAGATGTGGGGGTACAGTATTCTTATAATTCCAAAACAGGTAATCTAGAAGAAACCAAGGCAGGTTCATATGATATTACCTATAATACCGATCAAAGTGTGATAGGTGTACAGGTTGCAGGTAATATTCTTGCCTCCTATGTATATGCCGAAGATGAGAACAAGCTTCTTAACAGTGTATCCTATGCTAATGGTGCCACCTTGTCTTATAGTTATGATAAAGATGGGAATATGACAGAGATGGCTGTAGATGGAGTAACAAAGTATACCTATTCTTATAATGACCAAGGGACATTGTTATCCAAACATGATATAGGCCAAAGTTACACAACAACCTATGATTCCAATGAGGATGGCTCAAAGACAGTAATACTGAAAGACGATGCCACCGGAACAGTGCTTGATAGTTACACATATTCAGAAGACGCTTCAGAATTTACTGAGAAAATAGGAAATGATACCTATGGTTTATCAAGTTCCAGTAAAGAGTTGACTGATAGTTTTACTTATAATGGGAATGAAATATATAAGAAGGTTTATACGCTTAATTCTGAGGATGCAATTACAGAGGAAAAGATTAATAGTAATGATGAAACCATTCTTTCTACTGGGTATACTTATAATATAACAGGTAATATCATAGGAATCACTCATATCACAAAGGATGTCACAGACGAGACCTCATATACCTATGACAGTTTTGGAAACATTGAAACAATCACCCTAAATGGAGCAGAGAAATATCATTACTACTATGACATAGCAGATCAATTGGTTAGAGTAAATGATGCTATGCATAATAAGACAGAAATCTATACCTATGATAAGAACGGAAATATATTAGAAAAGAATCTGTATTCCTATAACTCAGGAAATCTGGATGGATTTACCCCAATAGATACGATAAATTACTCCTATGAGAATAGCACTTTGCCAGATGAATGCACTTCTTATGATGGACAGGAAATAACCTATGATGAGCTTGGTAATCCTTTACGTTATCTTGGATGGGATATGACATGGGAAGCAGGTAGAAGATTATCTACAATGAAAAAGGGTAGTACGGATATCTCTTTTACCTACAATGATGAAGGTATCCGAACTTCCAAGACGGTTGATGGAGTAACTACTACTTATACGTCGATAGATGGACGGATAACAAGCCAGAACGATGGCACCAACCTGATGTATTTCCGTTATGATAAGAATAATAGTTTAACTGGATTTATCTTGAATGGGACGGAGTACATATATGTAAAGAATGCACAGGGAGATATTACAGGAATTCTTGACAAAGGTGGGAAACAGGTCGTATCCTATACTTATGACGCATGGGGAAAAGTGGAAAGTATAAGTGGAAGTAGTGCTGATGCGGTTGGAAAACTAAATCCTATGCGATATCGTGGGTATTATGAGGATACGGAGACAGGATTCTTCTATGTAGCTAGTCGGTACTATGATCCGAATATCTGTAGGTTCTTGAACGCAGATGAGCCAATAATCTTGCAACTTATCAAAGATGAAAAAACAAACTTATTTATGTATTGTAATAATAATCCCTGCAATATGATAGATGCTTCTGGAGATATAGCCGGTTATATTAACAATCAGGATGATAATACACTGGTCAATATATATGGGAAATTATACAAAATGAAAGACATAGGTTGGGGCCTATTAGGAAATATTTCTGATAATGGTTGTGGTGTTATTGCAGCATATAATGTATTGATATCTAGAAACGCATCAATTAACTTTGGTGCAGTTTGTAAAACATTGTTGTATTTAGGTGCGCCATTATTATATGGGAAATTAGGAACATCACCAGGTGCTTTAGTGACATTTATGAGAATGTTTTATAAGAATGTAATAATGACAGGACCGGGTATTAAAAAATGGACTATAATAGGTCGAAAAGCAAGTGCAGTAATTGTGTTATATAAAACAAAGAATAATGGATTACATTATATTGCAGGTATTATAGGTGACTTTGATGATAATTTTTATTTCTATAATGCACCAGATTCTTTAGGTCTTGCAAAGAATAGGATTAGTTTAGGCGGTTTGTATAAATTACTAATAGAATCAGGTAGGACACCATTAATGATTATCGGAGTAGCAAATAAAAAAGGGTGGTGGTAAATTGAAGATTAAATATATCCTAGTATTTATTATTGTGCTAATTACATGCACAAGTTGTGATGTAGATCACTACAAGGGTAAAAGACCTGATAATTTAGGAGACGCAAGATGGGTATCTATATCTCCGGATATGTATTTTGATGTACATGAGAATACTAGCGCATATGTAATTAATGAAAATATAGGAGTTTTAAAACACGATGGTAAAGAGATTAAGTTCATTGTAGGCTTTGATGAGGATGGTACAGGAGTAAGGTTTTTTTCTGATGGAACTGTATCTGAGACGTTGCTCTATGGATACTGTTTATTTTCACCAGATAAATTCATAGTTACTATTGATTATGAAGAAGATTGTATTTTTAATAGGGAGGTAAAAGAAATTACTTTCACCAAGGAACCATTACCTTAGAGGAACTTTGTTTATAATGGGAATCAACTGTTATGAGTGAATATACTTTTAACAATGTTATATGCCATAGGGTAAACTCTTCATTTAGCTCTTACTACCTATGTTTCTCAGACTGCTGAACTACGGCACTAATCAGATATATTTCCGCTATGATAAGAATAACAGCTTAACCGGATTTAACTTGAATGGTGAAGAGTATCTGTATGTAAAGAATGCACAGGGAGATATAACTGGAATTCTTGATAAAGATGGAAAACAAGTCGTATCCTATACCTATGATGCATGGGGAAAAGTGGAAAGCATAAGTGGAAGTAGTGCGGATACTGTTGGAAAGATGAACCCGATGCGGTATAGAGGGTACTATGAGGATACGGAGACAGGATTGTATTATCTTCAGAGTCGGTATTATAATCCGGAGATGGGTAGATTTATTAATTCAGATGTAGTTATCGATACTGAGTCGTTAATTGGATTTAATCTTTTCTCGTACTGTGAGAATAATCCTGTTATTTATAGTGATCGTATGGGCTATGGTAAAACATATGTTTTTTATTACGTTAATGCGAAAAGTGGTTTTACCTTACAAGCATTTAATTCTCCGTATTACAATGATAGGAGTAAAAATGTTGAGCTTATTGGAGTTACAAGAGTTCAAGACTTTATCAGGCAATGGAATAATATGAAAGGAGATATTGATTATATTTATTTATATTTACATGGTGGTACGGGAACCCTACATTTTTATGAGGAAAGTCTTAGCTTTTCTGGTTCAAAGAGTTTTAGTGACTTAGAGTCACATACAGTTAAATATAGAGTATATTTATTTAGTTGTAAGGGTGGAAGAGGTGAAGAAGGTAATAATGTTGCATATATGTTTGCCAAATTAACTGGTACTAAAGTCATAGCTTTTACTGGAGGAGTTTCATTTTCTAAAGTATTTGGAGAGTATTATGCTAGAACAGGTTGGCCTATTGGAACTTTAAGAACATTTTTCTATACAAAACGATTTGTTTTTTGGGGTTCTCTTACAGCAATGAGTATATCAGGATCATGGTAAAGTAGGTATGTTATGAAACGTGTAATGATTATTTTAGCTATTTTAGTTTCTGTTATAGTATTGTTTATTAGTATATTTATTCTAAAAATTGAGAAAGTGGATATGGAGTTTGTTGAAACAGGAAATGCAGTATTCGTTTATGGTTCTTCTAATATTTCCGCCGTATTAACCGATAAGGATCTATCTTATATAACCAATTTATTTGATGGGAAATGGATATATAGTGATAATCCGTCATGTGGATTTAATGAAGATGTTTCCATTCGTTTTAATAATGGAGCTGAAACGTTTTGTATTGCGTGTGATACATGCCCAATCATATACTGGAAAGAGAAGGATAAATATTTTCATATATCAGAAAAAGAATGTAAAAAGCTACATGAGCTATTAGGTAGGTATGGATTCAAATTTCCATGTGTTTAACAGTTTCCGATAATAGTATTGATAGAATTAATTAGAATGACTTCGTTTTAAGAAGTACTCATAGAAAATAGCTTATCCAAACTGGTGTAACAAGCAAGTATCAAAAATCAACTGCATTCTTATACTAGTAAGTTTTGTATTTGAATTTTAGAGCTAGTTATAGAACAACAATTTATGCTGCTGTAAGATAGGATAAAATAGAGTATGGGTTTGTGGGTTTAGGGACATGGGATTCGCAGGCTCCAATGTTTCAGCACGCTCCGAGCGCCCTGAAAAGCCGAGATTCCCCGGACCGCATCCCCCATCTCGTGCCTACTTGTTATGGCTTCAAGTCCTTAGTTATAAGGGCTTGAGACTTTTTTGTTGCAAAATCCATACCACCACAGTGCGATTACCAGCTTTTAGTCTTTTGGAAAGCTTTTTGAGTTATAGGATTTTGCTAACTAGTTTCCTATAACATAAAAAACTGGTTATCAAAGATAACCAGTTTTTTTGACAGGGGTGGAAGGAATCGAACCATCCTCTGGAGTTTTGGAGACTCTTATTCTACCGATGAACTACACCCCTATGAAGTGAATGCCTTTCGACATTGCTTCTATAGTATATACTGAATTGTTTGAATTGTCAATATAATTTGTGTATTTTATGTATATTTTTTGTTGAGTTATGGGATATCAATGTTTTCATAGGGAAAATGCCGGGTGCTTTTCTTCTGTTGACATAAAAGTTTGATAATGGTAATATAATGACAATAATAAAATTACTTTACTACATAGTCAACTTAATAGGAAAATGCGAAGATGGGGAGGAGTACATACCTACCGAGTATTCAGAGAGAAGACGGTTGGTGCGAGTCTTTACTTAGGAAGTGTGGAAGTAGCCCTTGAGCAGTGAACAAAACGAGAGCAATCTTTAGTAGATTTCAACGGAGAGTTCCACCGTTATCAGGAATACAGTATAGACTTTTGCCTGTACTGGGTAAGTGCAGAAGGAATTCTGAATTTAGGTGGTACCACGGATGATTTATTCGCCCTAAGCTAGTAATATAGCTTAGGGCTTTTTTACACTATACAAAGAAGTGGAGGTAAATGGTATGGAAATAAAGGGAACAGAGCTTTTTGTAAAAGCATTAAAGGAAGAAAATGTGGATATCCTATTTGGCTATCCGGGAGGTATGGCAATAGATTTATTTGATGCTCTTTATGGGCAGGAGGAAATTGAAGTAGTTCTTCCACGTCATGAGCAAGGGTTGATTCATGCAGCAGATGGATATGCTAGGTCAACAGGTAAGGTAGGAGTCTGTCTAGTAACCAGTGGTCCAGGAGCTACCAATTTGGTTACTGGTATAGCAACAGCGAATTATGATAGCGTTCCTCTTGTTTGCTTCACTGGCCAGGTACCTACTAGTTTAATTGGAAATGATGCCTTTCAGGAGGTAGATATTGTAGGTGTGGTACGTAATATCTGTAAATATGCAATTACTGTACGAGATCGCAAAGATTTAGGGCGAATTATAAAGGAAGCCTTTTACATAGCCAGAACGGGAAAGCCTGGACCTGTTCTGGTAGATATTCCAAAAGATATTCAACAAGCCTATGGATCTGATGAGTATCCAAAGGAAGTAAACATAAGAGGGTATAAGCCTAATACAGGGGTTCACGTTGGTCAATTAAAGAAAGCTGTAGCTGCCTTACAAGCAGCCGAAAAACCTGTATTTTTAATAGGTGGAGGAGTTAATATCTCAAGAGCCCAAGAGGAAATGACGAAGTTAGCAGAACTAACAGGAGTTCCAGTTATCACTACGATTATGGGAAAAGGTGCAATCAATACCAATCACCCTTTATATATTGGAAATATTGGTATGCATGGAAGCTATGCTGCCAATCATGCCATTAGCGAGTGTGATGTTTTATTTTCTATCGGCACCAGATTTAATGACCGTATCACTGGTAAAATAAGTGAATTTGCAAAGAACGCCACAATTGTACATATTGATATAGATTCAGCTTCCATATCCAGAAATATTGTGGTAGATATTCCAATTGTATCCGATGCTAAGACCGCACTTACCAAGCTTTTAGAAATGTGTAAGCCTGTAAAGACTAAGGAATGGATTGACAAGGTTATGGCATGGAAGAAGGACTATCCTATTTCTATGAAAGAATATGAAGGGCTTACAGCAGAAAAAATTATTCGTAAAATCAATGAGTTGTTCTCTGAACTTATTGTGGTAACAGATGTTGGGCAGAATCAGCTTTGGACCACTCAATACCTAGAACTCAATGAGAATAAGCAGCTTCTAACCTCTGGAGGACTTGGAACTATGGGGTATGGTCTGCCGGCAGCTATTGGTGCTCAGTTTGGTAATCCAGATAAGGATATTATCTGTATCTCAGGGGACGGTGGTGCCCAGATGAATATACAAGAGTTAGCCACAGCTGTAGTAAATGAGATTCCTGTGATTTTCTGCATCTTTAACAATGGGTATCTCGGTAATGTTCGTCAGTGGCAGGAGATGTTTTATAATAATCATTATTCCAGTACTTGTCTCAGATTTAGAAAACGTTGCTATCGAGATTGTAAGAATCCTGATAAATATTGTCCAAAGTATACTCCAGACTTTATTAAGTTAGCAGAGAGTTATGATGCCAAAGGTATCCGAGTAACTGAAGAGGACCAGCTAGAAGAAGCTTTCCTTCAGGCTAAGGCAAATAAGGAAGGGCCTACGGTAATTGAGTTTATTATTGAAAGAGAAGCCAACGTGCTTCCAATTGTACCTGGTGGAAAAACATTAACTGAAATGGTTATGGAATATTAAGGAGGAGCAGACATGAAGAAAAGATGGATATCACTATATGTAGAAAATGACATCGGTGTTTTAGCTAGAATCAGTGGTTTGTTCTCCAGTAAATCCTATAATGTAAATAGTCTTACCGTTGGTGAGACAGAGGATAAGACGATTTCTAGAATGACCATTAGTTTAACAAGCGATGATATGACCTTTGAACAGATTAAGAAACAGCTCAACCGTTGTGTGGAAGTGATTAAGGTTGTGGATTTTACCAATATGGCTACTCATATGAAGGAAATCTTATTTGTCAAGGTAAGTAATTGCTCTAAGGCAGACAAGGCGGAAGCTTTTCGTATGGCTCAAGTGTTTAATGTGAAAATTGTAGACTATAATAAAGATAGTCTCTTAATGGAATGTGTACAGACAGAAGAGAAGAACAACCAATTAATTGATTTGTTAGCAGTGACTTTCCTTAATCGTATCGAGGTTGTGCGAGGAGGAAGTGTGGCAATAGAAGCAATCAGTATGTCTGAACGCTAAGGGGGATTAAGATGATTTTTTATTTTACAGGGACCGGTAACTCATACCACGTTGCAAAAGAAATGGCTCTAGTTACTAAGGAGAAGTTAGTAAACATGGGAAACCTCATGGAATATAAAAATGATGAATATGAATTGCAACCAGGTGAGAGAATAGGTTTTGTGTTTCCTGTATATTACTGGGGTATGCCTACTGTGGTAGAAGAGTATATAAAAAAGCTATCACTAAAACAAACAAAGGACCATTATGTCTACGCGATTTTAACTTGCGGAGCTACAGTGGGAACTACCATCAATAAATTAAATAGACTTCTTAGTAAGAAGAAATTAAAACTAGACAGTGGGTACTCTATTGCTTGTCCAGATAATTATATACTTTTATATGATGTGCCGGAACAAGAGGAGCAAAAGAAACTACTTAATGAAATGGATTTGGTTCTTGAAAAAGTGAAGCAGGATGTTGAACATAGAATAAAGGATGTGTTTTGTGTTAAAAGAGGGAAGGCGCCACATTTACTCTCTGGTATACTTCATTCTTACTACAAGAGGAATCGCAAAACAACCCGCTTTTATGCCACAGAGGCCTGTGTTAATTGTGGTCTTTGCGAGAAAATCTGCCCAGTTAACAGTATTACCTTAGTTGATGGAATGCCTCAGTGGGGAAAAGAATGTACCCAATGCCTAGGTTGTATTAATCGATGTCCGACTAAAGCCATTCAATATGGCAAAAGGACAGAAAAAAGAGGTCGCTATGTCCATCCCGACTTATTACCTAAAAAGGATACGAATGAGTAATAGAGGAGTTCGCTATGTGGAAATTGAAAAGGTATTTAAAAGGGTATGAAAAGGAAAGTATTATCGGTCCTTTATTTAAACTTTTAGAAGCCTGCTTTGAACTGATTGTGCCAATTGTAATGGCAAATATAATAGACGTTGGAATTAAAAAGAATGATTTACCCTACATTCTAGGTTTAGGTGGGGTATTGGTGTTTTTAGGTGTATTGGGCCTTTCCTGCTCTTTGACTGCTCAGTATTTTGCTGCTAAGGCAGGAATGGGTTTTGGTACAGCACTGCGTAATGATTTATATAGTCACATCAACGGACTTTCTTATGCAGAACTAGATGCCATTGGAACCTCGTCCTTAATTACTAGGCTAACTAGTGATGTTAATCAGACTCAGACAGGAATTAATCTTCTTCTGAGACTGTTCTTAAGATCACCCTTTATTGTGGTAGGGGCTTTAATTATGGCATTTACCATTGATGTAAAGATTGCCTTAATATTCTTAATTGCTGTACCTGTTTTAGGGCTCATTATCTACGGAATCATGCTAGTTACTATACCAATCTATAAAAAAGTACAATTTATTTTGGATAAGGTATCTTTAATAACTAGAAATAATTTAGTTGGCAGCAGGGTAATTCGGGCTTTCTGTAGACAATCTGACGAAGTAGAGGAGTTTGAGACTACTAGTAATGCTCTTAGTAAGACACAGATTTTTGTTGGTCGTATATCCGGACTTTTAAATCCGTTTACTTATATTGTTGTTAATATGGCTATTATTGCAATTATATGGCAAGGTGGATATCGAGTAAATAGCGGTGCCATTACGCAAGGTGAGGTGATTGCCCTTGTTAATTATATGACGCAGATTTTACTGGCTCTTGTTGCTTTGGCAAACCTTATTATCACTGTTACGAAAGCCTCTGCTAGTGCTAGTCGTATTAACGATGTATTTGATATGCAGTGTTCCATGAAGGAAGGAACAGCAATACAAGAGTGTCAAAGTGACAATATACTTCCTAAAGTAGAGTTTTCCCATGTAACCTTTTCATATCAAGGCGCAGGTGAGCCATCCTTGTCAGACATTAGCTTTACTGTAAACGAAGGAGAAACCATTGGTATCATTGGTGGTACTGGTCATGGAAAGACCACCCTTGTGAATCTAATACCTCGGTTTTATGATGTGGAAGAAGGGGAAGTTCTTATTGATGGAAGAAATGTGAAAGAATATACCTATGAAGCTCTTCGTAAAAAAGTAGCGGTGGTACCACAAAAGGCAATGTTGTTTAAGGGAACCATCGAAGAGAATTTAAGGTGGGGGAATGAGGATGCTACGATAGAACAGTTAGAAAAAGCCATTCAGATTGCCCAAGCCCGTGAATTTGTTTTGGACAAGCCAAAGGGCTTAGAAACCATGCTAACTCAAGGAGGAAATAACCTGTCAGGAGGACAAAAACAGAGGCTTACTATAGCTAGAGCTCTGGTTTCTGATTCCGATATTTTAATTCTTGATGATAGTAGTTCTGCCCTTGACTTTGCTACAGATGCTAAGCTTCGTCAGGCGATTCATTCTCTTATTGGGAAAAAGACTTTATTTATTGTATCTCAGAGGGCAGCCTCTATAAAAAATGCAGACAAGATTCTTGTGCTAGAGGATGGGAAATTAGTGGGAATGGGAACCCATAAGGAGCTAATTCATACTTGTGAGGAATATCAAGAGATCTGCTATTCTCAGTTATCTAGGGAAGAGGTGGAAAAGGCATGAGTCAGAAAGAAACCTTAAAGAGAATACTCCAACTGATAAAGCCTTACTGGTTTTGTTTTTGCCTTTCTCTTTTATTTGCAGTTATAACAGTAGGATTTACCTTGTATGCGCCTATTTTAGTAGGAGATGCCATAGATTATATCATAGCAAAGGGACAGGTGGATTTTAATAGCATAAGAAGGATTCTAGTTATCTTAGCTGGAGTTATTATAATAACCTCCCTAGCACAGTGGCTTATGACCTTACTTAATAATCGTATAACCTATCATGTGGTAAAGGACATCAGAACCAAAACCTTTTCCCATATGGAGGAGCTTCCTTTAAGCTATCTTGATAGTAATTCTAATGGTTCTATTATTAGTAAAATGATTACGGATGTGGATCAGTTTTCCGATGGACTTTTAATGGGGTTCTCCCAGTTGTTTACTGGTATAATCACCATTGCAGGAACGATAGGTTTTATGTTCTCTATCAATATAGGAATTTCTTTACTAGTAATATTACTGACACCGTTATCTTTATTTGTTGCGCGCTTCATCGCTAGGCGTACCTTTCATATGTTTCAGCAACAGTCTGAACTTAGGGGAGAAATGACTGGCTATGTGGAAGAGCAAATTGGTGGGCAGAAGGTAGTTAAGGCTTTTGGTAGAGAAGATAAGAATAGGAAGCAGTTTGCAGAAATCAATGAAAGATTACGAATTTGTGGGGTTAGAGCATTATTTTACTCTGCTCTAACCAATCCGTGCACTCGCTTTATTAATGGATTAGTGTATGCAGGAGTTGGAATATTAGGTGCTATTACTGCAATGAATGGTCGGATTACAGTAGGACAGTTGTCCTGTTTTCTTACCTATGCCAACCAATATACGAAACCCTTTAATGAAATTAGTGGGGTGGTAACAGAACTTCAAGGAGCCATTGCCTCTGCGAAAAGAGTGTTTGAACTAATGGAGGAGCCTAAGCAAAAGGCAGATGCTAAGGATGCAATTAATTTAACTCAAGTAGATGGTAGTCTTGAACTAAAAGATGTGAACTTTTCCTATGACAAGGAGATTTCTCTTATTGAAGATTTAAATCTTTTAGTTAAACCAGGACAGCGTATTGCTATTGTTGGGCCTACTGGCTGTGGAAAGACTACGATTATTAATCTTTTAATGAAATTCTATGATATTGATAGTGGTCAGATTACATTAAGTGGCTATGATTATCAACAGGTGACTAGAGATAGCCTGAGAAGAAATTATGGTATGGTACTACAAGATACTTGGTTAAAGCCTGGCACCATAGCACAGAATATAGCTTATGGAAAGCCAGATGCTACCATGGAGGAAATTGAGGTGGCAGCAAGGAGGGCTCATGCCCATAGCTTTATAAAGCGTCTGAAAAAAGGGTATGAAACAATAATTTCGGAGGAGGGAGGCAATTTGTCTCAGGGACAAAAACAGCTACTTTGTATAGCTCGGGTAATGCTTTGTTTGCCCCCTATGCTCATTTTAGATGAAGCAACTTCCTCTATAGATACGAGAACAGAGATACAGATACAAAAAGCCTTTGAAGAAATGATGAAGGGACGGACTAGCTTTATTGTAGCCCATCGATTATCTACCATTAAGGAAGCAGACCAGATTCTTGTAATGAATAAGGGACGTGTGATTGAGCAAGGAACCCATCAAGAGCTGTTAAATGTAAATGGTTTTTACGCGAAGCTTTATAATAGTCAGTTTGCATCTACAAAAGAGCCTATGGTAGTGGAGGGTGCTAAAGGAGTTGAGAATCGTCTAGATAAAGAAATGCGGGTCTATGAATTACTAGAAAGTCTTAAGGTTCCTTTCTGGCGGTTGGATCACGAGGAAACGGCAACTATCGAGGATTGTCATGAAGTAGATAAAATTCTGCAAATCGAGATCTGTAAAAATCTATTTTTATGTAATTCTAAAAAGGACCAATATTACCTTCTTATGATGGCCGGTAATAAAAAGCTTAGGACGGCAGAGGTGGCAAAACAGCTAAAAAGTACAAGGTTGTCCTTTGGTAGTCCAGAATATATGGAGAAGTATTTAGATATTACTCCAGGTTCTGTAAGTGTACTAGGGCTTATGAATGATACAAAGAACAAGGTACAACTTGTCATAGATCAGGATATTAGGAATATGGAATATGTCGGTTGTCATCCTTGTATCAACACCAGTAGCATAAAACTTCGAACACAGGATTTACTGGAAGTTGTGTTACCTGCCATCGGCCATAACCCTATCTTTGTTAATTTGGAAGAGTCGTAGCAGTAATAAAGAAAAGAGGTTGTAGTACTAAGTAATCTGTACTACAGCCTCTTATTTTAGTTTGCAGGTTTGTTGCCAAAGAAAGTAAGAGCTAACATTCCTGGACCTGTATGAGTACCAATAATAGGCCCAATTTGAGAAATAATCACTTCTTTTACAAGATTTTTTTCAAGAATAAGCTGTTCTAATGCCTGTGCTTGTTCTAAATTGTCACTGTGTGCAATGATTACAGTCTGTTTTTCTGGTTCCATTGCTTGTGTCTCTAGAGCATTCAACATAAACTCTAATTCCTTTTTAGAACCACGAATCTTGGAATAGACAACTAACTTACCTTCCTCATCGGTTGTTAATACAGGACGAATCTTAAGAGCGGTACCTACTAAAGCCTCAAGACTAGAAAGGCGTCCCCCTCGCTTCAAGTAGAATAAATCCTTTACAGTAAACCAATGCATTACATTTAGACGATTTTCTTCTACCCATTGATGTAATTCATCAATAGAATAGCCAGCTTCTTTCTTCTTCGCAGCAGTTAACACTAAAAGGCCTTCTCCAACGGATGCACAAAGAGTATCTGTACATAATATTTTTTGATTCGGATATTTTTCTTTTAACTGTTCCATTACGAGTCTACCAGAATTATAAGTTCCACTTAGTCCAGAAGAAAAAGCAATATAATAAATATCCTTACCTTGCTTTAAAAACTCTTCCATAAACTCCTGATAGATGATAGGAGGAATCTGAGAAGATTGGGAAAGACCACCTTCTGCTAAAGCTTTATAAAAATCTTGAATTGAAATTTCTCTCTCATCAGGATAGTGAGTATAAGAAACATCGTTTAGGGTAAATGTCATAGGAATGACCTGGATATCATGTTGCTTTAAAATATCCAAAGGCAAGTCTAGAGTGGCGTCGCTTATTATTACATAGTCGCTCATAGTTATCTCCTTAAACTTATATTATAAAAAATAAATGATTGTCAAAAACTAAAAAAAACTGTTTATATAATCAAGTAGTTCTATTGTACTAGTAAATGTATTTTTAATCAAGGATTAGATTTATAAATGAAATTAAATGCTAGTTAAGTAAATTATGGAAGTATAATTTCGTCAATGTTGCAAATCCTAACATTGTAACAACAACATGAATGAAAGGAGTGCTATTTATAGTATGAATATGAAAAAATTGAAACAATCTGTAATAACTACTAGTGTAATCATCGGTTTATGTATACTAATCAATGGAGTATTGATAGTAAATGAGCCTGAAACTGCTTCCGTATCTATTCAAACTGATGCAGTTGGGGAGAGCAATGAAAATGACTGTATAGAAGCATATCAGACTGAAAATAGTACTGTGATAGAAGCTTATTTACAGGAAGTTCACTATATAGATCAAAGATAGTATAATTTTTCTTATGAGAAATATATAATTAATAAAATACAAATGAGAAATTTAAAAAAGTTTATTAATTTTTTAGAATTATGAATAAAATATGTCTAAATACTTGACTACCTACTGGTCACCTATGGTATAATGCTAGATGGATATTCGCTATACGGTACTAAATAAAAAAAGATTATAAGAGATATTAGGATGGGATCTTTGCGAGAGATGCTAGCTAGTTCTATAAGGTGACGTTATGAAAGTACTACGTAAACTTAACAATAAATATGTAACAAGCTCTATTTTTCTGGTTGTTCTTTTTTTTCTTACATACTACTGTATATTACGAAAATTTGATTTAAAAATGCTAATGAAGATCGTTCACGAATCGAGTAATAGTTTTTTATTAGTAGCCATTGCTATGGTTTTACTTAATATATTTTTAGAGGGAGTCAGTTTGTCTATCTTGGGCCGTTCTTTAGGCTTGTCCTTTGGATGGATTAAAGGTTTTTGTTATAGTTCCATTGACTTGTTTTTTTGTGGCATTACACCATCTGCAAGTGGAGGGCAGCCTATACTTGTATATTCTATGTCAAAGGATGGAGTGCCTATTTCTAAAAGTTCCATTGTAATATTGATTTATACTGTTATTTATAAGGTGGTATTACTTTTTTTAGGAATCATAGTATGTATTGTACATCGTGATTTTATCGCTAGTAGTGAACTAATACTTTGGCTGTTTTTAGTAGGTTTTGTAATTAACGTTGGTATTATTATGGCATGTTTACTTTGTATGTATAGTAGAAGTAGTATTAGAAATTTAATCTCTGTGTTTTTTAAGTTTTTAGAAATGCTACATATCATTAAGCGTCCACAAGCTAAGATAGAAGCGACTTATAAACATTTAGAGGACTATCATACAAGTGCAATATTTATAAAAGATCATCCATCAGTATTGATTAAAACTACGATTTTAACTATAATGCAGAGATGTGCCTTATTTTCAGTTGGGTACTTGGTGTATCGTAGTTTTGGTTTAACTGGACTTCACTTTTGGGATATGTTTGCGGTTCAGGTGGTAATTTCTATTACGGTAGATACCCTACCGTTACCTGGAGCAGTTGGTGTATCTGAGGCAATGTGTATCTTGCTGTATACTCAGATTCAGTTAGAGCAATATGTTGCACCCGCAATGGTGTTAACAAGAGGAATTAATTTTTATTTTCAATTAGTGTTTACCGGTATTATTACGGTGTTATATCACTTTTTGCTTACTAGACCCAGTAAATGTACTGAAGGGAGAAAATTTGATGATAGGGTTTTATAATTATACTGTTATTTTAACTTATATTGGATTGGGCTGTGCATTATTTGGTATTTACAGCGTCATAGGCAATAACAACCCATCTATCGCAGTGCTTATGCTTATGTTGGCAGGGCTTTGTGATATGTTTGATGGAACAGTTGCTAAAACCAGAAAGAGAACTGTTCAGGAGAAACGATTTGGAATTCAGATCGATTCTCTTTCAGACCTAATTTGCTTTGGTGTGTTACCTGCAATTATTGGGTTTAAGATAGGCATGCAGAATCATTTTGCATACTATATAATTTTAATCTGTTTTACCTTAGCAGCTTTAATCCGACTGGCTTATTTTAATGTTATGGAGGAGGAGCGTCAACAGACTACAGGTGGACCTAGAGTATGTTATGAAGGATTGCCAGTAACGAATGTAGCATTAATACTTCCTTTGGTTTATAGTTTCCGTGACTACATAGGTTCTTGCTTTCCACAAGTGTATGCAGTATGTTTAGCAGTAATTGCAGTTGCTTTTATCTTAAAATTTAAAGTAATTAAGCTAAAATTGAAAGGCATGCTAGTATGTTTAGTGGTTGGTATCGCTGAATTAGTCTGGTTTGTGATGAGGTTTTAACTATGAGTGTAATTAAAGATAGAAAAGGGCATTACCTAACTACTAATGAGAGTCAGGAAGTAACCCTTGGTATTCTATATAAGACTGTGCCTGGTAGAATGCTATTAAAAGTGCTGACAAAACCTGTTTTATCTAGGATAGTTGGACGCTTTTTAGATAGCTTTTTATCAACGGGAATCATTAATATCTTTTTGAAAAAGTCCAATATCAAGTTAAGTGACTATGAAAAAAGAAGATATCGTTCTTATAATGAATTTTTTACCCGTAAGATCAGAAAAGAAAAACGACCAATTAGCAAAGATCCTAAGGTTTTTATTAGTCCATGTGATTCAAAGTTCTCTGTTTATGAGATTGACGGACGCAATGTGTTCCATATCAAAGGTTCAGCCTACACTTTACGGGATTTGTTAGATGGGGATGAGATATATAAGGAATTTGAGGGCGGTTATTGTATGATATTCCGTCTGACCATAGATGATTATCATCGTTATTGTTATATAGATGATGGTGTAAAGGGCGATAATTACTTTATTCCGGGGGAATTACATACAGTAAATCCTATCGCTTTAGAACATTGTAACATCTATAAGCGTAACTGTAGAGAATATACCGTATTAGAAACCAAGAATTTTGACAAGGTTGTACAAGTAGAAGTTGGGGCCATGATGATTGGACGGATTATCAATCACCATGGAAAACATGCGTTTAAACGTGGTGAAGAAAAAGGTATGTTTGAATTTGGTGGCTCCACAACAGTGCTTCTTGTAAAGAAGGGCCAGATTCAGGTGGATGAAGACTTGTTAGAAAACTCCAGGGAGAACATTGAAACCATTGTAAAGCTTGGAGAACGAATTGGCTATAGTATCAAATAAATATAATTAAACTCTCTGTCACTTTGGCAGGGAGTTTTTTATAAAATAGGAAATCCTTTAATGGGTTTCCTATTTTTGTTATAAACACCATATATAGTTTTCTTGTAAAAATATTTCACTATATTTTGTGGTTAACCTAGACGGTTTTACTGTTTTATGTTATACTATATCAGACAAGTGATTACGAAAGGACGAGAGGTATGAAAGTTATTAAAAGGGATGGCCGTGTAGTAGATTATGATCGTAATAAAATTTTAGTAGCTATACGGAAAGCAAATGTTGAGGTAGAAGACTATGATCGTATTGATGAGGATAAGATTGAATCCATAGTAGCTGGTATTGAAGGATTGAAGCGTGACCAGATGCAAGTGGAAGATATTCAGGATATGATTGAGCAAAAGTTAATGGCTTATGGGAAATTTACATTAGCTAAAACTTATATTATATATCGTTACAGCAGAGAGCTAGTGAGAAAGGCAAATACCACAGATGAATCTATAATGAGTTTAATTAAAAATAGCAATAAGGACGTTATGGAGGAAAACTCTAATAAAAATGCGGTAATTGCTAGTACTCAAAGAGATCTGATTGCAGGTGAAGTTAGTAAGGACTTAACAAGACGTCTGTTATTACCTGAAAAAATCAGCAAAGCACATGAGGAAGGTGTTCTTCATTTTCATGATGCAGATTATTTTTTACAGTCGATTTTTAATTGTTGCCTCATTAATATCGGGGATATGCTAGAAAATGGTACTGTTATGAATGGCAAATTAATAGAAAGTCCAAAAAGCTTCCAGGTTGCTTGTACTGTAATGACACAGATTATATCTGCTGTGGCAAGTAGCCAGTACGGTGGACAGTCTGTTGACGTGCGTCATTTAGGCAAGTACTTACGTAAAAGTAAGGAGAAATATGAGAGACACTATACTGAAAAGTATGGAGATAAGCTTTCTAAGGAACTAATGGAGCAGTTTATTTCTGATCGTTTACAAGATGAGCTAAAGAGTGGCGTGCAAACGATCCAGTATCAGATAAATACTTTAATGACGACTAACGGCCAGTCTCCTTTTGTAACCTTATTCCTAAATCTAGACAAAGATGATGAGTATGTGAAAGAGAATGCCATGATCATTGAGGAAATCTTAAGACAGCGTCTAGAAGGAATCAAAAATGAAAAAGGAGTTTACGTTACTCCAGCCTTCCCAAAACTGATCTACGTACTAGATGAACACAACTGCCTTCAGGGTGGGAAATACGATTATATTACAAAGCTTGCAGTGAAATGCTCTGCTAAGCGTTTATATCCAGATTATATCTCAGCAAAAAAGATGCGTGAAAACTACGAAGGTAATGTATTCAGCTGTATGGGTTGTAGAAGCTTCCTATCCCCATGGAAGGATGAAGATGGAAATTATAAATTTGAGGGACGCTTTAACCAAGGTGTTGTAAGTCTTAACTTACCTCAAATCGGTATTATTGCAGATGGTGATGAGGAATATTTCTGGCAGCTACTTGAAGAACGTCTAAGTCTATGCTTTGAAGCGTTGATGTGCCGTCACCGCGCCCTAGAAGGTACTTTGTCGGATGTTAGCCCAATTCACTGGCAGTATGGAGCTATCGCAAGGCTTAAAAAAGGAGAAACTATCGACAAACTACTTCACAATGGTTACTCCACCATTTCCTTAGGTTATATTGGGTTATATGAGTTGACTAAGTTGATGACTGGTGTAAGTCATACGGATCAAAAGGGAAGTGAGTTTGCCCTTCGTGTGATGAAAAGACTTCGTAAGGCTACTGACACTTGGAAGGAAGAGACAGGAATCGGCTTTGGTTTATACGGAACACCTGCTGAATCACTTTGTTATCGTTTTGCAAGAATAGATAAGGCTCGTTTTGGTTCCATTGAAGATATTACCGATAAGGGATATTATACTAACTCCTATCACGTAGATGTCCGAGAGAAGATTGATGCCTTTAGTAAATTCCATTTCGAAAGTCAGTTCCAAGTAATTTCTTCTGGTGGTGCCATCTCTTATGTAGAAATTCCTAACATGAGACACAACTTAGAAGCCTTAGAAGAAATCGTCAAATATATTTATGAAAACATCCAATATGCAGAGTTTAACACCAAATCTGACTATTGCCATGTATGTGGATTTGACGGAGAGATTGAAATCAATGACAATCTAGAATGGGAATGCCCTCAGTGTCACAACAAGGATCATGCGAAAATGAACGTTACAAGAAGAACCTGCGGTTACCTTGGCGAGAATTTCTGGAACGTAGGTAAGACAAAAGAGATTAACTCAAGAGTATTGCATATCTAGAGTGGGAGTTTTTTGTAATGAAACTTGGTCGCATAATTAAAATACATTTATAGAAGAGCTTAAAAATATAAGTATAAAATTCCGTGGTTCAGAGAATCAACGAATAATTGATATGAGAAGAACAAGGGAGTGTGGTGAATTAATTCTTTCACCAGTAAATAACTAATGACCATAAAAGTGCATCAATCTATATGACTGATGCGCTTTTATTATTGTTTATTAATTAAGATGTGGTAATAGTTTTAAAAATGTTTTGAATGAGAATAAATAAAAAATATAGAAAATAGTTCCAAATATTGATATGATATAAAGATGATTTTATGCTTTTATTAGATATGCGATTCGATAAAAGGGGTTATTTTATGGAGAGATTATATAGCACTGGATGCAAAGGACAGTGGTACAATATATCTGTAAGACCATCAGGTGAATAGGCAGATAAATAAGGAGCCATTATGAGAAAAAAGAGAACTAAAATAATTATATTGATATTATTTATAATAATTCTAGTTGTATTAACAGGTATTTATTTTAGAAAATACACTGTAAATGAACTCGTAACAAATAGTGAAGAAATAGATTATATATTTTATATGAATGGTAATACTGGTGATATTACTGAAGTACGAGAATATAAATCAATTCAAGATATAAAAGAATTCTTTGCTAGTATACGTTGCAGAAGAAGAATAGATATTATAGATAAACTTTCTGGTGGCTTTTCCTACGCATTTACATTGGTAGACAAATTGGGTAATGAACAAAAGATAGTGTTTATAGGTAATAAAGTTAAAGTTAATGGAAAATATTATAGTATTGTTGATAAATCTGTTGATGTTGAAACATTTATTGAAATATTAAATCAATAAATGTTTAGTGATAAACTACACATTTATCACTAAGGTACAATCCATTAATAGATATTTAGAAAAGGTTGCTGGATATATAAGTTCGATGTTATTCTCAAAATATAACTGCGTCTCCTAATTATAAAGCTAGTAAATACAATGCTTTAAAAGAAAACACTTTTATAATAGATATAAGAATTATGAAGATAACATCCAAGTTTCTAACTAATATAAAAGTGGTAATTGAGCAATATGAAAAGACAATTGTACATTTTGTAGTTGATGTATAGTGATTGGGGGATGTTATGGTCAAGCCTTTTTGTAACGCCACTACCTAAATTCATTCAATCAATATCTCGCCTCATTTGGAGCATTATCAAATTGTCTTGCAGTCAAGACGTTGGGCATCCAGCAGCACTCATACTTAGAGTAATACCATGTTCCTTGTAGTAAAGTATGAACTGAGACGGAGTAAATTGACTGCCTTAGTCAATTTGAAGAATTAAATTAATTGGCTTATGCTTCTGAGTATTCAGTGCTTTTCAAGTGTTTTTATGGCTAGATTAGATGTAATCCATTTATCTGATTCACTCGCAACAACGCTACGATCCTGTAAGTCATTAATCGTACAATTATAAACTCAAATTGTATATTTTACTGTTGTTATGTATAATTATTGTAGAATTCCAACATCTAAAAAGATAAATGGTTACTCTGAAAGTATAAAACTAATGAATAATGTATTTAGAAGGGAGATTATATGAAAAAGTGGGAATATCAAGTGGTGAATGTTACAATTGCATTTAAGCCACTAGCTGGTAGCGAAAGAAAATTGCAAAGTAAGTGTGAAGAGCTTGGAAAAGAGGGATGGGAATTAGTGAATTTCCAAAACTACGATAAGGGAGCTAAGGTAATGCTTATTTTTAAGAGAGAAGTGGAATAACGTAATTGTACATAGTAGGATATTAAAGAAAATATAGTAAAAAGTAGAAAAGCTCTCCAGGTATTACCCCGGAGAGCTTTTGGCGTATTATTCTATTCTAAAATAGTGGATGATAGATTGAAGAAAAATCATGAATCACTGGTTGTCTACTTATATTGTTGTCATAAATAATCTAACATAAAAAGAATGGCAATTATTGACGATTAATGGATATTAATGATAAAATTATAGAAAAGGGGAAAGGGGATAAATATGAATATTGAATATCTTGATACACTACCTGAGGTGCCAAATAAATACGGATTTGATTTAATGGATGGAGAAAAAGCTGTTTTTGTAACAGAAATTCCAGTATTCGGAAACGACAAAGATAGGGTGCTTGGAAGTGACTGTAAATTTACGCTAACGAATAAAAGAATACTTATAAACAATGGACCTGGTATTTGGTCCAATGATATAGCAGAGGAGATTGCTAGTTGTAATAAAGTTGTAAGTAAATTTCTTTTCATGAAATCGGTTTATTTTTCTGTTACTCTGAACAAGGAAGAAGATTATGATTATGGAAGACAAAAATTAAGTGGATTCCATTATTATTTTAAGAATTCGGACATTGATAAATTTGAAGAGATTATGAATCATGTGTTTTAAGTAAATTGTGGCATTATCTTGGAGTATCAAATAGTATCTAAAAGAAAGTGCTGTTATTTGAAGGGTGAGAATAAATGTGGATTATCAATCTGTCACCTGGTGAATGGCTGATGTATTTGTTAATAGGGGGGAGTTGGAGTAGCACTTTTTGCTGATATTGTGTTAACACACCTTACTAGTCTAGATACAGATTTCTTCCCAAGTATGGTTTTATATGATCTAGCATAACATCATCGGGTTCGATATAGATACATTGGGCTAACTCCGTATCACTGATAATAATAGCATAAACATATTTACTGTCAATTCCAGAAGTAAAATCACGTACCTTGTATGATTTAAAGTTAGCTAATCTTGGAGAGTTTTTAGGAGCCATCATCTTTGTATTTTTAATGTTGAAGGATAGTTTGGCTTTTCTACTTGCCTTATTATAAATAGCAGCAATATCAAAATCATGATTGAATAAACTATATTCATACTCTACCTTTAATTTTGGAAAAAGAAAGCGATAAGCCAACATGTAAAGAATTATTGGGAGAAATAAGGACATGATACCGATAAGTGGCAAGAATATAAAGAACAATAGGACAATTACTACTACAATAAGAATTTTTATAGCAACATCCGTCCAACGGGCTTTTCTTATCACTATTTGCTCATATAAGGAATCGTTCATAATATCACCTCTTACTATTTTTCTCGAATACAAATAATTATCCATTATTTGTAATTAGATTCTTTTATTCTAACTCAAAGGAATTTTATCGTCAATTCTAATTTTATAAGAATGTACTAGCTAGAAAACAATTATAATTGCTTTTGATTTTTGATTCAGATATAATAACACTGTATATCTGTGGTTTATACTGGTAAAGTATGTAGATATGTGGAAAGCGTGGTGTTATCATGAATGTTGTAATCGTTGAAGATGAAGTTCGTATTAGGGAAGGCATTGTAAACTTATTAAAAAAAATTGATCCAAGTTGCGAGATAGCTGGAGAAGCCGTTAATGGCCTAGATGGGCTAAATATTTGTAAAAAGATTAAACCAGATATAGTGATAACAGATATAAGAATGCCTCACATGGACGGAATACAGATGTTGACACATTTAAAACAGGTAGGGGTATCTCCACAAGTCATTCTATTAACAGCATATTCAGAGTTTGAATATGCCAGAAGCGCTATGAAGCTTGGTGTCACAGAGTATCTACTAAAACCTATTTCTGTCAATGATTTTACCATCGCATTGGACAATTCAAAACAGAAGCTACAGAGAGAGAAGCAAATTAAACCGGCTCAGGTAGGTACAATGGTTCAGGTTTTTAGAGATATCATAGATGGACGTATAGAGATATCAGAGGAAACAGAGGAGTATTTATTACATAATTATGATATTAAGCTTGATCAATCGTTTTTACTTATATGTTCATACTTAGGTAGTGACTTTGAGAATAAAGTAGAGCAGGCTCAAAAGCAACTGTTACACTCCTTTTCTAGATATAAGGATAGTAAGTTATGCATCATAGACTCTGCTTATAAAAAATCTTTGATTCTGGTGGTGTATCAGTATCGGGATGCCCATGATCTGGAACGATGGATTCAATACCAGATTCTACAACATACAGGAGAGTCTATGGCAATAGGCTTGACAGAAGTAAAGGGAATTAAAGAAATAAAAATGGGTATAGATAATCTATACCCATATATGGATTGGAACATATCCTTTGAAGATAATATTATCATCTCTTATCCTAAAATTACCAACATTCAGACAACACTGTGTATATATCCTAGCAATATAGAATCAAAAATAAGAGTAGCGATTTGTACATTTGATGCAAACAATGTAGCACAATGTATGAAGACGTTTCATGAATACTTTATGGATGGAAAGGTATACAATCCAAAGGA
Organism: Bacillota bacterium; assembly: GCA_023416695.1. Taxonomy (GTDB): domain Bacteria; phylum Bacillota; class Clostridia; order Lachnospirales; family Lachnospiraceae; genus KM106-2. Next base: position 106,428 of record JAEZGY010000010.1, on the reverse strand, counting down.
AGTCAAAGAATGTTATGTACGATTCTTGTGGAACATATTGAAAATAAGCAAAGAAGTAAGTAGCTTAGATGAGCAGCAGATTGAACAGCAAAAACTTTTGGAGCAGATTATTCATGCAAAAACAAGAAAAGAATTGATAGAGTCCTCTGCTATTGTAATAAATAGTCTACAGTTTGATGTCAAGGATGTTGAAACTATAAATATTACAGTAAAGCGTGCAATAAGTATGATACATGAATTCTATAAAGCAGGAATTACTTTAGACGCAATTGCAGCTAAACTTAAGATTACATCAGAGTATTTAGGGACACAGTTTCACAAGGAAATGGGTGTGACATTTAGTACATATGTAAAAAATCTAAGAATTAATAAAGCAAAGGAACTACTATGTGGAACTGATCTTAAGCTATATGAGATAGCTGAACAGGTAGGGTATTCCGATTCCAAATACTTTAGCAAGGTATTTAAGGAAGCTACAGGACAACTTCCCGCAGAATATCGTAAGACAATTAAATAAATTACTTATGAAAATTCCTCTTTTTTTAGATTTTTCGCATTTCCTATATTGTGATTTAATTTTACAATGGTAATAGCGACAACTAAAAGGGAGGTTTTTTTAAGTATGAAAGTAAAAACAAAGAGTAAAGTACATAAGTACAACAATATAGGCTTGTTTTTTATTTTGCCAGCAGTTATTTATATGCTAATATTTGTGGGATATCCTATTATAAGTAATATCATACTGAGTTTTCAGAATGTTACGGTGGCTAACCTTGTTAAAGGAACCAAACAATATATAGGGTTACAAAACTATACACAATTATTTGCTGATGGAGTATTTTTTAAGGCTTTGGTAAACACCTTAATTTTTACTGTTTCATGTCTGGTCTTCCAGTTTGTCATCGGCTTTGCTTTGGCCCTATTTTTTAATTGTAATTTCTCTTTTGCAAAACCAATCCGTGGTCTTTTAATGATGCCGTGGATGATTCCAATGACGATAACAGCATTGATCTTTAAATTTGTATTTGCAACAGATGTTGGTGTCCTAAATTATCTGTTAAAAAGCGTGGGGATTATTAGCCAGAATGTAGACTGGCTAACTAATCCTAGTACAGCAATGATAGCCGTTATAATTACGAATATCTGGATTGGTATACCATTTAATACAATTTTACTCTCCACTGGTCTTACCACTATTCCATCAGAGTTATATGAAAGTGCAGCAATTGATGGCGCTAATGCAAGACAAAGATTCTTTAAGATTACCCTTCCCATGATGCGACCAACCATTGAAGCAATTTTGGTATTAGGATTTATCTATACGTTTAAAGTATATGATGTAGTATATGTTATGACAAAAGGTGGGCCAGTAAACTCAACACATCTGTTATCCACCTATTCGTATAAGTATTCCTTTGAATTGTTCAAGTATAGTAAAGGATCAGCAGTTGCCAATATACTTCTCGTTATTCTATTACTAGTAGGCATTCTGTATATGAGAATTACTATGAAAGGAGAGGAAAAGTAATGAATAGTGATAAAAGATTAAGTAAGAAGAAAAATGTGATTTATTGTATTGTATCTGTCATAATATTTGCTATTCTTCTATTTCCAATATTTTGGATTTTAATTACTTCCCTTAAGACAGAAAAAGAGATATTTCAAAATCCTCCAACCTTTTACCCTCATGTTTTGAATTTGAAATCATATATGGCACAGGTTGCAAACGGTGATTTTAACATGTTCCGTTCCTTTGCGAATAGTTTTATTATTTCAATTGTAGCTATGGTAATAGCAGTTGTATTGGCTGTTCCAGCGTCCTATGCAATTGCTAGATATCGTTTTAGAGGAAGAAAAGTCATGATGCTGATGTTCTTAGTGACTCAGATGTTACCAGTATCGGTATTATTAACTCCTATGTTTGTAATGTTTAAAGGAATGGGCTTATATGACTCATGGGGGGCAGCTATTTTAGCAGATGCTACCATAGGAATTCCTTTTTCTGTACTCGTACTTAAAAATTATTTTGCCTCCATCCCAGCAGAACTGGAAGAAGCCGCACGAGTAGATGGATGTAATCATTTTAAAGCCTTTATATTAGTATATGTTCCAGTAGCAAAACCAGGTATTGTTGTTTGTGCAACCTTCTCCTTCTTGTATGCATGGGGCGATTTGGCTTATGGTATGACATTTATCCTAGACCAGGCTAAAAGGCCAATTACTTCAGGTATTTTTAACTTTATGGGACAATACGGAACCAAGTGGAGTTATTTAACGGCGTTTGCTATTGTAGGTATTATACCAGTTGCTTTAATTTTTATCTTTATGCAGAAGTATATAATCAGTGGTATGACAAGTGGTGCTGTGAAAGGATGATAAGATATGATAATAAGTGAGGATAATAAACTCAGATATCATTATGATGATGAGGAAGTGTGGATAGAAGCATGGGGAAGCCATGGCTTACGAATACGCGCCACTAAGAATACCATAATGCCTAATCGAAATTGGGCTCTGTTGGATAAAAAGCAAGACGCTACAATTGCATTTGATGAAAAATCAGGAGAGATTGTCAATGGGAATATTCGAGCTACAATCTCACACAGTGGCGAACTTATTATTTATAATCAAAAAAATCAAGTATTGTTACGAGAATATTGGCGGAATCGACGGGATATAGAGAGAGAAAGTTGTAGTGCTTTGGATATTGATGGTAGAGAGTTTAAGCCTAATATTGGAGGACAGTTTCATTTGACATATCGATTGGAATCTCTTAGTCCACAAGAGAAGATTTTTGGAATGGGACAGTACCAACAACCTTATCTAAATCTAAAAGGAACTGATTTGGAAATGGCGCAGCGCAATTCTCAGGCTAGTGTACCATTTTACATGTCATCTCTTGGTTATGGTATGTTGTGGAACAACCCAGCAATAGGAAGAGCTGTGTTTGGTAAGAATATTATGTCATTCGAGGCATATGCAACAGATATTCTTGATATCTGGGTAGTTGCAGGGGATACACCTGCGGAGATAGAAGAAAGATATGCTTATGTTACAGGAAAGGCACCTATTATGCCTGAGTATGGCCTGGGCTTTTGGCAGTGCAAGCTACGTTATCAGACACAGCAGGAGTTGTTAGAGGTTGCTAGGGAATACAAGAGACGAAATCTTCCTCTGGATGTGATTGTAATAGACTTTTTCCATTGGAGATATCAAGGCGATTGGTCTTTTGATCCAAAATATTGGCCTGATCCTGATCAGATGGTAAAAGAATTGGAGCAAATGGGAATCAAACTTATGGTATCCATATGGCCAACTGTGGAAGAAAAATCGGAAAATTATAAGGAGATGCTTGAAAAAGGTTATCTTGTCCGGACAGAGAGAGGAGTGCGTGTAGGATTAGCTTTTGAAGGAAACACTATACATTTTGATGCTACGAATCCTTTGGCAAGAGATTATGTATGGTCTGTAGTAAAGGAAAACTATTATAAGAAAGGGATACGTATATTCTGGTTAGATGAAGCGGAGCCTGAGTATTCGGCTTATGATTTTGATAACTATCGCTATTATCTAGGAACAGATTTATCTGTTGGCAACTATTTTCCTGTTATGTATGCAAAAGCATTCTTTGATGGTATGCGAAAAGAGGGACAAGATAATATAGTAAATTTGATACGATGTGCCTGGGCAGGAAGCCAAAAATATGGAACATTAGTTTGGTCTGGTGATATAGCTTCCAGTTTTATGAGTATGAAGAATCAACTTATGGCAGGTCTTAATATGGGGATTTCAGGTATACCTTGGTGGACTACGGATATAGGTGGCTTTCATGGTGGAAATCCAGATGACCCAGCCTTTCGTGAGTTATTTGCAAGATGGTTTGCCTGGGGAGCTTTCTGCCCGGTTATGCGCTTGCATGGTGATAGAGAGCCACATAAGGAGCCAATGGGTGATATTGGAGGAGCTCACTGCACGTCTGGAGCAAATAATGAAGTTTGGAGTTATGGTGAAGAGATTTACGAGATATGTAAAAAGTATCTCACAATCAGGGAAAGTATGCGTGATTATGTACGGATGACTATGAACCAAGCTCATGATAAAGGAACACCAGTAATGCGAACTATGTTTTATATGTTCCCAGAAGATGAGACATGTTGGGAGATAGAGGATACCTATATGTTTGGCGATAAGTATCTGGTTGCCCCCATATTAATAGCTGGAGTGGTCAAAAGGAAGGTTTATCTTCCAAAGAATTACAACTGGAGAGAAATGGAGACTAATACCTTGTATGAAGGAGGACAATGGATAGAGGCAGATGCACCTCTTGATGTACTTCCTGTCTATAAAAAGGAGTTATAAATTGGAAGTTTTGTTGAAAAAAAGGAATATAAAGGGTATGATGGAATTAGCTACTAGGTATATCAGTACTTAGTAGCTAATATTACTATATGGCGGTGGAAAATGAAAAAGAAAAGTCTGCAAAGTAAATTAATACGTCTTTTTTGCATTACAGCAATCATTCCTATTGTTGTATTAAGTCTTTTCTCTTATTATAACATTTCTTACACATTGAAAGAGAACACAAGAGAATTGACGAATAACAGCTTAAAGCAGATAGATGACAATCTGCAGATTTGGATGGAATCTTACGAAGACTTACTGTATCAGATCTATACAGATGACAATATGGTAGCATGGATTGATAAACTGAATAAAGGCGAAGATGTATCAGTTACCAAAAATCAGATGAGAAGGTATCTTCGTGGGTTGCTGAATACCAAAGAGTACATTCGTTCTATTACAGTTATTAGTGAGTCAGATATGCTTGTTACCTATGATCAGTTGACCCCGGCCACATACAAGAATTCTTGGTTAGCAAATTTTGATTTGGATCAGAACCTTTTATATAATAAAGTATCCAAAGATTATAATACCCATGTGTTTTCTACTCAGTATGCGACAGACTTTGCCAGTAAAGACTATTACTTGTTTCATATTGCACATCGTATCATTGATTACATGGATTTAGAAGAACGTTGTGGCATTGTTATTATTAGTATAGATGAAAGATTTCTTGAGAATATATGTACCACTACGGAAGAGAACGGGACAGAAAATAACCTAAACTTTATTGTCGATGAAAGTGGCAGAATAATAACCTACGGCAGTAAAAGTCAAATAGGAAGAAAAATTACAAATCAAGAAAAAGATCTAGATTTACGAATTAAGGATTATGCCCAATTTATTGGTGAAGATAAGAATTACAGCAAACAATATACCACTGCATATGCCTATCATGATGATAAGTTGAATTGGGACGTTGTGAATATAACAGATCAAAGTCGTTTAATAAATACTTTAAAGAAACAAATAGCAGTAATACTCATACTAAGTGCCTTTCTGTTTACCATTGCCATTTTCATGACCTCAAGAATGGCAAAAAAATTAGTGATGTCAGTCCGTAAAGTTACCGATACGATGCAGAAGACTATGCAAGGTGACTTATCAGTACGTGTAGTAGCAGATAATAAAATGCCAATAGAGATAGAAGATATTGCACTACAATTCAATGATATGTTAGGTAAGCTGTCTCAGGCGTTGGAGAAGGAAAGAGAAGCTCAGATAGTAGCACTGGAAGCGCAGATTAACCCACATTTTATTTACAATACCTTAGATACTATAAATTGGATGGCGATTGATAAGGCTGAATATGATATAAGTAATGCAATAAATTCCTTGGCTAATATTCTGCGTTATGCCATTGTGAATAGTAATGCTGAGGTTACCGTAAGAGAAGAAGTAGAGTGGCTAAAAAAATATATTTTTTTGCAGCAGTTCAGACTGAAAAATCAGTTCAACTGTAACATAGAAGTTGATCCAGAAGCGATGGAGCAAAAGATACATAAACTTTTACTTCAGCCCTTTATTGAAAATGCAATTGTTCACGGCTTTGCAAGCAATTCCACCAAAGCATGTCTGCAAATAGTAATAAAAAAAGTTGAGGAGACACTCTCTATTACAATCCGTGATAATGGAATCGGAATGGAGAAGGATATGGTTAATATGTATAACGTAGATATCTTTGACGGAGTAGAAACTGGACATCATATCGGAATGGAGAATGCCATTACCAGACTAAGAATGTATTATGGCAGCCGAGGCACTATTTCGGTATCCAGTAAAATTGGAGAGGGAACAAGTATAAACATTCAAATTGATAAAAGTAATTTACTTTAGATAATTCTTCCTTTTTTAGTTTTGTCGAGTTTTAGTTGAAGCCCATGAATATTACACTGTATGTACAAACTACTTAATAATATAAGGAGGAAAAAGTATGAAACGATTTTTAGCAATGTTACTTGTAGTGGTTATGTCATTGTCACTTTGTGTGGGGTGCGGTGGTAATAAGGATGTTGACACAAAGAATAGTGCAGAGCCAACTAAAGCTGCAGATAAGAACTCTCCAGAGGCTAGTAAAGGTGCAGAGAAAACTCCTGCTTCCTCAGCTTCAGGTGATGTAACAATTTGGTATTATTGGGAAACAGAAGGTCATCAAAAAGCTTTGAATCACATTATTGAGCAATTTAACAGTTCTCAAAGTTCAATTAAGGTGGAAGCAAAGTATGTTCCATTTGCAGATTTTAAGAAGCAGTTATCTGTTGGAGCCTCTGCAAATGAATTGCCGGATATTGTAATCTTAGATAATCCAGATCATGCATCTTATGCAGCAATGGGTATTTTTGCAGATATTACTGATAAGTTTGATGTAAGTACTTATTATCCAGGACCAGTGAATTCCTGTACATTAGATGGTAAACTTTATGGCGTACCATTTGGTAGTAATTGTCTGTTATTGTTCTATAACGAAGATATGTTAAAAGCTGCAAAAGTTGAAGTTCCAAAGACTTGGGATGAATTAACCGCTGCTGCAAAAGCATGCACTACTGATAAAGTATCTGGATTCGCACATTGTGCATTACAAAACGAAGAAGGTACATTTAACTTCCTTCCTTGGGTATGGTCCACAGGAGCAACTTCTTATGAAATCAATTCTGATGGTGGTATTAAAGCTTTAAAACTTGAACAGACATTAGTTGAATCAGGCGCTATGACAAAAGAAGCTATCAACTGGACACAGGGTGACACTATGAACCAGTTTATTTCTGGAAACTTAGCAATGATGATCAATGGTACGTGGCAGATTCCTACTATGCGTCAGGAAGCGCCAGACTTAAAGTGGAATGTAGCGCCTATACCACAGGATCAAAAACAAGCTTCCGGTCTTGGTGGAGAAAACTATGCTGTAATTAGTGGAGGAAATGAAGACGCTGCAATTGAATTCCTTAAATTTGCCACAAGCAAAGAGACATGCTTATACATGATGAATGCAATGGGATATATATCTTCAGACTCTACAATCGCTGAAACTCAGTTCCAAGGGGATGCTGTTTATCAGGCATTTGTTAATGAAATGCAGTATGCTAATGCTAGAGGACCTTTAGCAACTTGGCCAGATGTTTCTAATGCAATCTCTTTAGCATTCAATGAAGTTATCACTGGACAGAGTTCGCCAGAGGATGCTGCTGCTAAAGCACAAACTACAATTGATGGAATTCTCAATCAATAAAAAGACTAGTTAAAGATAGTGCATTACATGGTAAGAAGCGGGGAGAGGTAGTCTTCGCTTCTTTTCATATATGTTAATGTGAGATTAAATAATCAGATGCAAAGGAATATCTTATGAAAAAAAGTAAAGTTAATTTAACAGATACCTTTTGGTCCGGATATCGACACTTGGTGCGAACAGAAATGATACCATATCAATGGCAGATATTAAATGATGCTATTGATATAACTATAGAGAAGGAGCGTAACGATTCCTCTATTCCAAATGAAAAGAGTCACGCGATTAAGAACTTTCAAATAGCGGCTGGTATTAAAGAAGGTAGTCACTATGGATGGGTGTTTCAGGATAGCGACGTCTATAAATGGCTAGAGGCAGTGGCTTACTCTTTATGTGAAAGAGAGGATGAAAATCTTAAAAAATTAGCAGATGGAGTAGTAGATCTTATTTCAAAGGCGCAGGAGGAGGATGGATATTTAAATACATACTTTACAATTGAAGCTCCAGAAAGAAGATTTAAACGTCTTGGTGAAAGTCATGAATTATACTGTGCAGGACATTTTATGGAAGCTGCTGTTGCATATTATGAAGCAACTAGAAATCAATTAGTACTTAAGGTAGCACGCCGTTTAGCTGACTGCATCGATCGTAATTTTGGCGAGGAGGAAGGTAAGATTCATGGATGTGATGGACATGAGGAAATTGAGATAGGATTAATGCGTTTATATCACTTGACTAACGAAGAAAGATATCTGCGTTTGAGTCGATATTTTCTCTTGGTACGTGGTAAAGATAAAGATTTCTTTAGAAAGCAAAACTGTAGCGATAGAGATAAGTCCCCACTTATTGTGGGAATGGAACAATTCCCAGATTCGTATTATCAAGTTCATTATCCAGTTACTCTTCAGGATACGGCGGAAGGACATGCAGTGAGACTTGTGTATATGTGTACAGCTATGGCCGATGTTGCTGCCACTACAAAGGATCAAGTATTTTTAAATGCATGCAAAAGAATCTGGAGAAATATTGTGGATAAAAGACTTTATATTACAGGTGGAATTGGCTCAACTGTGATCGGAGAATCTTTTACTTTGGATTATGATTTACCGAATGATACGATGTATTGCGAAACTTGTGCATCAATTGGGCTTATATTTTTTGCTAGACAGATGCTTCGTAACGAATCTAAAGGTGAGTATGGGGATATCATGGAACGTGCCCTATATAATACGGTACTATCTGGAATGGCATTGGATGGAAAGCATTTTTTCTATGTAAATCCATTAGAAGTGGTACCTAGAAAATCGAAAAAAGATCCAGGAAAAAGTCATGTGAAGTGTGTAAGACCACAGTGGCTTGGATGTGCGTGCTGTCCACCTAATTTAGCTAGGTTAATTACTTCCATAGAAAATTATATTTATACAGAAAAAGAAAATGTTCTTCTTGTGAATCTTTACATGGATTCGGATGCAGAATTTCAGATTGGCAATAGTACGCTTATGATAGTTCAAAAGACAAACTACCCAAGAGAAGGGCAAATTGTAATACAGTGCAAATCCAATTGTACCAAAGAGGTAACAATTGGACTAAGAGTACCAGCGTGGTGTGAGAAGGCGTCTGTATTCATTAATGGAACGGAGCAAGTGATTGAATCTGAAGATGGATTTTGGTATATTACCAGCTATTTCAATGATGATGAGATAGTATTGAATCTAGAATTAAATATACAGAGATGGTATGCCAATACAAAGGTATCAGAGGATATTGGTAAAGTAGCAATAGCCAGAGGTCCTATGGTCTATTGTTTAGAAGGAGTAGACAATGGTGAAGATTTACACTGTTTATCTCTGTCTCCGGAAGTAGAGTTTGAATATTTATGGAAAGAGAAGGAACTAGGTGGAATTGGCATAATTACCGCTGAAGGTACTCGCCTTGATACGCAAGATGGGAAATTGCCTCTTTATAGTAATATACATAGAAAAAGTAATGAAATAGAACAAAAATTAACTTGGATTCCGTACTATACTTGGGCGAATCGAGGGGAAACGGAAATGAGTGTCTGGGTTCGTGAAAAGTAAATAGTACAAAGGATAAAGGAGGAGTTAATGTGAAAGTATCTAGTCATTTGCTAAAGCATCATGAAAAGAAATATGTAAAAAAAACATATAAAGAAATAAAGAAATCTATGCGAAAGAAAAACTATTGGTACAACAGCATCGCTATCAAGCTCATTCTCTCTTTTATGATACCAGTTTTATTTGTGATTCTAGTAGGGATTACCTCTTATAAGAATGCGTCAGATACCATTGTATATAACTACGAGACCTCTTGTTTACAATCTATAGATATGACGACAAAATATGTTGAGTTAGGACTTGATTCAGTAAAAAGTATAGCAGTGAAGTATGTTTCGGATGATAACTTCCAAAATTTTTTCTCTAATAAACTAGATACAACAGAATTATCTACTTCTAGATTGAAGAGAGATATGAAGTCCACATTAGTAATGGATTCTTCAGCAAACGACTTTATAGAAAACATCACTGTGATGTCGGAAGAGGCAGGTGCTATTTCTACTTATTCTAAGTGGGAGGAAGATTTATATACCCAATTTACAAATTCGGAGGGCGGGAAACCATTAGCTGAAAAGAATTCTTCTGCTTATTGGATTGGTAAGGATGAAACCATTGACAGAGTCTGTCGAGTGGATGCTAACAGTTATGGAGTTCGTTTTGTACAAGGCTTTCTTACTACAAAAGCAGCTGTTGTGATAGATATTAGTGCATCTAAAATCAAGTCCATTTTAAATAATCTAGACTGTGGAAATGATAGCACAGTAGCCTTTATAACAAAAGATGGTATAGAATTGCTCTCTGATTCCTCTGTTAAAGAGGGACAGGAAAGCGTTAGTTTATATCAGGAACAGTTTTATAAGGATTCTATGGCTTCAGAAGACACAAGCAACTATAAAAGTATTTCATTCCATGGGGAAAAATATGTATATTTGTACTCTAAAATTGGGGAAACAGGGACAATGTTGTGCTCTCTCATTCCCGAAAAAACAATTACTGATCAAGTGAAAAGTATCAAAAATACAACCACCATATTAGTGATTATTGCTTGTATTTTAGCTATCATTATTGGCATTCTAATATCCTCAAGTATACAAAAAACGGTAAAATACATTATTAATAAATTAAAGAAGGTATCCAGTGGAGATCTTACCATAGAAGTAAACGTAAAGCGTAAGGATGAATTCCATACTCTTGGCATGGGTATTAATGAAATGATTGTCAGCATGAATGGTCTGATTCGACAGGTCAGAGGTGAGAGTATTGCAATAACGGAATCTTCTGCAAAGGTAAATGACTCATCAGGAGTATTTGCTAAGGCCTCAGAAAATATTAAAGGGGTGATTGGTGAGATAGAACAGGGGATAACGCAACAAGCTGAGGATGCCCAGGATTGTTTAATTCAAATGGATAATCTGGCAAGTAAAATTGAGGTTGTCTATGGAAAGACAAACGAAATAAATGCTATTGCCAATAATACTAGTACGTGCATTTCAAAAGGTCTGGAAATTATACAGACTTTAAATGAGAAGGCGCAGTCCACAAGTGACATAACTAAAAAAATTGTTTTTAGTATTGTAATGTTACAAGAAAAATCTCAGACGATAAGTAAGATAACCGAGACAATTAGTGAGATTGCAGAGAGAAGTAATTTACTATCGTTAAATGCTTCTATTGAAGCTGCTCGTGCTGGACAACTAGGACAAGGATTTGCTGTTGTAGCGGAAGAAATACGTAATCTTTCTGTTCAGTCCGTAGACGCTGTTCATAGTATTAAGGAGTTAGTAAATAGTATTCAGATGACGACGGAGGAAGTAGTAGGAATAGTTGGAGAAACACAAAACATTGTTGTTGAACAGGAAAGTGCAGTAAATAATACAGAAGAAGCATTTGAGATGATTAATCATCATGTTGGTTCATTAATTGATAATATGGATGCAATTATTGAAAGTATCTCGAATATTGAAGATTCTAAGAATAAGACACTGGAATCTATTCAGAATATCACCGCTGTATCAGAGGAGACTGCATCGTCTTCAATGGAAGTAAGTGAAACTACTGCAAAACAATTGGAAGTAGTTAAAACATTAAAAGATTTGTCAGTAGAACTGGACAATAAAGCAAAATCATTAGAAAAAGTAATCCAACAGTTTTCCATCGAATAAACTAGAACCTAAGTAATATCATAAAGCTGTGTTCAGGTTAATAGGAACACAGCTTTATTTATAGGAAGGTGTAATCCTAGTAATGGTTCATAAATATCCGAACTTTAGTTTTTACAGACATTTGTATTTATTTTATTGCAATTATGTGTATAATAGATGGTATAATTGTTGAAATATTTTGCAAATTGGAAAAATGAGCAATCATATTACCTTAAACCTGGAGAAAAGATAATGAATTATGCAGATATAAAGCAGTTTGATGTAGCCAATGGACCAGGCGTTAGAATCTCCCTTTTTGTAAGTGGTTGTACGCACCACTGTAAGGGGTGCTTTAATGAGGAGGCATGGGATTTTAGTTACGGGACTCCTTTTACCGAAGAGACTATGCAACAGATACTCGTATACTTAGAGCCAAGCTATATATCAGGACTCACTATTCTTGGTGGGGAGCCCATGGAACTGGAGAATCAGAAGGCAATAATGACACTGGTACAACGTGTAAAGGAAGTATATCCTGAGAAAAGTATCTGGTGCTATAGCGGATATGATTTTGAAAAGGATATTTTAGGAGTCATGTGTAAGACTTATCCTGAAACCATGAAAATACTACAGTATTTGGATGTATTAGTAGACGGGAAGTTTATCTTAGAAAAGAAGGATTTAAGCCTACGTTTTCGTGGTTCTTCTAACCAGCGGATTATTAAAGTGCCAGAATCCTTAAGGGATCATAGTGTGGTTCTTTGGGAAGGTATGAATGATTAAGAAAGACAAAAGGATGGATATACAGATGAATATTGGTATTAAGAAATTAAATGACAAAGCGATGTTACCTACAAGAGGAAGTGAACAGGCAGCAGGTTGGGATTTGTACTCCAATAATGAGGAGGCAGTCGTCATAGCACCCCATGCTACAGTGATGATAGGAACAGGTTTATCTATGGCTATTCCAAATGGCTATTTTGGAGCGGTTTATGCTAGAAGTGGTTTGGCTACGAAGCAGGGATTAAGACCAGCCAACTGTGTTGGGGTAATTGATAGCGATTATAGAGGAGAAATTATTGTATCCTTACACAATGACACTAATGAGGAAAGAACAGTAAATCCTCATGAAAGAATTGCTCAGCTAGTGGTAATGCCATATTTAGAAGTAGCATTTACGGAACAAGATAGTTTGGATGAAACCCTTAGAGGAGAAAATGGATTTGGCTCTACAGGGACCAAATAAAATAATAATTATTTTTGTTGACATTGCAAAAGAAAGTGACTATACTTTACTAAACGGATTAAATGCAGTGAAAAGAAGGAGTATGTATTAACGGAGTGCCTAGAGAGAAGATGGTTGGTGGAAATCTTCGTGAGGTTAATACAGAAGCAGTCTTGGAGCAGCTTATCCCAACGGCAGAGAATGCTTAGTAGGATATGACGTTCTTCCTACGTTACAGGGAAACGGTATCAAGTTAGACTTCGTACTGGATGAGAGCAAAGCACAAGCTTTGAATATTAGGTGGTAACACGGATAGTATATTCGCCCTAATTGTCTATTGGACAGTTAGGGCTTTTTTTGTGTAATAATTACTATTAACCTATTACCACTTTACAGGAAGCCAACAACTTTACCGCGTGAACTTAAATGGATGATAGAACACTATTTTCCATGAAGTACATAGGATTTAGGAATATAAGTCTAAAAAGAAAAGTGAGGTAATGAGAATGAAGCATTATGAAAAATCAGCAAAACTTGATAACGTTTGTTATGATGTAAGAGGACCTGTTGTGGACGAAGCATCTAGGATGATGGCCAATGGAATAGATGTATTACGTCTGAATATTGGGAATCCAGCACCCTTTGGTTTTAATGCTCCTAATGAGGTAATTGAAGATATGATTCGAAACCTTCGTAATGCTCAAGGTTATAGCGATTCCAAGGGCATCTTTTCAGCAAGAAAGGCTATTATGCAGTACTGCCAGTTAAAGAAGATTCAGGGAGTTACTATTGAGGATATCTATACTGGTAATGGGGTAAGTGAACTAATCTCTATTTCCATGCAAGGCCTTCTTAACAATGGGGATGAGATTCTAATTCCATCTCCAGATTATCCTCTTTGGACAGCAGCAGCAACTTTAGCTGGTGGTCATCCAGTACATTACATCTGTGATGAGCAAAGTGAATGGTATCCTGATATAAATGATATTAGAAGTAAGATTACAGACAAAACCAAGGGGATTGTTGTAATTAATCCAAACAATCCTACGGGTGCGTTGTATCCGAAGGAGCTCCTAGAGGAGATTATTGAGGTGGCAAGAGAACATGAGCTGATTATTTTTGCCGATGAAATATATGATAGATTAGTTATGGATGGATTAGAACATGTAGCTATGGCGAGTTTGGCTGATGATGTTTTCTTTGTTAGTTTTAATGGATTAAGTAAATCACATCGAGTAGCAGGTTTTAGAAGTGGATGGATGGTACTTAGTGGAGCAAAGGAAAAGGCAAAAGGGTATATTGAAGGCTTAAATATGCTTTCCTCCATGAGGCTCTGTGCCAATGTACCAGCTCAGTATATCATTCAGACTTCATTAGGCGGTTATCAAAGCTCCGATGAGTTATTGCTTCCAGGCGGAAGATTATTTGAGCAAAGAGAATATATTTGGAAGGCAATTAACGAAATCCCTGGTTTGACTGCTGTAAAACCAAAGGCAGCTTTTTATATGTTCCCTAAGATTGATACGAAACGATTCAATATTGTAAATGATGAACGGTTTGCTCTAGATTTCCTACGTGAGAAGCATGTTCTTATTGTTCATGGTGGAGGCTTTAACTGGAAGGAGCCAGACCACTTTAGAATTGTATACTTACCTGAGGTGAAGGAGTTGACGAGAGCGGTGAAGAAGCTTACTGACTTCTTATCTTCCTACCGTCAAGTGTAAAATAATAAAATAGTATTTTAGATTGTCAACCTATGTAAAGAACTTGGTTGACAATCTTTTTATAAGCCATTATACTGAGAGCAAAAACATTGTTATAGTTACAATAGTACATAGCTAGGAGGCTTATATGAAGAAGCAAAACACCGTAACGCTTGTAATCGTTTCACTATTCGCTGCTATATTATCAATTTTTGCACCCATTAGCATTAGTATTCCCTTTACTGCTATACCAATTTCTTTAGCTACCTTTGCAGTTTATCTATCAGGAGCCGTGTTAGGCCCTTATTTAGGAACTTTAAGCGTGGGCATCTATTTATTAATTGGATTAGTAGGGGTTCCTGTGTTTTCAGGATATACAGCAGGAGTACAAAAACTAGTAGGTCCTACAGGAGGCTATATGATCGGGTATCTATTTATGGTCTTCTGCACTGGAGTTTTTGTAAAAAAACTTCCAAAAAAATATATTGGTTATCCAATAGGGATGTTAGTGGGGACGGTTATCTGTTATACTATAGGTACTGCATGGTTTATGATACAAAGTGGAACAAAGCTAGCTGCAGCTATGACTATGTGTGTTTACCCATTTATCTTGGGGGATATTTTTAAAATGGTGGCGGCGATCGCTCTAGCATATCCTCTTAACCATGCACTGCGAGGACAAACGATAACAAGGAGGATACCATGAAATTAAAGGAGAGGTTATATATTCGTTTTCTTTTTTACACCATAGCAGTGTTTTGGATGGAATTAATTTATCAATGGTTTACATATGGAGGCTTATCTTGGCACATAGCATTTATGTTGTTATTTTCCCTAGGGTTAGCTTCTGTTTTTACGTTAGTATCAACCTTATTTCCCAGGAAAGTGAATAAAATTCTTGGATATGTGGTAATGGTCTTGCTGTTTATTTTCTACGGTACTCAGCTAGTATATCAGAGTTTATTTAAGGTGCCATTACTTTGGGGTGTAGCAGCTGGTGCGGCAGAGGATGCTACTGCTTATTGGAAGGAAGGCTTACAGCAGATTGTGAGCAATCTTCCCGGATTATTGTTACTGCTACTGCCTTTGGTTGCCTTAATTATAGGAAATATAAAATATTTTCAGTATGAAAGAAAATCCATTAAAGTATCTGGAATTCTTCTTGGATTATGTATTGTTCTTCAATTGATTCCTGTCCTTTTAATTCGCCTTAGTGGTAAAGAATCTTTAGCTTATGTGAATTATTATGAGATGAACGACCAAGTGGTAGCAGCCAGTACTCTTGGTATCTACACTACCTTTCGTCGAGACTTACAAGGAGTAGGAAAAGTGGAAGGTGATCTCTCAGAACTACTTGCCAGTACCACTAAGGGAACCCCTGTGCCAGGCTCTGATGAGGAGAAGAAGGAAAATGAACCAAAAGAGAGTAAAGAACCTCTTACCACAAAGAATCCACAACCGACAGAAGAGCCGATCGATACTTCTCCTAATGTAATGAATATCGACTTTACTGCTTTAGCAGAAGAGGAAAGTGATAAGGATATCAAGGCCTTACATCAGTATTTCTCTACGGTAACCCCTACGAATAAAAATGAATATACAGGGATGTTTGCAGGAAAGAATCTTATTTTTATTACTGCAGAAGGTTTTTCTACCTGGGCAATTGATAAAAACCTAACTCCAACCTTATATAAACTTTCTCATGAAAGCTTTGTATTTAGTAATTTTTATACCTCTTTATGGAACACCAGTACTAGTGATGGGGAGTATGTTGCTACCTTGGGATTAATTCCAGATGGAACACATAGTTTTAGGCGTTCACAGGATAATTACCTTCCATTTTCCATGGGAGAACAATTTAATAGACTTGGTACGACTAGTTATGCCTATCATAATGGATCTCTTAGCTATTACGACCGTAATGTGACACATCCTAACTTAGGGTATGACTTTAAGGCTGCAAAGCTTGGAAGTATAAGTGAAGCGGAAGGCAGTGCTCATATTTTCCCTATGAAGGACGCTAATGCTTGGCCGGCTTCTGATTATGATATGATGGTAGCAACTCTACCAGAGTATATGAATCAAACACCATTTCATGCCTATTACATGACTATAAGTGGACACTGTCATTATAATTTTGAAGGACAGAAGCAATGCATAAAGAATAAGGAGGCAGTGAAGGATCTGCCTTATTCAGAGGAAGGGAAGGCTTATATTGCTTGTAATATCGAGCTCGATAAGGCACTTGCCTATCTGATACAGGAGCTAGATAAGAAGGGAGTTCTAGATGACACAGTAATCGCTTTAAGTGGAGACCATTATCCATATGATTTAAATAAATCGACGATTGATGAGTTAGCAGGACATGAGGTAGATGAGAATTTTGAAATCTATAAGAGTACATTTATACTATGGTCTTCCTCAGTGAAAGAGCCAATTATTATAGATAAGGCGGGTTCCAGTATTGACATACTTCCAACTCTTACGAATCTATTTGGCTTTACTTATGATTCTAGACTAATGTCAGGACGTGATTTGCTTTCTGATTCTGAGGGAGTGGCAATTTTAAAAAATAAAAGTTTTATAACAAATAAGGTAATGTATAATAGCACCACTCGTGAGGTCACTTATTTAGTGGACAAATCCCAGGTGAGTAATTCTTATATTGAGGACTTGAAGAATGATGTTAAAGCTCGCTTTATTGCGGCGGCTGGAATACTGAATAAGGATTATTATAAGAAAATAGAGGGACAACTAACCTTTCCTTGAGTATGAAAAGTAGTATTTTGGTCAATTATAAAAAATATATAAACTTGTAAAAAATGTTGAAATATAGCTAATTTATCTGTATACTTATTAACTGAATTATCTTTTTACCATGAGTGGCACATGGAATTATGAATGGAGTCAATTATGTATAAATTAATTACTAGAGACGGAAATGCCAAACGAGGAGAATTTCACACAGTCCATGGGACGATACAGACACCAGTGTTCATGAATGTGGGTACTGCAGCTGCGATTAAAGGGGCCGTGTCTACCACGGATCTTAAGCAGATTAAGACTCAGGTTGAGTTGTCCAATACTTACCACCTGCATGTACGACCAGGTGATAAGATTGTGAAGAAAATGGGTGGTCTTCATAAATTTATGGTGTGGGACAAACCTATCTTGACTGATTCAGGTGGTTTTCAAGTGTTTTCCTTAGCTGGCCTTCGAAAAATCAAAGAAGAAGGTGTTTACTTTAGCTCTCATATTGATGGACGAAAGATTTTTATGGGTCCAGAGGAAAGTATGCAGATTCAATCCAATCTAGCGTCTACTATAGCCATGGCATTTGATGAATGCCCCCCACATCCTGCAACCAGAGAATATATGCAGGATTCTGTAGATAGAACGACTCGCTGGCTTATGCGCTGTAAGGCAGAGATGGCAAGGCTTAATTCCCTTGAGGATACTATTAATAAGCAGCAAATGTTATTTGGTATTAATCAGGGTGGAACCTTTGGAGATATTCGTATTGAACACGCTAAGAGAATATCGGAGCTTGATCTAGACGGATATGCGTTAGGTGGCTTAGCAGTTGGGGAAACTCATGCTGAGATGTATGATATTATAGAAAAGACCGTTCCTTATCTGCCGCTGGAGAAACCGACCTATTTGATGGGAGTTGGAACGCCAGCTAATATATTAGAAGCCGTGGAGAGAGGAGTAGACTTTTTTGACTGTGTATATCCATCTAGAAATGGGCGTCACGGGCATGCTTACACCAATCACGGTAAGATGAATTTATTAAATGCCAAATATGAGACTGATGATCGACCAATTGAAGAAGGATGTGGATGCCCGGCTTGTACTACTTATAGTCGTGGTTATATCAGACACCTGTTAAAGGCGAAAGAAATGCTTGGACTTCGACTTTTAGTCTTGCATAATTTGTATTTTTATAATACGATGATGGAAGAGATTCGAGAAGCCATTGAAGAACATCGATTTGCTGAATATAAGAAGCAAAAACTTCAAGGTTTTGAAGAGGGAGAGAAGTAGTCCCATATTTTTAATTATATGATACAGATAGACAAAACAGGAGGAATTCTATATGTTTAATGAATTATTTTTAACAAACGGTGGAAACATTGCATCACTAATTTTATACTTCGTTGCAATTGGTGCAGTATTTTATTTTATTGCAATTAGACCACAGAAAAAACAACAAAAACAGCACAAGTCTTTATTAAGCTCTTTGGCAATTGGAGATAGTGTTTTAACTACAAGTGGTTTCTATGGTGTTGTAATTGACATTATGGATGAAGTAGTTATTGTAGAGTTTGGTAACAACAAAAACTGCCGTATTCCTATGAAAAAAGAAGCAATTGTTGATGTAGAAAAAGCAGAAGAAAATACGGAAGCATAACTAAGATTTGAATTAAAAAGCACCTTCAAAGGGCTTCACCCTTTTGAAGGTGCTTTTTTTGCGCGAAGGCAAAGTGAGGATTCCTGGGGTGCTTGCACACCAGGAATCCGAGCGCGCCCGCGACACCGAATATTTAAGCGAAGCGTAATAATCGGTGTGAGAAAGAAGGCAAAGTGAACTCCCAGCCGTGGTACATGGTTGGGAGTAGAGCGCGCCCGCGACACCGAATATTTAAGCGAAGCGTAATAATCGGTGTGTGAAAGAAGGCAAAGTGAACTCCACTCCGAGTTTACTAGGGGTGGAGGTAGAGTGCGCCCTAGGGTGCCTAGCATAGGTTTATAATCCTAGCTTTTTTAGTATACTTTCTGGGATTTTTAGGTTTCCTCGACCAGTGCCAAGATCAATATCTGGCTTAACTGATCCATGATAATCGGATCCTCCAGTAATGAATAAATCAAATTCACGTGCAAGAGATTTTACGTAGGCTTCATCATTGCTTATGTTATTACTGTAAATCGCTTCAATTCCTTTTAGCCCATAGGACTTTAATTCCTGAAGTAATGTTTTAAGTTCACTGTCACCTAACTTATAAAGAAGAGGATGAGCTAGTACTGGGACTCCATTTGCTGCAAGTATTAATTCAATCGCTTGCTTTGGTGTCATATATTCCCTTGTTACGTAATAAGGGGATGAGGAGTCTAAGTATTTAGTAAATGCCTCTTTGATAGAGGAGGCAAAGCCTTCATTTACCATGAATTTTGCAAAATGGGCTCTAGTAAGTACCGCATCTTTACATGCCTCTCTCATTTTTTCAACGGTAATAGGGATTCCTGCTTCCTGAAGGTTATGACACATCTTATGATTTCTGTGATCCCTCTCTTCTTTGGCTTCCTGTAATGCTTTTAGTAAGATTGGGCTTTTATGATTTAGGCCTAAGCCTAATATATGAATATCCTCTCCTTTGTAAGAGGCGGATAGCTCTGTACCTGGAATGACAGTTATAGCATGTCCTTTTAAGGTAGCTTCTTTTGCAGCTGAGATTGCTTCCTCAATGCCCTCTACAGTGTCGTGATCTGTTAAAGCAAAGGCAGCTAATTTCTTTTCAATGGCCAGAGAAACAATCTGAGTAGGTGAGAGAGTTCCATCTGAATAGTTAGAATGGACGTGTAAATCAATGTATTTCATTTGGTGTTCCCTCCTGTGAGATTTATTTGTCTATCTGTGGAAAGTATAACATAAATTAATTATAAAACAAGCATAGAACCAGAGATGCGTTAATATATTCTAATAAAGGTTAGATGCATTTAGTATGGCTTGAAGGAGGAACATAGATGCAAAGGGTATCACAAAGGTCAGGAAAGGCTTTGTTTATTGTGAAGGCTTTACTTGTTATGTATATAATTACGGCATTGCTTTTACTTTTGCTGGCGTTACTGATGTATAAACTTGACCCACCATCAGCAGTAATCAGCATAGGACTTGTCCTGGTCTATATTATTTCTAGCTTTGCAGGTGGATATATTATAGGAAACACGAAAAAAGAGAGACGTTTCCTTTGGGGAATTGGTATGGGAGTAGTATATTTCCTTATTATTTTTATAGTTTCTGTAATATTTAGTAAGGACGTGTTTGGCGGTATGGGAAGTATCCTATCCGTTCTTTGTATGTGTGGCTTAGGTGGCATGTTGGGTGGTATGGTTAGTTAGTAGCAAATGAAAAAAGTAAGATAAGGTTTTTGACATACTATGTATATTATGGTATAATATCCAAAAATTGCAATTATAACATATTCGGACCAATATGGTGGTTTTGTCTAATTAGTAGTAATGACATATGTAATTGTAAAAAGAGGAGGCTATCTACATGAGACGTATTAAATCTTTACAGACTAAGAGTTTTAAAGATACAGTGAAAAAGGGTGGATGTGGTGAATGTCAGACTTCCTGTCAATCAGCTTGTAAAACATCCTGCACAGTTGGTAATCAGACTTGTGAGAACAACAACTAATAGTTAGCAGCGACTCCGGTCGCTGCTTTGTTATGTAAAAGGAGATATAAAGTGGTACATCAGTACAAAAATAATGGTTATAACATCGTATTAGATGTGAATAGTGGAAGTGTCCACGTAGTAGATGATCTAAGCTATGATATGATAGCAATGTTTGAACATTCAGAATCTGAAACAATCATTGCTACAATGCTTAATAAATACCAGAAAGATGGTATTACAAGGGAAGACATAATAGAAACCCTACAGGAGATTCAAACCCTAAAGGATGATAATGCTTTGTTTTCTGAGGACATTTATGAAAATAAAATAATTGACTTTAAGAAACGTAAAACAGTAGTAAAAGCATTGTGCTTACATATTGCCCATGACTGTAACTTAGCATGTAAATACTGTTTTGCTGAAGAGGGAGAATATAAGGGTAGAAGAGCTCTTATGTCTCTTGAAGTTGGTAAGAAAGCAATTGATTTTCTAATTGAGAATTCTGGTAATCGTCATAATCTTGAGATTGACTTTTTTGGTGGAGAACCACTGTTGAACTTCGATGTGGTAAAGGAAATCGTGAAATATGGTCGTGAACAAGAGAAGATTCACAATAAGAACTTTAGATTTACCCTCACTACTAATGGTATTTTGTTAAATCAAGATATTATGGACTTTGCTAATAAAGAAATGAGTAATGTGGTACTTAGTATTGACGGACGTAAAGAGATTAATGATATGATGCGTCCTTCTCGTAATGGCAAAGGAAGCTATGATGTGATAATACCAAAGTTTCAGAAGTTTGCAAAGCAGAGAAATCAGACCAATTATTATGTAAGGGGAACCTTTACCCATAATAATTTAGATTTTTCTAAGGATGTATTACATCTTGCTGATCTTGGATTTAAACAGATATCTGTAGAACCAGTGGTAGCTCCAGAAGAGGAGAGCTATGCGATCAAAGAGGAAGATATCGAGCAAATCTGTAAAGAATATGACACACTTGCTACTGAAATGATAAAACGTAAGAAGGAAGGGAAGGCATTTAACTTCTTCCACTTTATGCTTGATCTTGAAGGTGGCCCTTGTGTGTATAAGAGATTATCTGGCTGTGGATCAGGAATTGAATATCTAGCAGTTACCCCATGGGGAGATTTATACCCATGCCACCAGTTTGTAGGAACTGAAGAGTATAAGATGGGTAATGTATACGAGGGAATTACTACTCCTGATATTCAGGATAATTTTAAATGTTGTAATGTTTATACTAAGGACGACTGTAAGGACTGCTTTGCAAAGTTTTACTGTAGTGGTGGTTGTGCAGCTAATGCTTATAATTTCCATGGAAACATTAACAGTACCTATGAAATTGGCTGTAAGTTACAAAGAAAACGTGTAGAAAGTGCTATCATGATCAAAGCTGCAGAAGCAGAGATGGTAGAATAAAATATGGAAGAGAAACCTAAAAGAGGCTGTTTTACAGTCTCTTTTTTCTTATTCAATGGATATTCACAAAATCTTCACACATGAGACTAATAAATTTAATGCAAAAAGTAGACATAATCATTGAAAAGAAGTAAAATAAGACCATAGTTTTATTAACAAAATCTTTATACTTACAAAGCATAACTTAACGGAATGCTTTCATTAGAAATAGGTACAAACAGAAAACAAAAGGAGATTAAAACTATGAACACAAAGAAGAAGGGGTTGCTACAGCTACTATTTACAGTTGTAGTAATTGCTGCCTGTGCTTTTATTGTTCTATTTGGCGTTGGTAAATGGAACCGAGGTAAGGCAGAAAATATTAATCTAGGTCTTGATCTAGCAGGTGGTGTAAGTGTTACCTACGAGGCTGTTGATAAAGATGTAACAGAAAAAGAGATGAATTTGACGCTAGAGAAGTTAAAGCAACGTGTACAGACCTATTCTCTAGAATCAGATGTTTACCTGGAAGGAAATAATCGAATCAATGTAGATATTCCAGGTGAAGAGGATGCAAAAAAAGTCCTAGCTGAGCTTGGTGAACCTGCTACAGTTGAGTTTAAGGATCAAAGTGGTAAGGTATTATTAGATGGATCCATGATCTCAGAAGCACAGGGGTATGCAGGAGTTAACAGTTCTACTGGCAGGACAGAGTACAAGGTACTTCTTGAATTCACCAAAGAAGGCTCTACCAAATTTGCAGAAGCAACGGCTGCGAATGTCGGAAAAATTATTTACATCTATTATGATGGAGAAATCGTAAGTGCGCCTACAGTAAATGAAGCGATTAAGAGTGGTAGTGCAGAAATCAACAATATGACTGACTATGAGGAAGCTCAGAAATTAGCTACTTTTATTAACATTGGTGCCCTTCCTGTTGAACTAAAGTCTATTCGTACCAATATTGTAGGTGCAAAGCTTGGTTCAGATGCATTAGACAAGAGCTTAATTGCAGGTGCAATTGGTCTTATTGTAGTTATGGTATTTATGATTGTTGTATACCGTATACCTGGTGTTGCTGCAAGTATCGCATTATGTTTATATGTATTATTAATGTTAATTACCTTAAATTGGTTAAATATTACGCTGACACTTCCAGGTGTGGCTGGTATTGTTTTATCCATTGGTATGGCAGTGGACGCCAATGTTATTATATTTACTAGAATTAAAGAAGAACTGGCTAAGGGTAAGACAGTTCGTTCTTCCATGAGACTTGGTTTTAATAAAGCGCTTTCTGCTATTGTAGATGGTAATGTTACTACCTTAATTGCAGCTGCTGTATTATATTTTGTTGGTAGTGGTACCATTCAAGGATTTGCACAGACTTTAGCAATAGGTATTGTGTTATCTATGTTTACGGCTTTATTAGTAACAAAGACCATCATGAATATGCTATTTAATCTTGGTTTTAATAGTGAAAAATTCTACGGAATAACAAAAGAAAGAAAGTATATTCCAGTAGTTTCTAATTTTAAAAAGTTTGCTGGAATATCTATAGCTATTGTTTTAATAGGATTCGGCTTTATGGGATATCATAAAGCTGCTGGTGATGATATCTTAAACTTTGGTCTTGATTTTAAGGGTGGTACCTCAACAGAAATTCAGTTGGGAGAGGATACAGAACTAACAGAAACACTTAAAAATCAGATTTCTGATTCAGTTAAGGAGATTGTTGGTGAAACTCCAGTAATCTCTGCTGTGGAAAACCAAAATTCCTACGTTATTAAAACTACTACCTTAGACGAGGATAAGACCAATGCTCTTCAAGAAATGTTTACTAAGGATTATGGTATCTCAGCTGAACATATCAGTTCAGAGACCATTAGTCCTACTGTAAGTAATGAGATGAAGACCAATGCCGTTAAGGCTGTTTTAATAGCAACTGTCTGCATGTTAATTTATATCTGGATTCGATTTAAGGATATCCGCTTTGGATCTAGTGCAGTTATTGCTCTTATCCATGATGTTTTAATTGTATTGACTGTTTACGCAATCCTTAGAGGCTTATCTGTAGGTAATACCTTTATCGCTTGTATGCTTACTATCGTTGGTTATTCTATCAATGCTACAATAGTTATCTTTGATAGAATTCGAGAAAATGTGAGGGGGAGAAAGACTATTGCCAACTTAGATGAAGTGGTAAATGATAGTATTAACCAAACTCTAACAAGAAGTATCTATACTTCCCTCACCACCTTCATTATGGTGTTCTTCTTATATATCTTTGGAGTGGAGGCACTGAGAGAATTTGCTCTTCCATTAATGGTAGGTATTATTGGTGGTGCATATTCATCCATCTTTATTACTGGTAGCTTATGGTATGTAATGCGTCGTAAGAAACAAAATAAGTAAATTTAATAATGAAGATAAGAGGTTGTAGCATGAATTTTGTGTTGCAACCTTTTTTCTATATAGCAAACCTTTTTTTTATTCAATAAGAGAAACTTTATTTTAATCTTGTACACAAGAAACAGTTTTTGTATTATAATGGAGGTTGAGACTACATAAATGAAAACTAATAGGAAAGGGAGGAAACTTGGTGTTTTCAGAGGAGAGAATTATTGTAAACGATATAAAAAAGAAGTCTAAAAAAGATACAATAATGAAAGCAGTTTTAACTAATGCTGTTTATATTTTATTAGGAGCTTTTTTAGGTTTAGGGGTTATTTGGCCTTTCAATGCTATGTCAGATAGCAAAGCCATCAATAGTATTGCTGTAGTTGCTGTATTTATACCAAGTATGGTATTTTCCTATGTGTTTCACATTGTGGCTCATGAATTTGGTCACGTTATCCTAGGGAAACTTACTGGATATGAATTTTATTCCTACCGTATCTTTTCTTTTATGTTTGTAAAAAATGAGGGAAAATGGAAGATGCAGAAGTATTCAATTCCTGGAACCTTAGGTCAGGCAATCATGCTTCCACCTGAGAAGAAGAATGGGACATTCCCATGGTTTTGGTACAATGTGGGTGGTTGTTTGATGAATATTACGCTTTCCTTAATTGCTTTAATGCTATATTTCTTTATTCCTCGCTTGTCTTTTGTGATAGGAATTATATTACTCACCTTTTCTGTATTTGGTTTTCTTTTAGGTCTTAGCAATCTTATACCATTTAATGGGTTTTTAGCATCCAATGATGGGAATAACATACTTGCTATTTATAAGGATGAGATTGCCAAGGACTGTTTTTATAGGCAATTGTATCTAGCAGGAGAATTGATGAGGAATAAGTCCTATAAAGAGATGCCAAAGGAGTTCTTTCAATTACCGAAAGAGGCTAATTTAAGATATGCATTAGTCTTAAGTATTAAGACCTTTGAACTGGAATATAACTATGAGATTGAGGATTATGATGCAGCAGTTAAGTTGTTAAATGAGTTGAATCAGGTAGAAGGCTTACCAAAATTTATGCAGTGGGGAATTGATTTAGAGCGCCTGTTTATAGAGTGTATGCAAGGACCTAGAGAAGAAATCGTAGAAAAGTTATGTACCAAGGAATTATTAGAATTTCTAAAACAAGGTAAGACTATGCTAGATATACAGAGAGTCAATGTGGCCTATGAAGCTTTATATCATAAAGACAGAGAATCTGCTACAAAAAGCTATCATAAGGCTTTGCAATTAGTGGAACAGTATCCTTTGAAAGGTAAGGTAAACATTGAGAAGCGATTTTTAGAAATGATTATGAATAAGATGAAAGAAGACAACAGACATAATTTGGAGACTAAAGATGGAAAAATGGTTTATTAAAAATACACAAGGGGATTATAAGAAGATTGCAGAGAAATATGGTATTAGTGATATTTTAGTGAAACTGATTGTGAATCGAAGTATTCACAGTGAAGAGGCTTTGTCAAAGTACTTAGCACCATCCTTATCTCATCTTCACTCCCCGTGGTCACTAAAGGATATGGAGTTAGCGGTTACCCTACTAAAGGGAAAGATAGAGAGGAAAGAGCCTATACGAATTGTGGGAGACTACGATGTAGACGGAGTAATGGCCACTTATATTCTTTATACAGGCCTTAATCTTATTGGAGCAGTTGTAGATTACGATATTCCAGAGAGAATAAAGGATGGGTATGGAATCAACAGCTCTATCATTGAGGCAGCGAAAGCGGATGGGATTGATACGATATTAACCTGTGACAATGGTATAGCAGCCATAGAGCAAATTAACTTTGCTAAGGAGCTGGGGATGACAGTAATTGTGACTGATCATCATGATATTGGTTTTATTGAAGAAGAGGGCATAAGAAAATACCAGGTTCCTAAAGCGGATGCTGTCATTAATCCAAAGCAAGAGGATTGTGCTTACCCTTATGAGGGGATTTGTGGGGCTGTAGTAGCTTATAAACTTGTAGAAGCTTTGTTTGAGAAGTTCTTAATTGAGAGGGAGAAGTTACTACCATTATTAGAGTTTGCTGCTATAGCTACGGTATGTGATGTCATGGATTTAATGGATGAAAATAGAGCCATTGTGAAATACGGGTTAGAAAGTATCCCTAGTACTACTAACGTGGGACTATCCTGCTTAATAGAGGAGACTGGTATTGGAGGTAA
Source organism: Bacillota bacterium (assembly GCA_023416695.1). Taxonomy (GTDB): domain Bacteria; phylum Bacillota; class Clostridia; order Lachnospirales; family Lachnospiraceae; genus KM106-2. Next base: position 79,205 of record JAEZGY010000010.1, on the reverse strand, counting down.
ACCTTTAGGGGTATATCACTTAGGCTTTATCATAGGTCCTTGTATTAATGCTTCTGGTCGATTGGAATCTGCAAAACTAAGCCTTAAGTTATTTTTAACTAAAGAGAAAAAAATGGCGAGTGAATTGGCAAGGCAGCTGAAGGAATTAAATGACGACCGTAAAGAAATGACACAAGAGGGACTAGAAGAGGCAATCGAACTCATTGAGCATGGAAGTTATGCAGAAGACAGAGTGTTAGTAGTGTACCTACCTGATTGTCATGAGAGTTTAGCGGGTATTATAGCAGGACGAGTAAAGGAGCGCTATTATAAGCCTACCATTGTATTGACTAAGGCCCATGACGGTGTCAAGGGAAGTGCTCGTTCCATTGAGAGTTATAACATGTTTGAGGAGTTAACTAAATGTAAGGACATGCTTACGAAGTTTGGTGGACATCCTATGGCAGCTGGACTTTCCTTTCCTGAAGAGAAGGTAGAAGAGTTGAGAAAGCGACTTAACGAATACTGTAGCCTCACTGAGGAAGATTTGCAGGAAAAGGTATCCATTGATTTGGTTTTGCCTTTACAACAAATAAACTATTCCCTAATTAATGAAATTTCCTATCTAGAGCCTTATGGAAAAGGGAATACAAGGCCATTGTTTGTAGAAAAAAATATCCAGGTTATAAAAGCCTCAATTATAGGCAAGAATAGAAATGTTTTAAGGATGACAGTGGCATCGTCTGAACAACCATCTATTCGTTTTACTGCTATGCTGTTTCAAAAGCTGGATGTATTTGAAGAAATAGTAGTAAATAAGTATGGAAAAGATGCTCTAGAGGCATTGTATACTGGAAATTCTACGGATGTGTACATGGATATGACCTTCTATCCAGATATTAATGAATATAATGGAATTCAAACAATACAATTGATAATTCAAAATTTCAGGTAACCTTTGTGTTTTTGCATAATTTTTGCTATACTACAAGTTAGGCAAAAGAGTGTATGCATAAGCAGTGAGTGCCAATAGGAGCGCCAAGGCGTTCTTTGAAATAGTAAGGAGCATAAGAGATGAAGAAGATTGAAGAGTATGTAAGAAGTATACCAGATTTTCCAGAGCCAGGAATTATTTTTCGTGATATCACTAGTCTATTACAAGAAAAAGATGGGCTACAATTAGCGATTAATAGCATGCAGGATTTAGTAAAAGATTTGGACTTTGATGTAGTTGTAGGTCCTGAATCAAGAGGGTTTATCTTTGGCGTTCCTATTGCCTATAACTTAAAGAAGTCCTTTGTGCCAGTGCGTAAAAAAGGTAAGCTACCATGTGAAACCATAGAAAAGGAATATGATTTAGAGTATGGTACAGCGATTATAGAGATGCACAAGGATGCTATTAAGCCAGGACAAAAGGTCGTTATTATTGATGACCTAATCGCTACCGGTGGAACAATAGAAGCTATTGTTCATTTAATTGAACAGTTAGGTGGGGAAGTGGTTAAGATTGCATTCTTAATCGAACTGGAAGGATTAGAAGGAAGAAAGAAACTGAGCGGATACGATGTAGATGCTGTGATAAAATATTCAGGAAAGTAGGAAATTCCTGTTGAAAAAGAGAAGAAAGGATTATACTCCTTTCTTCTCTTTTTCGCAAAAACCTTGGAAGATATGGATATAAACCCACTATTTTCATAGTTCTGAGAAATGACAATATTCGCATAAATTAATTGATTTTTTAAATCATTATTATTATAATAGTAGGATAAAACAGTAAGATGGAAGTTCTCATAGTCGGTGGTGGTAACGTGGATAGAAAGAAAAAGATTGATAAATCATTTTATAGTGAAGCAGAATATGTAGAGCAGGCTTTAAGGCCTGATGAATATAATGCCCCTGAAGAGTTATTTAAACAGTTAGTCGATACTATTAGGGGATACCATCCTTCTGCAGATTTAAGCCTAATTGAGAAGGCATATACAATTGCAAAGGTAGCCCATAAAGACCAAAAAAGAAAGTCTGGAGAACCATATGTTATCCATCCGATTTGCGTAGCCACTATTTTAGCTAAGCTAGAGCTGGATAAAGAGACCATTGTAGCTGGACTTCTTCATGATGTGGTAGAAGACACTGTCCTTACTACTGAAGAGATAGGGATTCAATTTGGTGAAGAAATTGCTCTGTTAGTAGATGGGGTTACTAAATTGACTCAGTTGAATTACAAAGCGGATAAAGTTGAGATACAGGCAGAAAATCTACGTAAGATGTTTTTGGCCATGGCAAAGGATATCCGTGTTATTCTAATCAAGCTGGCTGACCGTCTTCACAATATGCGAACACTTCAGTTTATGACGCCAGAAAAGCAGAGAGATAAAGCAAGGGAGACGATGGATATCTATGCTCCTATTGCACAACGTCTCGGTATTTCCAAAATAAAGATTGAGTTAGACGATTTATCTTTAAAATATTTAGAACCAGAAGTATACGAAGATTTAAAGAATAAAGTGGCTTCTGAAGCAGACGAAAGAGAAGCATTTATAGATAGTATAGTAAAAGAAGTAAAATCACATGTTGAAGAAGCAGGGATTGAAGCCGAGTGCTATGGTCGAGTAAAGCATTTCTTTAGTATTTATAAGAAGATGGTAAACCAAAACAAAACCTTAGATCAAATCTATGATCTTTTTGCTGTTCGTATTATTGTTGATTCAGTAAAGGATTGCTATGCAGCACTTGGTGTCATTCATGAGATGTATAAGCCAATACCAGGAAGGTTTAAGGATTATATTGCTATGCCTAAACCTAACATGTATCAATCTTTGCATACTACTTTGATTGGACCTCAGGGGCAACCATTTGAGATTCAAATTCGTACCTTTGAAATGCATCGTACTGCAGAATATGGTATTGCGGCCCACTGGAAATACAAAGAAGGTCTAGATGGTAAGAATAGTAAGGATACAGAGGAAGCAAAGCTTACGTGGCTTCGTCAAATTCTTGAGTGGCAGAGAGATATGTCTGATAACCGCGAATTTTTAAGTCTTTTAAAGAGCGATTTAGACCTATTTTCTGAAAGTGTATATTGCTTTACGCCAACCGGAGATGTAAAAAATCTGCCTAACGGATCTACTCCAATAGATTTTGCATATTCTATTCATAGTGCTGTAGGAAATAAGATGGTAGGAGCCCGTGTTAATGGGAAGTTAGTTACCATTGATTATAAAATACAAAATGGTGATAGAATTGAGGTTATTACCTCTCAAAACTCTAAGGGACCTAGCAGAGACTGGTTGAACTTGGTAAAGAGTACCCAAGCAAAGAATAAGATTAATCAGTGGTTTAAGACGCAACTGAAGGAAGATAATATTATCCGTGGCAAGGAGCTTGTAGCTGTTTACTGCAAATCTAAAAGCATTGTGCTAAGTGACCTATTAAAACCTGAGTTTATGAATGTTGTAATGGTGAAATATGGGTTTAAAGATTGGGAGAGTGTATTAGCAGCCATTGGTCATGGAGGTCTTAAGGAAGGCCAGATTATCAACCGCCTTCAAGAGGAATATAGAAAGAAGAATAAGAAGGAAATTACTGATACTAACGTTCTTGAAACGATTTCTGAGATTAAAGAAAGCAAACTTCCAGTTAAGAAAAGCAAGGGTGGTATTACAGTAAAAGGAATACATGACGTTGCTGTACGATTTTCTAAGTGCTGTAGTCCGGTTCCAGGAGATGAGATTATTGGATTTGTCACAAGAGGACGTGGTGTCAGCATTCATAGAACGGACTGTATCAACATTATTCATCTGCCAAGTGAAGACAGAGCCCGCCTAATTGAAGCAGAGTGGCAGGTAGGTACTGAGAAACAAAAGGATGCCTTGTATACAGCAGAGCTTAAGATATATGCCAATAACCGTAATGGCGTATTAGTAGATATTTCGAAGGTATTTACAGAGAATAAGATTTCTGTTATTTCCATGAATGTTAGAACGAATAAACAAGGAACAGCAACTATTAGTGTAGGCTTCGAGTGTAATGGTGTTAGTCAGCTTCAGACGATTATTGGTAAGATACAAAATGTAGAAAGTATATTAGATATTGAAAGAACTAGCGGCTAGAGGAGAATAGTAAATGTCAGTTAAAATTCGTACTATTGTAGTAGGACCAGTGCAAACGAATTGCTATCTGGTAACCAATGAGGAAACCTTAGAAACAATATGCTTTGATCCTGGCGATAGAGCTGGTGCAATTATCGAAAAGGTGCTAAAGGAAGGCCTGAAATTAGTAGGTATTATGCTTACTCATGGGCATTTTGATCACATCTTGGCAGCGAAAGAGGTAAGTGATTATTTTAAAGTCAAGATATATGCCAATGAACTGGAAAAAACCTTACTTTTTTCTCCAGAAATGAATATGTCCACGCACTTTATTGGAGAAGCAGTTTCCTTACAGGCAGATGAATGGCTGACAGATCAAGAGGAACTTTTCTTGGCAGGGTTAAAAGTAAGAGCTATTGCTACTCCAGGTCATACAGGAGGGGGAATGTGTTATTACTTCCCTGAGGAGGAGATATTAATTAGTGGGGATACACTGTTTTGTGGAAGTATGGGAAGAACAGATTTTCCTACGGGAGATTATCGTTCCTTGATTTCTTCCATAAAACAAAAACTATTAGTCCTTCCAGAACAAACAGTAGTTTTACCGGGACATGATAGTGAAACGACGATTGGTAAGGAAAAAGAGGAATATTAATTATGATTCATATAAAACGCTCTAGAGATGAGTTTGAATATGAGGTAAGAGGATTAGCTATGGCATTTTTTCATGGGGAAAAGATTGTTACCAAGAATGAATGTCAAACGTTAGAACCAGATGATTTATTGATAGATATGATGCTTGACGAGCAAAAGATAGGTATTTCATTTGTGAAAAATGAAATACCTATCTTAATGCTTGAGACGAAGGCTGATCTACAAAAACGTCCAGAATATAAAAATGCATTAAAACAGTTATTATATCAGGGGTTAAGTAAGATTACCAACAAGGAATTACCATGGGGAACCTTAACAGGGGTAAGACCTACCAAGTTGGCTTTGACTCAACTTGAGGAAGGACAAGATAAGGCTAGTATTAAGAATTTCTTTGAAGAACAGTATTTATGTTCCGAGGAAAAGACAAAATTAAGCCTAGAGATTGCAAGCCGTGAACTTGACATTTTAAGAAAGATAGATTATAAAAAAGGTTATAGTATATATATAGGGATTCCATTTTGTCCTACTACTTGTTTATATTGTTCTTTTACCTCTTATTCCATTGGCGCTTATAGAGACTATGTAGATAGTTACCTCAGCGCACTATTTCAAGAGATTGATTATGCTAAAAGGGCTCTTAGTGATAAGAAATTAATTTCCATTTATATTGGTGGAGGGACCCCAACTACATTAAATGAGGAACAACTAGAGAGACTTCTCATTAAGGTAGTGAACAGCTTTCGTATGTCTACAGTTAGTGAATTTACAGTAGAAGCAGGAAGACCTGACAGCATCACTTATGAGAAACTTCGTCTGTTAAAACAATATGGTGTAACTAGAATCTCCATTAATCCTCAGACGATGAATCAGAAGACGTTAGATCTCATAGGAAGGCGACATACCACCGCTCAGATTGAGGATGCTTTTCTTATGGCTAGAGAGCTAGGTCATACCAATATCAACATGGATTTGATTGTTGGGTTACCAGGAGAAGATGTAAAAGAGGTGGATATTACCTTGGCTAAGATGAGGGAGTTAAAGCCAGATAATCTGACTGTTCATACCTTAGCAATAAAAAGGGCAGCATATCTTAATATGTATAAGAAGAAGTATCAGGATCTTCACTTTGGAGACGCTAGTGAGATGCTGTTACAAACTCGAATATTTGCGAAAGAGCAGGGGTATGTTCCATATTATTTATATCGTCAGAAGAATATGTCAGATAATCTTGAGAATGTAGGATATGCAAAGCCAGGAATGGAGTGTATTTACAATATTCTTATTATGGAAGAGAAGCAAACAATACTAGCGTTAGGCGCAGGTGCATCTTCCAAATTTGTTTTTCACGATGAGGGTCGTATTGAACGAGTAGAGAACGTAAAGGATGTCAAAGAGTATATTGCACGTATTGATGAAATGATTGAAAGAAAAAAGAATTTTGTTGAGAAGGTGTATTATGGGGGACAAGAACCAAGTACAAGATAATGTAGATAGCAGTATGATTATGAGTGACATTATTATTGATGATTTTAAAGATGCTGTGGACCATGGTATATTAGTAAGTAATCTGGCGAAATTAATCGCCAGAGAGCTTAACTATGATGAAGAATTCTGTCATGATATTTCAATTGCAGGCTTACTCCATGATGTTGGAAAGCTACGTTTAAGCAAGTATCTGTACGGAAGAAGAAAAGATACCTTGCATATCGAAGAAATGAAATATGTTAGGATGCATTCTACTTTTAGTTATGATATATTAAAAAGTGAAGGCTATAGTGATTTTATATTAGAGAGTGTATATCATCATCATGAGAATTACGATGGTTCAGGATATCCAGACAATCTTATTGGAAAAGAGATTCCTATTGGGGCTAGAATTCTTAGGACCTGTGATGTATTTGCAGCTTTAGTTTCGGAACGGCCATATCGGGATGCGTTTGATATTGATACTGCAGTAGAGTTAATGATAGATGAAGTGAAAAACTTTGATATGCAAATTTTCCTAGTTTTTCAAAGAGTGGTACATAGTAGAGACTTTGGTGCAATTAGGGAACATGTAGCCTTAAGGCACATATCTACTGAATATAAATAAATTTTAGGAGGAGATATTACATGATCACCCAAAGACCAAAAGGAACTCAGGACTGGTATGGTGTCAATATGCACCGTCGTACCATTATTGAGTCAAAAGCAAGAACGCTTTGTAAGGCCTATAACATAAAAGAAATTATTACTCCAGTCTTTGAACATACCGTCCTGTTTCAGAGGGGCGTTGGAGAAACTACAGATGTAGTACAGAAGGAAATGTATACCTTTCAAGATAAAGGAAACCGTAGTGTAACCTTAAAGCCAGAGGGAACTGCTGGAGCCATTCGTGCTTATTTAGAAAATAGCCTATATGCAGAGGCGCAACCTATCAAATTATTCTATGTAACTCCAGCTTTTCGTTATGAGCAGCCGGAAAGTGGACGTCTTCGTCAACATCATCAATTTGGTGTAGAGTTTGTAGGTAGCAAGAGCCCACTTGCCGAAGTGGAACTGATTACTCTTATTACCACTTTGATCAATGAGATTGGATTAAAGAAGGCAAAGCTTCACATTAATAGTATTGGTTGTGCAAACTGTAGAAAGATTTATAATGATGCTCTAAAAGCGTATTTGGAAGAAAGAAAAGAAGGTCTGTGTCCAACCTGTTTAGATCGTATGGAGAAGAATCCCCTTCGTGTCATTGACTGTAAGGTAGAGGGATGTAAAGCAATTGTAGACAAAGCTCCAAGAACCATAGAGTATTTGGATGAAGAGTGTAAAGAGCATTTTGATGAACTTAAATCTTTGCTTACTGAGTTAAATATCCCATATGAGATAGATACAGGTATTGTTCGAGGACTAGATTACTATACAAAGACAGTATTCGAATTTGTAAATGAAGATGGTTTCACTCTTTGTGGCGGTGGTCGTTACGATAATCTTATCCATGAAGTGGATGGAAAGCTAGAAGTACCATCCGTTGGTTTTGGTATGGGAATCGAGAGAATATTATACTTCCTTGATCAAGAAGGTGTTGACTTAGGAGAAGAGGACAAGCCGCAACTTTATGTTGGTATTTTAGGAAAAGAAGCTAAGGCAAAGGCATATCAAATTGTTACCGAACTTCGTAATCAAGGTCTGATTGTAGAAACAGATTATATGGACCGAAGTGTAAAGGCACAGATGAAGTATGCCAATAAGTTAGGGGCACAAAATACTATTATCTTGGGAGAAGACGAAATTAAGTCTAACCAAGTAGTGATTAAGAACATGGACTCTCATGAAGAGACTACAGTGGCAATTGATGAGATAGTAAACTATTTTAAATAAAGGAGAACTTTAAATGGCAGAAACAATGAAAGGCTTACACAGAAGCCATAGATGTACAGAGGTTACTGCTTCTGAAATCGGTAAAGAAGTAACCTTAATGGGATGGGTACAAAAGAATCGTAATAAAGGTGGACTAGTATTCCTAGATCTTAGAGATCGTTCTGGAATTATGCAGGTAATCTTTGAAGAAAGTGAAGTTGCTCCTGAGGTGTTTGAAAAAGCAGGGCGATTAAGAAGCGAATTCGTAGTAGCGGTGGTTGGTAAGGTTGTTGCCCGCTCTGGTGCTACCAATGAGAATTTAGCTACTGGTGCCATTGAAGTACGTGCTACTGAGCTTCGTATCCTATCTGAAGCAGAGACACCACCTTTTCCAATTGAGGAAAACAGTAAAACAAAGGATGAATTACGCTTAAAATATCGTTATTTAGACCTTAGAAGACCTGATTTACAAAGAAATATTATGATACGTAGCCAGGTTTGTACCTTAGTAAGACAGTTTCTATCTGAGGAAGGCTTTCTTGAGATTGAAACCCCAATTTTAAATAAAAGTACCCCAGAGGGAGCAAGAGATTACCTAGTACCAAGCCGTGTACACCCAGGCAACTTCTACGCCCTGCCACAATCTCCTCAGCTATTTAAACAGCTATTAATGTGTTCTGGCTTTGATCGTTACTTCCAGATTGCAAAATGCTTTAGAGATGAGGATTTGCGTGCAGATCGTCAGCCAGAGTTTACGCAAATCGACATGGAGCTATCCTTTGTTGATGTAAATGACGTCATTGATGTAAATGAACGTTTGATTCAGCGTGTATTTAAAGATATTATGAATATAGACATTAGCCTTCCAATTGAGAGAATGCCTTATAAGGAAGCAATGGAGCGTTTCGGTTCTGATAAACCAGATACTAGATTTGGCATGGAGCTTAAAAATGTATCTGAAGTAGTAAAGAATTGTGGTTTCTCAGTATTTACAGGGGCCCTAGAAAATGGTGGTTCTGTAAGAGGTATCAATGCGGCTGGACAGGCTGCTATGCCACGTAAGAAGATAGATGCCTTAGTAGATTATGCCAAGGATTTTGGTGCCAAAGGCCTAGCATACCTGGCAATCAACGAAGATGGCACATACAAATCCTCCTTTGCTAAATTTATGACTGAGGAAGAGTTAGCTACGTTAGTGGATGCAATGGAAGGTAAACCAGGAGATTTACTTCTTTTTGCAGCAGATGAAGATGATACTGTATTTGCAGTATTAGGAAACCTTCGTTTGGAAATTGCCAGACAGTTAGAGTTACTTGATAAAGATGAGTATAAGTTTTTATGGGTTACCGAGTTCCCATTACTTGAGTACTCCAAAGAACAAGAGAGATATGTGGCAATGCATCATCCATTTACTATGCCAATGGAAGAAGACTTACAGTATCTTGAAACTGCTCCAGAAAAGGTTCGTGCAAAGGCCTATGATATTGTATTAAATGGAACTGAAATCGGTGGCGGAAGTGTTCGTATCTTCCAAAATGATATTCAAGAGAAGATGTTTGAAGTATTAGGTTTTACTCATGAGCAAGCGTATGAACAGTTTGGATTCCTTCTTAATGCATTTAAATACGGAGTACCACCTCATGCAGGCTTAGCTTATGGTTTGGATCGTTTAATTATGCTTATGACAAAGGAGGATTCTATCCGCGATGTTATGGCATTTCCTAAAGTTAAAGATGCTTCTTGTCTATTGACAGATTGTCCAAACGTTGTTGATCCAAAACAACTAGAGGAATTAGAGATTGCCCTAGTGAAAAAAGTAGAAGTAAATAAATAAAGTGAGTAGACAGCTTAGATACCCCCAACAGGCTATTTAAGCTGTTCTTTTATATATGGAAGGAGAGTTCAGTGTACTTAGAGATTATAATAGGTGTATATTTAGTTCTAATTAATACCATTGGTTTTGTCATCATGGGGATAGATAAAAGAAAGGCCATCAAGCATCAATATCGTATACCAGAAAAAACTCTGTTTTTAGTTGCCATTCTAGGAGGTAGTTTGGGAGGTTTTCTAGGTATGGAACTGTTTCGCCATAAAACAAAGCATATGAAGTTTGTCATAGGATTTCCAGCAATATTCCTAATTCAAGCTGTAATTTTTATGAATATTATGGCAAAATAAATAATGTTTGACAGAATATATAAAAAATGGTATTATTGTATTGTTGTAAAAAGCAACGTAATATTTATTTTTTGGAGGAATTACACATGAACAAAGGTACTGTAAAGTGGTTTAATAACCAAAAAGGTTTCGGTTTCATCTCTGATGAAGCAGGCAACGATGTATTCGTACATTACACAGGCTTAAAGATGGATGGATTCAAATCCTTAGCTGAAGGTCAAGCTGTAGAATTTGATGTAGTTAATGGAGAAAAAGGACCACAGGCTACAAACGTAACACTTTTATAATCACTCTGTAGTTTACAGTGTACCTTTTACGCTTTGATTTGTGTTTCACATAATAAAGAGGTTAGGTAGTATTGTTACAAACAAGAATGATTAAGGAGTTCTGCAATTGCAGAACTCCTATTTTTTTTGCGCGAAGGCAAAGTGAGGGTTTTTGCGTACTTGCACGAAAAACCCCAAGCGCCCGCGACACCGAGTGATACTCTTGTATCGTTTGGTAGTTGTCTTTCATAAAAAAATGGAATAAAATGATAAAATAAGAGCAATTTAGAAGGGAACAGTTATGGAAGGTTGGTTTAATTTTGAACATCCTCAAATTATTTCATATATTACAGATAAAGCTCTAATCTCTTATGAAAAGGCATTAGGAAACCAAAATGAAGTGAATTATACAACCGTTCATAAGCAGCTTAGGTGGGGTAGAGATTATGTCTGTAGCCATGGAAAGTCTTTGATACCAAGAGGGATCTATAAATTTAGTAGAACCCCTCATTTTACTCCTAAAGAACTAAAAGAGAATAGAATCTTATGCGAACTCGTCTTTTTCTTAACTCAAGAGGAGAATCAAGAAGAAGAGCTTCTTCCTATTTTAAGAAATTCTTTTATGGATGGAGCGAGACAGTATATTAGAACTCAGATGTTACCCGCCCTATATAAATTAAAAGTTGGAGTAGGGCTTAATTATATATCACCTTACTTTGGACCAGGATTATTTTCTACACCTATAGAGGAAATCAGTGAATATTATATGTTTCTTAATGTGAAACCAGAGCTTGCATTGTTAAAAGGACATATGTTACAGCCGTTATCTTCTTTCCTTGGAGGAATCTATGGATTAGAGGAGGAAATTATAATATCGCCCTGTAGAAACTGCCGTAGTCAGACAAATTGTCAGTTTTGTCTAATAGATAAGTAAATGATTACTTTCTTAGAAAAGGAGTTACCAGTGAATGTACTATTTTTACCGTCTAATATTCAAATGTCTGTAGAAGAAGGAACCTTCCTATTATCAGCAATTTATGAAGCTGGCCTTATGGTGGATGCTTCTTGTGGCGGTCATGGAACCTGCGGAAAATGTAAGGTTTTAGTGACCAAAGGAAATGACCGAAAGTATGAAAAGGAAGAAGAGCTCATATTATCTGACAAGGAAAGAGAAAGAGGTATTAGACTTGCTTGTCTTATGCAGATAAAGGAAGACACCTGCGTGCTTCTTCCAGATTTATATAAAGAGAAAGAGAAGTCGGTATATGTTGCTGATGTTGTTTGCGAGAATAGAAAGCCAAGGAAACTTGGACTAGCTTTAGATGTGGGCACAACAACGATGGAGTATGCCATACTGGATTTAGAAGACAGCGTTCTTATCGTTAAGGACAAGTTTTATAATTCCCTTCGTAAATATGGAGCAGATATAATGTCTAGAATTAGTGCTTGTCAAGGAGATATATCAAAAGTAAAAAAGCTTCAACAGGAGCTCATAGAGGAACTTAAGTATCATCTTTCCAATACGTTATCTAGACTTAACTTAAGTATGCAAGAGATAATCAAGACAGTTGTAGTGGGAAATACTGCTATGTGCCATTTTTTTACTGGTCTAAGTCCAGAGAAGCTCGCCAAAGCACCTTTTAAAACGGACTATATGGGGGGAGATATTAAACTAGCTAACGAGCTAGGACTTCCTTTTGGGGACAAAGCCACAGTGGAGATTCTTCCGATAATTGGCGGTCATATAGGGGCAGACACTATAGGATGCTTAGTGGAACTAAAGATGAATAAGATGGAAGGATATCATCTATTGGTGGACATCGGAACCAATGGTGAAATAGTGTTAAAGGGAGAAGACCTTCTTGTAGCCTGTTCTACTGCAGCTGGCCCCGCTTTTGAAGGTGGCTCTATGGCATATGGGATGTGTGCAGGTTTAGGTGCCATAAATAAGGTACTTTACCAGAATAAGAAAATAAAGTTACAAGTGGGAGGTAATGTTAAGCCAGTAGGACTTAGCGGAACTGGAATTCTAGATGCTATAGCAGCTTTATACAAGGCTGGAATTGTGGATAGTACAGGTTATCTGAAGGAGGAATACTGTGAAAAGGACCCAATTACTGGGCAATTGGGATATGAATTGTATCGAGACGAAGAAAGTAGCATTTATATAACGAGACAGGATATTAGACAGTTTCAATTAGCAAAAGCAGCGATTAGTGCTGGAATTAAGCTTCTTCTATCGGAGACTAACTTAAAAGTTCAGCAGCTATCTGGAATATGGATAGCAGGTGCTTTTGGAACACATCTTAATTTGGACAATGCAATGTTAATTGGATTACTTCCAGATACTCAGTTAACACGTTATCATCAGATAGGTAATGCAGCCCTATCTGGAGCCATAATCAGATTAAAAGATCAGGTCAGTAGAGAAGAACTAAGAGAGTTAACTAAAGGAATACAACGATTGGAGCTAGCAGACTTAAAGGAATTTAAACAGATCTATCTAGAAGAGATGGTATTTACAGTATATACTGGATAGTTACTAAAGGAGGGGTAGTATGAAAACTATTGTTAAAAAATATTTTCAAGAGTTTGTTGATAATATAGAGTTTCCAACGATAATTTATATCTACGAAACGGATAAAGTAATTAGCTATAATGCTTTGGCAAGAGAATTCATGGAGACGGATATCACTTCTGTTGCCAAAGTCATCCGAGTAAAGGCAATTAGTTTAGATGAGGTTATAAAAAATAATAGAACCAAAATCTTTTACAATATGTCCTATGGATTAAAAAAAGGAAATTATAAAGAAATTGATGTAGAGCTTAATGTTATCGATTTTGAAGAGAAACATATTATTGTTGCATTTTTTGAATACTCCTATAAACAGTCGTTTGTTCGACATATGAAAAGTTGGCTTCCTAGATTTGCTTGGAAGGACACCAAAAGTAACTTTATATGTATGAATAAATGCTTTATTAGTGATTTAGAGTTTCTTCATACAGTAACTTTTCCCGTTAGCACACGGTATATTATGGATGTGGCAACTACTGAGAAGTTGGAACTTGACGACGATTATGTGATCAATAAAAAGATTCCATTAATGAAAACTCTCCAACTTATAAAATCAGATAGCTCAGAAGGATACTTTTGTTCCATTAATCGCATTCCATTAATCAATAGTAATGGTAGTGTATCTGGTGTAATTGGTTCCTATAAACTTATTTTTAATAAGTTTGAGCAAAAAAAGTTGTATAATTCTATTTTACGTTGTAATAATACCTTAAGTGATTTGATTAGTAGAAGTGATACAGTTATTATAAGCTTAAGAAAGAATGAATCCTTTCACTTGGACTATGTTTCTTCTAATGTAAGTTACTATGGGTATCACCCTGAGTTACTATATAAAAAGGAAGTTAAGTTTAGTGATATCATATCAGAGGACGATTATAAGAAAGTTCTTATGTTCCTTGAGCAACTTGAAAATGGCAGAAGTAAATACTTTGAAAAGAAAATAACAATATATAATAGTAATGGTGATTCAGTTTTAGTAAAGGTAAGTATTGGAGCCATTAAGAAGATTAACAATGAATTGTACATTGAATGTCAAATACAGAGAACAGATACTACTAAAAGTAGTTCTATAAGCTCACTAAATAATAAACCTAGAATGATGCATCTTGCATTTGATACATGGGAAAGTGCTAAAAAGCAGGAACAGCTTACCAAAGCTATTTCAGAGAAATGCAAGGAATTCACAGTATATTATCAGCCTATTGTCAACGTTAAGAGTGGCTCTATGATTGGAGTGGAAGCCTTACTTCGTTGGAATAGTCCCCACATTGGAGATGTGAAGCCCTTAGATTTCTTATCCATGAGTGAGTATTTGGGTTTGATGGATCGTATTGGTTACTTTTCTATCAAAGAAGCTATAAAAACATACTCTCAACTACATAATCGTGGTATAACCAATGTAAAAATGCATATTAATTTAAGTCTGGTACAACTGTTTCAGCCGAACTTTGTGAAGCAATTAGTGGCATTGACTGATGGAAACAATATTAGTAGAGATCAAATAGTGCTAGAGATTAAGGAAGGTTTGGCTATTGAGGATTTAGATCTAATGAAAAAGGCTTTGCTAGAGATTAAGAAACAAGGTTTTTCTATAGCACTTGATAATTTTGGGGTTAGTTATATTGATGTTCATTGTATAATGGATTTACCATTTGATTACATTAAGCTAGATAAAAAGTTTATGGAGACTTATGGAACTGAGAGGTTTAATGGTGCACTAGTAGTGGCTATGCTAGATATGATTAAGAGTATGAAGGCAGAGATTATAGTTGAGGGTATAGAGACGATTAAGCAATATGAGTTCTTGTTGTTTCATGAAGTACAAGCATACCAAGGATTTTTCTTTAGTAAGCCCATTGAAAAGAAGAGGTTACTATCCTCCATCAAATCATTATCTTCGATAAAGTAAAGATATTGAATAAAAATAGGTACTAGATATAAGGAGCAAACTACAATCCCATGGAATATTACTTCCATGGGATTGTAGTTTGCTCCTTATAAAGCCTCTATTTATATTATTTCGTTCCGTAAATACGATCTCCAGCATCTCCTAAGCCTGGAAGTATATAACCATGGTCATTTAATTTTTCATCTAGTGCGCCAATGTAAATATCTACATCTGGGTGTGCATCTTGAAGTTTCTTGACACCTTCTGGAGCTGCAATTAAGCATAGAAAGCGGATATGTTTAATTCCGCGTTTTTTAAGAAGATTGATGGCTGCAATTGCAGAACCACCAGTTGCTAACATAGGATCCACTACAAATATATCTCGTTCAGCTGCATCAGTTGGAAGCTTGCAGAAATATTCTACGGGCTCTAAAGTTTCTTCATTACGGTATAATCCAATATGTCCAACTTTTGCATTTGGAATTAAATTAAGTATTCCATCTGCCATATGAAGACCAGCGCGTAGAATAGGAACAATACACAGCTTCTTACCAGCGATTTCTTTTACAGTAGTTTTCACTAATGGTGTTTCAATTTCAATATCAGCTAGGGGAAGTTCACGAGTTGACTCGTAGCCAATTAACATAGCTACTTCGGCTACAAGATCACGAAATTCTTTAGTAGAAGTGGTTTTTACGCGCATGATTCCGATTTTGTGTTGAATCAATGGATGATTCATAATAGTCACTTTTGACATAATATACCTCCAAATGTTTTTCCTTTTGTATTCAGAATCCGTGTAGGATGTCTATAAAATTGCACTGCTAATATTATACCATTACTCAAAATAAGATAAAAGGTATAATATTAATTTTTATTATTACAAATTTTGTGTATTAGAATGACATTTATTAGTACATATATGATAGTAAGGAACACTCTTAATAACATTGAATATAGTAACAACACTCGTATTTTATACATTAACCTTCGATAATAGGTATGCATTAATTTAACCCGCTGGATTTAATGATACTATAAAAATATAGTGTATTTAGGAGAGAATACGATGGAGTTAGATTATCATGAAAACCTATGGAATCAGGTATTACTAACAGAATCCTTTGCAACTGCTGTTATAGATTACGCACAAAGGATTCTATGCTGCAACAAAGGTTTTCTTCGTTTATTTTCATTATTACCTGAGGAGTCTTATAATAAGAATCTTTGTGATCTAATAGATAGTACAGAACTTAAGAATCTATTAGAACTAATAAGAAGGAAGGGAGAAAGAACAGAGTTTACATTTTTTTATTCTGTTCCTCTTATTAGCATATGCTGGGTAAGAGTAGAAGCAACAAAGCTTCAGGATGACACTGGATATTTGCTAATATTCTATGATTTAACAGAAGCTTACCAAGCCCAGATGATTATGGAAGCGCATTCCATGGTAAGTGATGATATCTTTCTATTTTTTGATAACAACGATTATGTGTTACATTGTTCAGAAAAAGCTGCAAAGCTTTTTGGGTTTTCTTCGGGAAGAGAGGCTATGGGTCTACACTATACGACACTTATGCAAGGGAAGGCCAATCTTAATGAGTTAGAAGAACTTCTATTGAAGTTACATCAGCAAGAAGGTCTACTAGGTTATCTTACTTTAAAGAATCAGAAGAGTAACAGCTTTTATGAATTTTCGGGTTTTCATGTTAATCTAAGAACAGTTTCTATGGGTTTTGTATTGTTATTTAAAGTTCTAGAGAACAATCCCATTCATCATGACCAGAGGTTAGAGGAGGTTGTGTTAAGAGAAGAAAGTCTTAGTTATTGTAGTAATGATGATAAAGATTTGCATTATGAGGATACCATATCTTTGTTTTGGAACAGTAAAGAGTGTAAGGAGGGGCTAATAGAGCTTCAAAGAGCATTAGAACATTACGAATATATTGAGATTAATAAGTGGTTAGAGAGAATGATAGTATTAGCACCTAAAGGGCCATATACAGTTTTGCAAAGTATACAGAATGCAATTATTAAGTTTGAATATGAAAAGGCACTTACACTTTTTTATGAGTCAAGGGTAGTTTTAGAAATTTAATTAAGGAGCAAAAAAGGAATCGTGAAAACGATTCCTTTTTTGCTATGTAAAAGAGGAGAAGCCCGATAGAGGGGGATCACTATCAGGCTTTTTTATGAAAAAGTTTTAAAAAATTGTCTTAATTAAGATATTTTCTTAATTGATAATCTCATTATAATAGACAAATATGTTTAGAGTATGGATAAAATATGAACTTATTGTGAATAATTCGTGGAATTTCCATTAATTCAGACTATTGTATTATTAGAAAAGATATAGAATATTTTTATTTTAGCCAATGATTTCAAGAATAAGAAAATATACAAAATTTACTATAATTGTTTCTAAATATTAAAGCAATAATATAATATAGTAGACACCAAATTATAGGCATTTTCTTAATGCAATAACGACTTGTCTCCGGAATAGAATACTTGTAATGAGGTGCTTGAATGAAAAAAGCTGGTGAACAAAATATGGCGAGTGTATTCCGAAAACTTATCTGTAAGGAATTAGGTGTAAACTGTTACGAACAATATTTCGCATGTTACCAAAAGCTAATAAGCAATAAAACATACAATCATCGGGTATTAGATAATGTTGAAATATATGAAGATATCTATAATAGGCTAAAGGACAAGGACGTGGAGTCCCTAATAAAAATGACCAAACGACTCTCAGATTCTCTTAATCTTGTGTTACGAATTAGCAGAACATTTAAATTTATATTTATTGTGTATATAATTAGCTTAATTCTTCTTCTTGTCCAAGGGCTTCCATTTATACTAGGTTTATTATTTGTAGGAGCTGTTACTACTGCATTTTTATATAAAGCATATGAGTATGTTGCTAACAAGTATTGTTTTATTGATGCCCATATCGTAATAATTTATAAATCTGTTTTAGATCATCTCATATTAAAGCATGCCAATATGTAGTGCAAACAACCGTGGTAGCAAAAGCTTCGCACGGTTGTTGCGTGTAATTGAAAAAACTTGTAAAGTTTTAGAGGTTTACATAGTAAAGAATATCTCCATATGCTATAATATAAAGGAATGGGGAGCAAAGGATGGAGAAATATGAACCAGATTAGCAAAAGATTACTCAATACAATTGAAGTATCAACTTCACCAATTCATTGTGTACAGGAAGCGAAAAGACAACTGTTAGAGGCCGGATTTACGGAACTAAATATGGCAGAATCTTTTGAACTGAAAAAGGGACAGGGTTACTTTATGGAACTTTACCACAGTTCTTTTCTTGCGTTTCGTGTCAATGAGCAGTTTCAACTAGGAGAGGGCTTTCGATTTGCCTATGCCCATACAGATTTTTGCGGTTTTCGTCTGAAGGCGAAGCCTGAGATTGTAGATGGTGCTTATACAAAGTTAAATGTAGAGGTTTATGGGGGTCCTATTTTAAATACATGGATGGATCGCCCTTTGTCTATATCGGGAAAGGTTGCAATCCGAAACAGGGACCTATTTCATCCTGAGGTTCGATTAGTTGACTTTAAACGTCCTTTACTAACGATTCCAAACCTGGCCATTCATCTTGATCGTGATGTCAATAAAGGAAAGGAACTAAACAATCAGATTGATATGCTTCCTTTGCTTGGCATGACAGGAGAACGTGTTAAGCAAGAGGAGTTCATGGAAGCCTTAGCCAAAGAATTAAAGATTTCTGTAAAGGACATCTTAGATTTTGAGTTAGGAGTTTATTTAAAAGAAGAAGGTGTAGAATTTGGTCTCAAAAAAGAGTTTATTTCTGCACCGAGAATTGATAACTTATCAAGTGTACAAGCCTGTCTGACAGGAATTATTACAAGCGAAAGAAGCCACGGCATTGATGTTATTGCCTGTTTTGATCATGAGGAGATTGGTAGTCGTTCTAAAAAAGGTGCTGATTCCAATCTACTTGGATTGCTTTTACAGAAAATTTATTGTAGTCTGGGTGGCAACATTCTTAGCTACAATGATGCATTATTAAAAAGCCATTGTGTTTCTGTAGATGTTGCTCATGCAGTGCATCCAAACAAGAAGGAAAAATCAGATATTACCAATAAAGTATATTTAAATCATGGAATCGCTATCAAAATTACGAATACCCAGGCGTATGCTAGTGATTGTGAGATGGTAGGTATTTTGGTTCAGATCTGCGATAAATGTGGCCTTCCATACCAGAAATATTATAATCGTTCTGATGTTAAGGGGGGGTCAACCTTAGGTGCTATTACAAATTCTTTGTTACCTATGCAGACACAAGACATTGGCATTCCGATTTTAGCCATGCACTCCGCTAGAGAGACTATGGGAATCAAGGATCAAGTGGATTTAGAAAAGTTATTAGTTGCATATTTTAGTTTATAATTTCCGGTTATTATGGATAAAGTTTATTAACTAAACAAATAGGTATTCACAATCAATAAACTTTATGGTAATATATAGAATGTACAAGAAGTAATTCTTGTAGGCTTTATAATATGTCATTTAAAAATGTGTTTTCTACAATGGCAGGATAACTAACTATTAGTTATAAATTTTGTAAAGGTGGTATTAGAATGAGAACATTAGAACTACAAAAAACTGCGAATGAGATTCGTAAGGGAATCATCGATGCAGTGCATAGTGCAAAATCAGGACATCCAGGTGGTTCTCTTTCAGCTACAGATATTTTTACTTATCTGTATTTTGAAGAGTTAAATATTGACCCTGCTAATCCTGATAAACCAGACAGAGACCGCTTCGTATTATCTAAAGGCCATGTAGCGCCTGGTTTATATTCAACACTCGCTCACAGGGGGTTTTTCCCAGTAGAGGATTTAGTAACCTTACGTCATGTGGGTTCTTATTTACAAGGACATCCTGACAAAAAACATATTCCTGGTGTAGATATGTCTAGTGGTTCTTTAGGACAGGGAGTATCCGCAGCAGTAGGTATGGCTTTATCTGCTAAGCTTACTAATGAGTCCTATCGAGTATATACTCTTCTTGGTGATGGTGAGATTCAAGAAGGACAGGTTTGGGAAGCGGCTATGTTTGCAGGCTCCCATAATCTAGATAATCTAGTGGTTATTGTAGATAATAATGGCCTTCAAATTGATGGTAATATTGATGACGTTTGTTCTCCATACCCTATAGATAAAAAGTTTGAAGCTTTTAACTTTCATGTAATTAATGTGGATGCACATGATTTTGATCAAATAGCAGCTGCATTTAAGCAAGCAAAAGAAATAAAAGGTATGCCTACTGCAATTATTGCTAAGAGTGTAAAGGGTAAAGGTGTAAGCTTTATGGAGAATAAGGCTAGCTGGCATGGTACTGCACCAAATGATGAGCAATATAATCAGGCTAAGGAAGAGTTAGAAAAGGCAGGTGAAGCATTATGTCAGAAGTAAAGAAAATTGCAACAAGAGAAAGCTATGGTAATGCTTTAGTAGAACTTGGTAAAGAACATGATAATCTATATGTATTAGATGCAGATTTGGCAGAAGCGACTAAAACTGGTATGTTTAAAAAGGTTTTTCCAGACCGTCATATTGACTGTGGTATCGCAGAGTGTAACATGATGGGAATTGCAGCAGGGATGTCCACTACTGGAAAGGTTCCATTTGCTAGTACGTTTGCTATGTTTGCAGCAGGCCGTGCTTTTGAACAGGTTCGTAACTCCATTGGATATCCACACCTTAATGTAAAGATTGGTGCAACTCACGCAGGTATATCTGTAGGTGAAGATGGTGCAACTCATCAATGTAATGAAGACATTGCATTAATGAGAACTATCCCAGGAATGGTAGTAATTAATCCAAGTGATGATGTAGAAGCAAGAGCAGCAGTAAAAGCAGCTTATGAACATGATGGTCCTGTATACCTTCGTTTTGGACGTCTTGCAGCACCTGTAATCAACGACAATGCTGAGTATAAATTTGAATTAGGTAAGGGTGTTGTATTACGAGAAGGTAAGGATGTTACTATCATAGCTACTGGTCTTTGTGTAGGTGAGAGTCTTGCAGCGGCAAAGATGCTTGAATCAGAAGGAATTAGCGCTAAAGTTGTAAATATTCACACAATTAAGCCATTAGATGAAGACTTAATTATCGCATGTGCAAAGGAAACTGGTAAGATTGTTACTGTAGAGGAGCATTCCATTATTGGTGGCCTTGGTAGTGCAGTAAGCGATGCATTATGTGCTAACTATCCAGCTACTGTATTAAAGATCGGTATCAATGATGCATTTGGTGAATCTGGTCCTGCAGTAGAGTTAATCAAGAAATATGGATTAGATGCTGATAACATTGCAGCAAAGGTTAAGGCTTTTGTAAAATAATTTGAAATGAATACTTAAATAGGTAAGGCGTGCCATTGTTGGCACGTCTTTTTCTACATTATCTACAAGTCATAATCAGCCTTCATAGGCAATATATTATATTAACAAGCTCTATTGGGTGTAACTATGGACAGTAATTGGAATAAAGAAGTAGTTAGTAGTTTTATAAGGATAGGAATTATCGTGTTAACAGCCATTGGAATCTTTGCAATAGGAATGAACTATATGCCCGATGCTATTTCAGTAACATCAAACCCAACAAAAAAACTTCCTATCTACTGTGTAAAAACAGATAAACCTCAAGTGGCCATAAGCTTTGATGCAGCATGGGGCAATGATCAGACCCAGAAGATCTTAGATTGCCTTGCTAAGTATAATGTGAAGACTACTTTTTTTCTAACAGGTGGCTGGGTGGACAAATATGGAGAAGACGTAAAAAAAATTGCAGCAGCAGGCCATGATATAGGCAATCACAGTCAGAATCACAAGCAGATGTCACAATTAAGTAAGAAGGAATGTATCTCAGAAATTCAAGTGGTACACGATAAAGTCAAGGCATTGACGGGGAAGGACATGAATCTATTTCGGGCACCTTTTGGAGATTACAACAATAATCTTATCAATGTGTGTAATGAACTAAAATACTATTGTATCCAGTGGGATGTGGATTCCTTAGATTGGAAGGATTATGATGCGAAAACCATAGCAAATAGGATTCTAAAGAATCCGCATTTAGGCAATGGTTCAATTATATTGTTTCACAATGGTGGTAAGTACACCCTAGAGGCCTTACCTTCAATTATTGAAGGTCTTAAGGAAAAGGGGTATGAAATTGTACCTATTAGTCAGCTCATCTATAAAGAGAATTATGAAATGGATCATGAAGGAAGACAATATAAAAAGTAAAGAGCTTGACAAACTGGGATGTGATTGCTATTATGAAAACAACTTGGGTAAGGGCGCTACAGGTAGTATGCCCTTGCCCTTTTTTATTGTATAGATTATGTCGTTTTACGACCCACCTTAGACGGAGAGCTATACAAGCAAAGCTCTTTGTTCTACAAAGGATTAATTCAAAGATTTGTTAAAGGAGAGATAGTTATGGGTAAGTATACTGTTCAAGACATTATTCGACTTGTAGAGGAGGAAGACGTAGAATTTATTCGTCTCCAGTTTGTTGACATTTATGGTAACTTAAAAAATATGGCTGTGACGATTAGTCAGCTGGATAAGGTGTTAAATAACAAGTGTATCTTTGATTGTGGAGCTATCGAAGGCTTTACAGGTGTAAGTCGACAGGAACTGTATTTATACCCAGACCTTGACACCTTTGAAATCTTCCCATGGAGACCGCAACAAGGAAAAGTAGCAAGATTCATTTGCGATGTCTATAAACCAGATGGGACTCCATTTGATGCAGATTCCAGATACATATTAAAGAAAGTAATTAAGGAAGCCGCTGATATGGGCTATGATTTTGATATTGGTCCTGAGTGTGAATTCTTCCTATTTGATTTAGATGAACAGGGAGGTATAACTACAAATACATCTGAACAGGGCAGTTATTTTGATATTGGACCACTAGATACTGGTGAAAATGCTAGACGAGAAATGGTTCTAATGTTAGAGGATATGGAGTTTGAAGTAACCTCTTCTTTCCATGCAGATGCACCAGGGCAGCACGAGGTGGATTTTAAGTATGATAGACTTTTAAATGCAGCAGACAATATTGTGACTTTTAAGCTGGTAATAAGAACGGTTGCTAGAAGACACGGTCTCCATGCTACCTTTATGCCAAAACCAAAAACAGGAATTAAGGGTTCAGGTATGCACATCAATATAGCAATGTACAAGGATGGTAAGGATATGTTTAAAGGAGAGAATCGTGGTTTAAGTGACGAAGCGAAGTCTTTTATTGCAGGTATCCTAAAGCATGTAAAAGGAATGTGTTTAATTACCAATCCAATTGTTAATTCCTATAAACGTCTGGTACCAGGGTTTGAAGCTCCTGTACATATAGGGTGGTCAAAGAATAACTTAAGTCCTTTGATTCGTATTCCGGATACTAGATCTGGAATTACTAAAATAGAACTTAGAAGTCCAGATTGTGCTTCTAATCCATACCTTGCTTTGGCAGTATGTATGGCAGCTGGATTAGAGGGAATAAAGAATAAGCTCATAGCACCAGATTCCATAGATGTAGATTTACGCACCCTAAGTGTGGAAAAATCAGAGGAGTTGGGGATTGAAACGCTACCAAGCTCTTTGGGAGAGGCAATTGAAGCTTTTGAACAAGATACATTTTTTAAGGATGTATTAGGGGAGCACATTACTAAAACATATTTAGAAGCAAAGAAGAAGGAATGGACGAAATATAACCAACAAGTTTCTAACTGGGAGGTAGATGAGTATTTAAAACGTATTTAACTACTCATTAAAACCAAATAAATGGGAAGCTTGGGGGTGTTACATGTTAAGCATTATTGTTGCTTTTCCGAAACTTGAAGATGCAAAGAATATAAAAACAGTGTTAGTTCGCAATGGTCTTGAAGTTAGTGCAACTTGTACCTCTGGAGCTCAGGTTATTAGCATAGCAAATGAATTGGATGCTGGGATTGTAGTGAGTGGATATCGTTTTTCTGATATGTATTACCTACAGCTACAAAATTATCTTCCTGATGGATTTGAAATGTTGTTAGTGGCATCCCAGACTAAGATAGAAGAAGTAACCAATGGTAGGATAGTATGTCTTAGTATGCCAATTAAGTTGAATGAGCTGCTTCAAACTCTCCAAATAATGACTGTACAGTATCAAAGACGTAGAAAGAGGATATTGGAGAAACAAAAGGATCGTTCCAAACTCCGCTCTGTTGAGGAAATTGCTATGATAAATAAGGCAAAAAGCTTGTTAATGGAGCGTAATCATATGAGTGAGGAAGAAGCTCATCGCTATATACAAAAAACTAGCATGGATAGTGGAACTAATATGGTAGAAACAGCGGAAAAGCTCTTGACGTTGTTAAAGACACCAATATAATAAGAGCTTCATATAATGACAATAAGGATAAGTAAGGAGTCATTGTATGAAGTTTACCAAAATGCATGGCTGTGGAAATGACTATATTTTCTTGGACGCTAGGTTTGAAAAAATTCCGAATCCAGAAAAACTAGCCAGAATTCTAAGTGATCGTCACATGGGAATTGGGGCTGATGGACTGGTTTTAATAGGAACCTCTGAGAATGCTGATGTAAGCATGCGTATGTACAACGCAGATGGTTCTGTAGGAGAGATGTGTGGTAATGCAATCCGCTGTATTGGGAAGTATGTATATGAAAATAATATAAAAACTAAGACTACTTTAACAGTGGACACTTTGGCAGGGATTAAGACACTATTTCTCACCTTAAATCAAAACAAAGTAGTTGAAGTTATGGTAGATTTGGGTAAACCTATCGTTATTGCTAATAAAATTCCAGTGGTTAGTGAAAAGGAGACCGTGATAGAGGAACCAATCACCGTCCTTGACAAGGAGTTTAAGATTACCTGTGTGTCAATGGGTAATCCACATGCAGTAATTTTCGTAGATAATGTAGGTACCTTTCCTGTGAGTACCTATGGTCTACCTCTTGAGCACAATTTAAAATTCCCAAATCGAATCAATGTAGAGTTTGTTCAAGTAGTAGATCGTAATAATATCAGAATGAGAGTCTGGGAAAGAGGAGCCGGAGAAACCATGGCCTGTGGTACAGGCACAGCAGCATCTGTCGTAGCAGGCATTCTTACTGGGCAACTGGATTCCTATGTCGTGGTAACATGTCGGGGAGGGATTCTAAAAGTATTTTATGATCAAAAGGAAAATATCGTTTACTTATCCGGCGCAGCAGTGAAAGTCTTTGACGGGGAAATATCCCTTGATTCTCTTGTCCGTAGGGAATGAGACATTTTGTCGTTGCATAAAATATAGAAAGTGTCTCTGGATGTGATGTTATGGATAAAAATATAAGACATCTGGAATACGGTGACGTAATTGGTATTGATCTTGGATTCTATCAACATTTTGGAATCTATCTCGGTGATGCCCAGGTCATACACTATAGCCCCATTGCTGGGGATGTGGCAAAAAAGGCAACGATCCATATTACACGATTTGAAACCTTTTTAGGAGAGGAAGAAGAATATTTTATTTGTGACTTTTCCCCTTTTTACAGGGAACCTGAGAAGGTATACAATGTCATCTCCCAGGAAAAGTCTATTAGGAATTTGATCTCTCCTAATTTAAATCTTAGTGAGGAGTTCAAAAAAGCTAACGATATATATCTTGCATTTGACACTGCAAGATATAAACTGTATTCCCCTATGGAGACAGTGAAGAGGGCTTATAGTAGGTTAGGGGAAACCAGTTATGATTTGATTGGTAATAATTGTGAACATTTTGCTATTTGGTGTAAAACCGGTATTTCTGAATCTTATCAGGTAAATGCTGTATTAAAAATTCTAAAAGCGATATGGATTGCTTTATAGTAAAGTAGATTGGGAGTGTGTGGCATATACCATGTACTCCTTTTTGTATTTTCAAAATTTAGATCTACTTATTTTTGGTATATTTGGTAGAAAATTAGGGAAAATGAATAAAAAAGCATCAACAATATGACCATAACTTGACAAAATTACTAATATCTGTTATCTTTTATATTGAGTTTATTGTTTTATTTTATAATAATAAATAATAACTGAATTATTGAAAGATAAACATTAGGGGGTATACACATGCACAATGAATTAACTAATCTTTTAAGTGACATTGAGTATGAAGAGGTGGATGAATTAGAGCTTTATGATGACTACATACCGCATAAGATGACGAAGCGAGAATTTATTCGTGAGATGCTTCGACTTCAAGAAGAGAAGAGTTTGTACGCAGAATAAAAGTGTAGAATAGAAGAAAAGATGTTGCTCTTAAGCTAATACTTAGGGTAGCATCTTTTTTTGTGTAATTCTTATTAATAATATTAAGTATAAAATGAAAAATAATGTAAATAGTATAGACTACATGTTAATTTAATTAATTTCTAAAAGTTTAGCTTGTGTTTGAAATCAAAGTATGCTAGTATTTGGTATAAATTTTAGCAATATATGTTATCAGCATTGAAAGAGACTGTATTTTATGGTTTTCTTCCATAACAGGAATGTGGTGTCACCGACTGAGAGCCCACTGCGGAGGATAAGTAGGATATGGAACACTCTGGAGCTCATGATTCGAACTGAAGTAGGGTCATGCGTCACACGCGTTAAGTGGAGAGAGGGGAACAGCTTGTTCTCAACTTGGGTGGTACCGCGGTTATCATTGTATATTCGTCCCGAAGTCTATTACTTAGACTTCGGGATTTTTTTCGTGAAGGCAAAGTGAGGAAACTTGTTGAGCTTGCTCATACAAGTTCCGAGCGCGCCCACGAACCCGAGCTGTCACGTGAAGCGTGACGCTCGAGGTTTGTGTTAACAACGAGCCAAGCACGAAGTGCTTGTTCTAACAAAAGAGGAGGTAGCAGATGCTTGCATCTGCATACGAGCTCTTTTGTTAGAGACAAATACGAAGTATTTGGCGAGTGTCCATCACCGAGAGACGAAGTCTGGAGGGGGACAATAAAATTAGTATAGGAGGAATTTGTTATGGATTTTATTTCAGGAATAGTTAAAAAAGAGACGGTGGAAATCATTAATATAGTAGAACAAGGCTATCATGGACAGTCTATTAAGATCAATGGTATGATTCACAGCATCCGTGATATGAGTGAATTTACGTTTATTATCTTAAGAAAATATGATGGTCTAGTGCAATGTGTGTATCATCCTAACGACGTTCCATTTGACCATAAAACCCTAAAGGAGGGTATGGCTCTTGAGGTGGAAGGAACTGTAACTTCTGAGGAAAGAGCACCTCATGGCTTTGAAGTAAGGATAACTTCCATCAAGGTGTTAAGTGAACCATTAAAGGATAGCACCTTACCACTTCCTATCAGTAAATGGAAATTAAAGACCAGCTTAGAGACGAAAATCGCCTTACGCCCAATTTCCTTACGTAACATTAGAGAACGTGCAATCTTTAAGATTCAAGAAGGCCTTGGTAGAGGATTTAGAGATTTCTTGTTCAGTGAGCATTTTACAGAGATTCGTAGTCCAAAGATTGTAGCTGGTAATGCAGAAGGTGGAGCAAATGTCTTTAAACTAGAATACTTCGGCAAAATGGCATTTTTAGCACAAAGTCCTCAATTCTATAAGCAGACCATGGTAGGAGTATATGACAGAGTCTTTGAGATTGCTCCAGTATTTCGCGCAGAAAAACACAACACCACCAGACATCTAAATGAGTATACTTCAGTAGACTTTGAAATGGCCTATATAGATAGCTTTGAAGAAATTATGGCAATGGAGCAGGCAATGCTTTTGTCCACCTTTTCCTTTTTACAAAAGGAGTATGCCGAAGAGATTCGTCTCCTTGATATTACCCTTCCAAAGGTAGATCAGATTCCAGCAGTACGGTTTGATGAAGCAAAGCAGTTAGCATCGGAAAAATACAACCATAAGATTAGAAACCCTTATGATTTAGAACCAGAGGAAGAGGTTCTAATCGGTCGGTATTTTAAAGAAGAATATGACAGTGATTTTGTTTTTGTTACCCACTATCCATCTAAGAAACGCCCATTTTATGCCATGGATGATCCTAAAGATAATAAATTTACACTAAGCTTTGACCTTTTATATAAGGGAATGGAGATTACCACAGGAGGTCAAAGAATTCATGAATATGAGACAATTGTTAAGAAAATGGAAAGCAGAGGAATGAATGTATCAGATTTTGAAAATTATCTCATGATATTTAAACATGGAATGCCACCTCATGGAGGATTAGGTTTAGGATTAGAGAGACTTACTATGAGGCTCTTAGATGAACAGAATGTCAGAGAGACCACCATGTTCCCACGTGATGTAACCCGTTTAGAACCATAGAGATGAAAGAAATGTAGAAAGAAGGTTTAAGCCTATGGAAATTAAAGAAGATATTGTTAGCTATGTAGCGGCACTGGCCAAATTAGAGCTAACGGAGGAAGAAATAGAGAGAGCTAAGATAGATTTAGGTAATATTTTAGGATATATGGATACCATGAAGGAATTAGATACAGAAGGAATTGAGCCTATGTCTCACGCATTTCCTATGCGTAATGTATTTCGCGAGGATGAGGTGCTAAATGGCGACGATAGAGAGAACTTACTTAAAAATGCACCTGTAAAAAAGGACGGCTGTTTTGTCGTTCCAAAAACAGTAGAGTAGAAGGGAGGCTATCCTATGGATATTACGACACTTACTGCCCTTACCCTTAGTCAAAAAATTAAAGCTGGAGAGATTACAGTAGTTGAGGCAACCAAGGCACAGCTTGATAAAATTAAAGAACGAGATGGCAAGTATCATTGTTACGTAACCATAATGGAAGAAGAAGCGTTAAAACGTGCTAAGGAAGTACAGACTCTCATAGATGCGGGAGAACTTTCAGACTCTTTACTGGCTGGGGTACCTATTGCTATTAAGGACAATATTTGCACCAAAGACGTACTTACTACCTGTAGTTCAAAGATGTTAAGTAATTTTGTTCCTCCCTATAATGCAGAGGTTGTTGACCGGCTAAATAAAGCGGGAGCTATTATAATTGGAAAGCTTAATATGGATGAGTTTGCAATGGGTAGTACAACGGAGACTTCTTACTTTGGCCCAACATATAATCCATGGAATACCAATTATGTACCAGGAGGTTCTAGTGGTGGTGCAGCAGCGGCTGTTGCAGCAGAGGAAATCTTTTGTGCTCTTGGTTCCGATACAGGAGGTTCCATTCGTCAACCAAGTTCCTTTTGTGGTGTAACTGGTATAAAACCAACCTATGGTACTGTTTCTAGATATGGACTCATAGCCTATGCCTCCTCTCTAGACCAGATTGGACCAATCGGAAGAACTGTAAGTGACTGTGTGGCTACTTTACAAGTTATCTCGGGTCATGATAAGAAGGATTCCACTAGTGTGCCACAGGAGTTTTATCACTATACTCATGCATTAGTAGATGATGTACTTGGCATGCGAATTGCAATACCTAAGGGATATTTAGGAGAAGGATTAGATAAAGAGGTGAAAGCTTCTATTCTAAAGATGGCTGAGGATTTAAGAGCCAAAGGTGCTATAGTAGAAGAATGTGAGTTAGAGGCAGTAGATTACGCCATTCCTGCTTATTATGTTCTGGCTTCTGCAGAGGCTAGCTCCAACCTAAGCCGTTATGATGGGGTGAAATACGGATATCGTACGCCTTTATTTCAAGGACTTCAAGACGTTTATAAAAAGACTAGAGATGAAGGCTTTGGTATGGAAGTAAAAAGAAGAATGATGATTGGTGCTTTCGTACTTAGCTCTGGTTACTATGATGCCTATTACAATAAAGCACTTCGTGTTAAGGCCATAATTAAGCAAGCATTTGATAAATTATTTGAGAAGTATGATGTTATTTTAGGACCAACAGCTCCAACCACGGCATTAAAAATGGGAGAGAATCTATCTGATCCTTTGAAAATGTATTTGGGTGATATCTATACAGTGTCTGTAAACCTAGCAGGACTGCCTGCTATTAGCCTACCATGTGGAATAGATTCTAAAGGACTTCCAATAGGTGCCCAGTTTATCGGAAAGCCATTTGGGGAAAAGGATATTATCCGTGCGGCTTATTCCTATGAACAAACAAGAGAATATGCTAGGCCAACATTATAGAAAGGGGTAGAAAATATGAAAAATTACGAAACTGTCATAGGACTTGAAGTCCATGTAGAATTAGCAACAAAAACTAAGATATTCTGCTCCTGTTCTACAGAATTTGGTGGAGCCCCTAATACTCATTGTTGTCCCGTTTGCACAGGTATGCCAGGAACCTTACCAGTTCTCAATAAAAAAGTAGTAGAGTTTGCTATAGCAGCAGGGCTTGCCACAAACTGTACGATTACTAGGAAATGTAAATTTGATCGTAAAAATTATTTCTATCCAGACCTACCAAAGGCTTATCAGGTATCACAACTGTATTTACCAATTTGTCGAAACGGCCATGTGGACATAGAGGTGGATGGCATGAAGAAATCCATTGGTATTCATGAAATTCATATGGAGGAGGATGCTGGTAAGCTAGTTCATGATGAATGGGATGACTGTACTTTAGTGGATTATAATCGCTGTGGAGTACCTTTAATTGAAATTGTATCTGAGCCAGATATGCGATCTGCAGAGGAAGTCATCGCTTATTTGGAGAAGCTAAAGATCATTCTTCAATACCTTGGAGTATCAGATTGTAAGATGCAGGAAGGCTCATTACGTGCAGATGTGAACTTGTCTATTAGGGAATTTGGTGCGGAGGAATTTGGTACTCGAACAGAAATGAAGAACCTAAACTCCTTTAAATCCATCGCTAGAGCCATAGAAGGGGAGAGAAAGCGTCAGATTGAGCGCATAGAATATGGAAAAGAAATCATTCAAGAGACAAGGCGTTGGGATGACAATAAAGATAGTTCTTTTGCTATGAGAAGTAAAGAGGATGCTCAGGATTATCGGTATTTTCCAGAACCTGACTTAGTGCCTATTGAAATAAGTGATGAATGGATAAAAAGTATTAAGGACAATGAGCCAGAGCTAAGAGACAGCAAAATGCTTCGTTATGAGAAGGAGTATGACATTCCAGAGTATGATGCTTCCATTATTACTAGTTCTAAAAGCTTAGCAGATCTCTTTGAGGCAACTGTGGTACTTTGTGGAGAGCCAAAAGAGGTATCTAACTGGCTTATGGTTGAAACGATGCGACTATTAAAGGAGCATAGTATGGATCCAGAGGAGATTCATTTCTCCCCAGTAAATTTAGCTAAACTTATTAAACTCATTCATGCCAACGTCATTAATCGAACTGTTGCTAAGGAAGTCTTTGAAGTGATTTTTGAGAAGAATATTAACCCAGAGCAATATATTGAAGAAAAGGGACTTAAGATGGTAAATGATGAAGGTGCACTTCGGGCTACAATTGAGAAAATAGTCGAGACAAATCCTCAATCAGTGGAAGATTATCACGCAGGCAAAACTAAGGCTATGGGCTTTTTGGTAGGGCAAACCATGAAGGAGATGAAAGGCAAGGCAAATCCTGTTTTGATAAACGAGATTTTGTTAGAGTTATTAAGTAAGTAAGGTATAACCTAAGAAAAGATAGTGTTTACCAGTAATGACATCTGTGGAGTAAGAAAGAGTTTGCTCTTTTTTGCTCCACAGATTTTTATATTTTGGAATTAACAAGTTCTGGTTAGTAAAGACAAGTTGACTTTATTAAAATTGATTAACATGGAACTTAAGCCTTGTATATGGTAAAATATTCATGCATGATATTTCGAAGATGGAAAGACGTTAATGAAATAGATGACTAGGAGGGAAAACCAATGAGGAAAGACTTGGAGGAGAGCAAAGTTGTAAAAATAACTGTTTACAAAGACTGTCCGGTGGCAAAGGTTGATGAAAGATTATATGGTTCCTTTATAGAACATCTAGGAAGAGCTGTTTATGAGGGAATCTATCAGCCAGAACATGTGTTGGCAGATGAAAATGGTTTTCGTAAAGATGTAATGAAGCTAGTCAAAGACCTTGGGGTGTCGGTTATTCGTTATCCAGGAGGGAATTTTGTATCTAATTTTTTCTGGGAGGACAGTGTTGGGCCGGTCAGTGAGAGAGTACCAAGACCTGATTTGGCTTGGAGAAGTGTGGAACCGAATACTTTTGGGCTAGATGAGTTTCATAAATGGACAAGGAAGGTTCATGCGGACACTATGATGGCTGTAAACCTAGGTACTAGGGGGATAGCTGATGCCTGTAACCTTTTGGAGTACTGTAATCATCCTGGAGGAAGTAAGTACAGTGATTTAAGGAAGTCACATGGTATAAAAGACCCTTATAACATAAAACTATGGTGTTTAGGCAATGAGATGGATGGACCATGGCAGATTGGAAAGAAAACCATGGAGGAGTATGGTCGCCTGTCTGAGGAAACCGCAAAAGCTATGAAGCTTATAGACCCTTCCATTGAACTGGTCACCTGTGGAAGTTCTTCTATGGATATGCCTACTTTTCCAGAGTGGGAGGCAACTACACTAAGCTATAACTATGATTATGTAGATTATATTTCCCTACATCAGTACTATGGAAATGAGAATAATGATAGTGCAGATTACTTGGCACTATCTGATGATATGAACCAATTTATACGTACGGTTGTTGCAACCTGTGATTATGTAAAAGCTAAAAAGCGTAGTAGGAAGCAGATTAATCTAAGCTTTGATGAGTGGAATGTATGGTTTCATTCCAGTGAAAATGACGAGGATACTAAAAAGAATCATCCCTGGCAGATAGCCCCTCATCTACTAGAGGACCACTATACTTTTGAAGATGCCTTATTGGTAGGTCTAATGATGATTACACTATTAAAGCATGCGGATCGTGTCAAGATAGCGTGTCTAGCTCAATTGGTTAATGTAATAGCGCCAATTATGACAGATACCAACGCAGGAGCTTGGAAACAGACCACCTACTATCCATTTTTTTATACCTCTAAATATGGTAGAGGAAGTGTGGTACATATGGTGATGGAATCTCCTACTCACGATACAGCGGAGCATGAGAAGGTAGAGGATGTTGTTAGTGTTGCTGTTTATAATGAGGAGGAACAGGAGCTTACTATATTTTTTGTAAATCGGAATCTCAAAGAGGATCTTAAGCTAAACGTAGATATTCGTTCTTTTGAGAAGTATAGATTTATTGAAAAGATAGAGTTAAGTTCAGAGGACTTAAAGGCAGAGAATTCATTACTTAAGGAAAAGGTAAAACCAGTAATCAGTCAGGATGCTAAACTAGAAGGTGGGATGTTAGAGACTGTCCTAAAACATGCTTCATGGAATGTTATTCGAGTTAAAAAATAGTATACCTTAATATAAAAATACTCTTAGTCTGTTTAATATGTAAGACTAAGAGTATTTTAGGTTATGCTCTATTCATATCTAAATGTAGCTACATTTTCTGTAGTGGAATCAAAGCCGATGTATACCTTAATATCTCCGGGTTCACTTTGATATTTCATATCTATTCCGTAGAAACGCAACATTGGTTCTGTAATTGTAAAAGATACTGTCTCTGAATGATTTGGCTTTAGTTCTACTTCTTTAAAGCCTTTTAATTCTCTGACAGGGCGACATACACTTGCAACTGGATCCGCTAGATACAGTTGAACAATCTGTTTTCCAGCTCTTTCTCCTATGTTAGTGACAGTAACACTTGCCTGTAAGCTTTCCTCTTTCTTAAGTACAGTCTTATCTAGTGTAACACTAGATAAGACAAAACTAGTATAGCCCAAACCAAAACCGAATGGATATAGAGGAGTATTAAGGCAATCTTGGTACCGAGAGATAAATCGACTTTTTACAGATGGATCCAATAGTGGACGGCCAGTACTTAATTCTCGGTAACTCATAGGTAATTGCCCAACATGTCTTGGAAAAGTCATGGCGAGTCTTCCTCTTGGTTCACTCTCACCATAAAGTACAGAGGCAATGGCATTACCCCCCTCTGTTCCTGGGAACCAAACACATAAAATGGACTTACATAGAGGCTCAATTTCAGTAAGAATGAGGGGTCTACCACTAAATAGGACAAGAACAATATTTGGGTTTACGGCATGAACCTTTTTTAAAAATTCCACTTGGTGAGGAGGAATAGTAGAGTTTACACTA
The DNA here is from genome assembly GCA_023416695.1 of Bacillota bacterium. Classification (GTDB taxonomy): domain Bacteria; phylum Bacillota; class Clostridia; order Lachnospirales; family Lachnospiraceae; genus KM106-2. Next base: position 45,009 of record JAEZGY010000010.1, on the reverse strand, counting down.
CTTCCACCTTCTCCAGTCTGTAAGCGATGTTCCCCAAGGCATAGAACTACGGTCTCTACTTCCTTGGCAAGTTCAATGGCACGTTGGCATTCTTGTTCCGTTTTGCCAGGGATATAATCGCTAGCATATATTCCAGTCCCAAACTCATAGATTTCAGCTCCTTCTTTAAGTAAGGAACATCCATTTGCGTAGAAAGCAGATGGTTGATATTTTTTAACCCCTTCTTTTATGGTAACTGCATCAGATTCTGTTGCTTGATGGGACCATGCACCATGAATGGCTGTGTTATCTACATAAGGTCCTATAAACGCAACAGAATTGTTAGTGGATAAAGGTAGAGTGTCTGCTTCATTTTTTAATAGAACAAAACTTTGGACACAGGCATGAAAAGCTACCTCACGGTGTTCCTGACATAGGGTGATGCTATCATGTAGTAGTTCATCTGCATCTTTATATGGATTTTCAAATAAGCCTAGCTCATTCTTTAAGGTCAGGATACGAAGAACGGCTTCATTAAGCTTCTCCTCTGTGATAGAGGTTTGTGTAGGATCTTCTATGAGAGATTGCAGGTTTTCCACATAGCAAGTGCTACACATTTCAATATCTACACCAGCGTTAAAAGCGAGACTGGCAGCCTCTTTTTTATTTGCTGCTATTGTATGAGGAACGAGTTCGGCAACAGAATCATAGTCAGAGATAATCACTCCATTAAAGGAGAACTTCTCTCGTAAGATATCTTTAAGAAGGTGCCTATTTGCGGTACATGGAATGCGGTCTAAGGTGTTAAAAGAGGTCATCATCAATTTGCAACCAGCATCGATAGATGCCTTATAAGCAGGCATATAGTCTTCGAATAGAGAACGTTCACTTAATTCTACTGTATTGTATTCACGTCCACCAATTGGACTACCATAAGCAGCAAAATGCTTCGTACAAGCTGCCAGTTTTCTTTCTTCTAAATGGTCTCCCTGATAGCCTTTAATCATCGCGGCAGACATAAGAGAATTCAAATATGGATCTTCTCCCGTAGACTCCATAACACGCCCCCAACGACTGTCATTTACCAAATCTGACATAGGGGAGAAGGTTACATGAACCCCATCAGTAGACGTTTCTGCTGCAGTAATGGAAGCTGCTAATTGCACAGTGGTAGGAGAGAAGGTGCAACCCTGGGCAAGTGGGATTGGAAATACAGTACGATAGCCATTGATGACGTCTAACATAAACAGCATGGGTATGTGATGAGGGTGATTCTTTATGTATGCTTCTTGTACTTCTTTTACACGCTTAGCTCCATGTATGTTAATTACGGAACCACATAATTGCTTATTCTTGCTATTAAATCCTAATGCAGAAGTTGGGCCTGTTTCTAAGGAAATATCATCACATATATAGTTTCCATCTAACTGTAACAACTGACCGATTTTTTCTTCTAGTGACAGTTCTTGTAGTAACTGTTTTAGTTCTTGCTCTAGCATAATGTCCTCCTAAGTTAATCTCAATAGCTTTATTATATCGAATCTGTGAGCTTTTATATAGAGGAAAAATGGACAATCCCAAGAACTATAAATTGGTAACAATAGACATCTACTATACATTATCTTAAGAAGGCTCAGATTGATTTTACATTAGGGTTACGGTATATTAAAGATAGACATATCTTTTGCATTTTGTAGGAAAGGTCGTGACAAGCAATGACAGAATATAATTTTAAAAATAAAGTGGTTGTAGTGACAGGGGGAGCTAAGGGCATTGGTAAATGTATAAGTCAGGAATTTGAAAAACAAGGGGCAATTGTTTGTGTGATTGATGTGCTTGAGAACCCATATTTTATCGGAGATTTGGCTGAAGAAGAGGTGTTGATAGCATTCGCCAACAAGGTAATATCGGAGTATGGTAAAGTAGATTATCTGATTAACAATGCATTGCCTATTTTTAAGGGAATTGATGAGTGTACCTATGGAGAGTTTAACTATGCACTACGTGTTGGGGTAACCGCTCCCTTTATGTTGACAAAGCTCTTTAAAGACTTTTTTACTAAAAATGCAGTGATTATTAATATCTCCTCCAGTCGTGACAGAATGAGTCAACCACAGTCTGAGAGCTACTCAGCGGCTAAAGGAGGAATAGCAGCCCTTACACATTCCCTTGCAGCAAGCTTAGCTGGTTGTGTGCGAGTAAATTCTATATCTCCAGGCTGGATTGATACACAAAATAATGAGCTAACAGAGGCAGATTTAAAACAGCACTTTGTTCATAGAGTAGGGAAAGCAGAAGATATAGCAAACATGGTATTGTTTCTTTGCTCAGAGAAGGCAGGATTTATAACAGGAGAAGATATCTGTATCGATGGTGGGATGACAAAACAAATGATCTATCACAATGATTTTGGATGGAAATATAAATCATAGCAAGAGGTGTTTAAAGCAGAGTAACATTAAATTACTCTGCTTTAAATATAATGCGACTAGTGATAAATATAATACATTGAATAAGTGCAAAAATTATAGTATAGAAAAAATCGTTTAAGGTTCTAGATGCCAGACAGAAGGCTAGTCCCCCAATAAGGTAAAGTCCTACTATAATGGCTGCTCCCATATAACCCTTTCTTGCTCCAAGAATCACTTGTAATAGTATGCAAAGTATATAAACCGTAATACCAAAAGGAAATATAATGGCCAGGTGCATAGTTACCTCCTGTAAATATATGTAAGTTAAGATAAGTATACTACCAACCTGTACTATTATCAATAAATCAAGCTCGTATGTCGAAGGAATATCGCTTGATTACCGTAGTTGGGGTAGTAGTCTCTGTCAAATCCTTTAGTATATCCACGTCTTTTGTCTGCTGATAGATTTCCATCGTTAGCTGGTATCCTATTTTGGATAAAGAGGTTCTTAATTCATCTTCATGCTTCATTAGGAGAGCTTTTACCTCCTTCTCCTTAACATAGAATTTACTCTGAATGGAAGAACTCTTTAGAGATAAATGAATGTCTAGAGGACCTAGATTATCCATGTCCAGATGTAGTAATACAGAGACTTGATCTGTACCGGTCTTTAACTTTTCTTTATTAGTGTATACATAAAGATCCCCATGGGTAATCTGACTGGATAGCTTTACTGGAAGCTGTACATATGTAAAGAGCTGGTTAAAGGTTTTCATATAGTCAAAATTTGTCTTCACGTTCTCTACCTTTTCAAGAAAACTGGTGGGGTTTGTAGTCATACTATCTGAGGTGGTTAGGGCTTTCATTCTATCTATTTTTTCTAAGATATCTAAGTAATATTTGTCAACTACGTTTTTTTCCTTTAAGCTTTCAGGTGTAAGGCATAGGTCAGCGATTATCTGGTGTGACAAGAGCTTTTGAAATGGTTCTGAGGCAAACAGCTTTCGTAAACTCGTTGCATATTCAGGTGTGACAAACCTCGATACTAGAGATAATAGTTCCGTACTACTTATTTCTCCATTGGCAATTGCTGCAGCATCGGAAATACTCAGAGGAAAATCTTGAATGGTATCAAGAATCAGTAGTCTTTGATTTGTTGTTAAGAAAGATGCAATTTCATCATTTGACTGCTGTAGATTTCCATACTGCTCCATAATATTTAGTATTAATGGTGTCTTAAAGGATTCAACTTCTTTTGGGGAACTAGCCACCGCTGTGGTTATTGCTTCTCTAATATGGTGAACCAACTCTCTGAGATTAACTGTATTGTTTTCAATGGACTGGATAAATTCCGCAGGCAAGTCATAGGAAGAGAATAGCTGTAATAGCTGAGATTGTTCTTTTCCATTGAATTGTAAGGGGGCATCCTTAGGTGTATTGGTATGGATAGAGGAAAAATCCTGGGTATCTGTAACTACATCCACTGCAGTGCTCTGTATCCCAAGAAACTCCATAAGACTCAATGCAAAGCGTAAAAAACTACCTTCTGTTTCATATGTAGAGGCTTGGCTTATAAATGAGAGAAAGCCGTCCTTAGCATTTTCTATGTTATCTAATAATCGATAGTCAAAGTTACGATACTGTTCAAAATTCTTTATAAATCCTTCCTCCATAGGTAAACCATTTTTTATCATGAAAACAAGAGTACTTACCTTAGCATCTTTAAACTGTGCGCTTTGTTTTAGTATCATATTAATACTTTCTTTATTAATGGGAAGTTTGTGATATAAGAGTTCTTTCACAATCTCCATATTCATCGGGCTAGCAGGCAGATTGGCTTCCTCCAAGGCTTTAAATATAGTAACTTCTTCAGGAGTAACAGAGGAGTTTAGCTTTAAAAGAGTAATCTCTCCGTTCTTATTTTCTACTATTTTAAAAGAGGCAACATCTCCAATGGATACTTCATTGTTGCCTTCTAAATGAGCCATTACTGCTTGCTTATTTGCTAGGCGAATAGAGATTTCTCCAGGTCTAAGGTCAGTAACCAGTCCTCGAATGATTTGGTTTTGCTCTAAGGATATTTGATCTTCGGTCATTACTGTCTTTTGTAAGGTAGGTCTTGGGGGTGTCCCAGTATTGGAGCTTATAAGTGGATTCCCAGGCTTTTGCACAAATTCCATCGGTCGTACTCCTTTCTAAATAGTCTTACACTTAATTTATCGACAGATAATGATATCCATATAAGGATATGTATTACTCATTGCCTTATTTAATTAATTTTGATATGATTTTAGTATAATTATATTAATTTTGTAAATTAAAGAGTAAAAAAATGTTGATTTTCTTAACTAGGTACTCTATAATACCACTTAAGAACAAGGGTGTTCTAGAGGGTGACCTCTAGAATACTTTTTTTTTCCCTAAAACAAGATTAAAGAGAAAAGAGGCGGTAACATGCAAAAAAATTCGGTAAAGAAACAAAGTCTTTTTACAGAAGAGAGTAAACGGACACAAGTTGGGTTATATGATCCCCGTTTTGAACATGATAACTGTGGTATTGGTGCCGTAGTAAATATAAAAGGCAAGAAAACACATGAGACCGTAATGGGGGCATTAAAGATTGTCGAGAATCTAGAGCATAGAGCAGGTAAGGATGCCGAGGGTAAGACAGGAGATGGGGTAGGTATCTTATTACAAATCTCACATAAGTTTTTTAAGAAGGCTGCCTTAGCTAACAATATTCAATTAGGTGAGGAAAGAGAATATGGTATTGGTATGTTTTTCTTTCCACAGGATGAATTATGTAGAAATCAAGCTAAGAAGATGTTCGAAATTATTGTGGGAAAGGAAGGGCTTGAGATACTTGGTTGGAGAAAAGTACCAACCTATCCTGAAATTCTTGGTCAGAAAGCTTTAGAGTGTATGCCTTGCATTATGCAATGCTTTATTAAGAAGCCAAAGAACGTGAAAAAAGGGTTGGACTTTGATCGTAAACTCTATATTGCTAGAAGAATCTTTGAACAAAGTAACGATGATACTTATGTAGTGAGCTTATCCTCTCGTACTATTGTATATAAAGGTATGTTTTTGGTACAACAGCTTCGTTCCTTCTTCCAGGATTTACAGAGTCCTGAATACGAGTCAGCCATTGCTATCGTGCACTCAAGATTTAGTACCAATACAAATCCAAGCTGGCAGAGAGCTCATCCAAATCGTTTTATTGTACACAATGGAGAAATTAATACCATTCGTGGTAACGCAGATAAGATGCTTGCTAGAGAGGAAACCATGGAGTCTGAGCAGCTTAAGGGTGAGCTTCATAAGGTGCTTCCTGTTGTAAATACAGAAGGCTCTGATTCCGCTATGCTAGACAACACAGTAGAGTTTTTGGTGATGAGTGGTATGGAGTTACCTCTTGCTATGATGATTACAATCCCAGAGCCATGGGCAAATAATAAGAGCATTAGTAAATCTAAACGGGATTTCTATCAGTACTATGCCACTATGATGGAGCCATGGGATGGTCCTGCTTCCATTTTGTTTAGTGATGGTGATATTATGGGTGCTGTTCTTGACCGTAATGGTCTTCGCCCATCTCGTTATTACATCACAAAGGATGACCAGTTGATTCTATCCTCCGAGGTTGGTGTATTAGATATAGCAGATGACCAGATCATTAAGAAGGATCGTCTAAGACCAGGTAAGATGTTACTTGTTGATACCGTAGCTGGTAAGGTGATTGATGATGATGATTTAAAAGAAGGCTATGCTGCTAGAAGACCTTATGGTGAATGGTTAGATTCTAACCTAATTAACTTAAAGGATTTAAAAATTCCGAACAAAAAGGTGAAAGAATATAGTAAGGAAGAACGAGCTAGGTTACAGAAAGCATTTGGTTATAGCTATGAGGATATCAAAACTGGCATCCTTCCAATGGCGTTACATGGAGGCGAACCAATTGTTGCCATGGGAGCGGACAGTCCAATTCCTATTCTGTCTAGTCAATTTCAACCTTTATTTAATTACTTTAAACAGTTATTCGCTCAGGTAACCAATCCACCGATTGATGCAATTCGTGAGGAAATCGTTACTTCTACTAGTGTGTATGTTGGAGAAGATGGTAACTTATTAGAGGAAGTCCCAGAAAACTGTAAGGTTATTAAGATTAACAATCCTATTTTGACAAATACGGATTTGTTAAAAATAAAAGAAGCTAAGTTGGATGGTTTTAAAGTAGAAGTAGTTCCTATCATTTATTATAAGAATACCTCTTTAGCAAGAGCAATTGACCATCTCTTTATTGAAGTAGATAGAGCCTATAAGGATGGAGCAAATATTATTATTCTTTCTGATCGTGGAGTTGATGAAAATCATGTGGCGATTCCTTCTTTACTTGCGGTATCAGCTCTTCAACAGCATCTTGTTACAACAAAGAAGAGAACTAGTGTAGCTATGATTCTTGAAAGTGCCGAACCAAGAGAAGTACATCATTTTGCTACTTTATTGGGCTACGGAGCTTGTGCGGTTAACCCATACTTAGCACAGGAGAGTATTAAAGAGTTAATTGATAGTAATATGCTAGATAAGGATTATTATGCAGCAGTAGATGACTATAACAAATCCATCTTAAAAGGAATTGTTAAGATTGGTTCTAAGATGGGTATTAGTACAATCCAGTCATACCAAGGCGCGAAAATATTTGAAGCTATCGGTATCGGAAAAGATGTTATTGATAAGTATTTTACTGATACAGTAAGTAGAATTGGTGGTATTAGCTTAAAGGATATTGAACGTCAGGTAGATAAGTTACATTCTAAAGCCTTTGATCCCCTTGGCCTTGAGGTTAATCTGACTTTAGATAGTGTGGGAAGTCATAAAGAAAGAAGTGGAAAAGAGGAGCATCTTTATAATCCTGAGACCATCCATTTACTACAAATGGCTACTCGTACTGGAGATTATAGTGTTTTCAAGAAGTATACAGAATGTATTAATAAAGAAGAAAACAGAATTAATTTAAGAGGCCTACTGGACTTTAATTATCCAGAACAAGGAATCAGCATAAATGAAGTAGAAAGTGTGGAATCCATAGTACAACGCTTTAAGACAGGCGCTATGAGTTATGGCTCGATTTCTAAGGAAGCCCATGAATGTATGGCTATCGCTATGAATAAACTACATGGGAAAAGTAACAGTGGAGAAGGTGGTGAGGCCTTAGAGCGTTTGAAAATTGGTAAAGACGGTTTGGATCGTTGCTCTGCCATTAAACAGGTAGCTTCTGGTCGTTTCGGTGTTACAAGTAGATACTTAGTAAGTGCTAAGGAAATTCAAATTAAGATGGCGCAAGGAGCAAAACCGGGAGAAGGTGGCCACCTTCCAGGTAAAAAGGTTTATCCTTGGGTAGCTAAGACGAGACATTCTACCCCTGGTGTAAGTCTGATTTCTCCACCACCTCATCACGATATTTATTCCATTGAGGATTTGGCTCAGTTGATTTATGATTTAAAGAATTCTAATAAGGATGCAACTATTTCTGTAAAATTAGTATCTGAGGCTGGTGTTGGTACCGTTGCAGCAGGTGTTGCAAAAGCTGGAGCAGGAGTAATCTTGATTTCTGGTTACGATGGTGGTACAGGAGCAGCTCCAAGAAGTTCCATCTATAATGCAGGTCTTCCTTGGGAGTTAGGTCTTGCTGAGACCCATCAAACACTGATTATGAATGGTCTTCGTAGTAGAGTTCGTTTAGAGACAGACGGAAAGCTTATGACTGGACGTGATGTTGCCATAGCTGCTATCCTTGGTGCTGAGGAGTTTGGTTTTGCTACTGCTCCCCTTGTAAGTATGGGCTGTGTCATGATGCGAGTATGTAACTTAGATACTTGTCCAGTTGGTGTTGCTACTCAGAATCCTGAGCTTCGTAAAAACTTTAAGGGTAAGCCAGAGTATGTTGAAAACTTTATGCGTTTTATTGCAGAAGAGCTTCGTGAATACATGGCTAAGCTTGGAGTGAAAACAGTATCCGAATTAGTTGGACGTGGAGAGTTATTAAAGAAGAAGGTAGTGGTAGGTGACGCTGATCCACGTGTGAATTCTATCGATTTATCAAATATCATTAACAATCCATTTGCACAAGAGACGAAGGACACTCACTTTGATCCAAACAATCTCTATAACTTTGAACTAGAAAAAACCATAGATGAAAGAGTCTTCTTAAAGAAATTTAAAAATGCTCTTACAACTGGTGGGAAGAAGACCATCGAAGTAGAAATTACAAACATCGATCGTTCTCTTGGAACAATATTTGGGGCAGAGATTACTAAGAAGTTTGATGATACCTTAGACGAAGATACCTTCGTGATCCAATGTAAGGGTAGCGGTGGACAGAGCTTTGGTGCCTTCATACCAAAGGGCTTAACGCTAAAGCTTCAAGGGGATAGTAACGATTACCTTGGCAAAGGTTTATCTGGTGGTAAGATTGTGGTTTATCCTCCAAAGAATGCTGCATTTAAGGCAGAAGACAACATCATTATTGGTAACGTTGCCTTGTATGGTGCCACAAGTGGTAAGGTCTTTATCAATGGTATTGCGGGAGAACGTTTCTGTGTACGTAACTCAGGTGCAATAGCTGTGGTTGAAGGCGTTGGAGACCATGGTTGTGAATATATGACAGGTGGTCGGGTAGTTGTTCTTGGAACGACTGGTAAGAACTTTGCCGCTGGTATGAGTGGTGGTGTTGCTTATGTATTAGATGAGCACAGTGACTTATACATGAAGATGAATAAGGAGCTGGTAAGTGTAGAGACCGTTAGCGAAAAATACGACGTCCTAGAGCTTAAAACAATGATCGAAGAGCATGTGGCAGTTACCGGATCGGTAAAAGGAAAGATGGTTCTTGATAACTTTAGCGAATATCTACCTAAGTTTAAAAGAATTATCCCATATGATTATCGTCGTATGCTTCAAGTAATTGCCCAGATGGAAGAGAAGGGTCTGGCCAATGAGCAGGCACAGATAGAAGCTTTTAATGCCATTATGAAAAAATAAATCAGCAGAAAGGATGTGGAAAAATGGGAAAACCTACGGGATTTATGGAATATAAACGTGATCATAATAAAGCGATAGAACCAAAGGACAGAATAAAGAATTTTAATGAATTTCATATTCCTCTATCAAAAGAGGAGAGGCAGATTCAAGGTGCTAGATGTATGGAATGTGGTGTGCCATTTTGCCAGTCAGGAATGCTGATTGGTGGCATGACCTCTGGTTGCCCACTAAATAATCTAATTCCAGAGTGGAATGATTTATTATATAGAGATAACCTAGAGCAAGCCCTTGCTAGACTCCTTAAAACAAATAATTTTCCTGAGTTTACGGCGAGAGTCTGTCCAGCTCCATGCGAGCCTGCATGTACCTGTAACCTTCACAGTGATGCAGTAGATATTAAGGGAAATGAGTACGGTATCATTGAAAATGGATATGAGGCCGGCTATATGAAAGCGAATCCTCCAAAGGTACGAACTGGTAAGAAGGTGGCTGTCATTGGCTCGGGACCAGCTGGACTTGCAGCAGCAGATCAGTTAAATCAAAGAGGTCATTTAGTGACCGTATTTGAGCGCCATGATAGAGTAGGTGGTCTTATGATGTACGGCATCCCAAATATGAAATTGGGAAAAGAGGTTATTGACCGTAGAGTAAAGATCATGGAAGAGGAAGGTATCACCTTTAAAACCAATGCAAACGTAGGTGAAAACGTAAATGCAGAAGATGTTTTAAAGGAATATGACCGTGTTATCTTAGCTTGTGGAGCATCCAATCCTAGAAATATCAAGGTGAAAGGTCGTGAAGCAAACGGAATCTACTTTGCAGTAGATTATTTATCCTCTATTACAAAAAGTCTTCTTGATTCAAAGTTTGAAGATAATCAAGCCATTAGTGCCAAAGACAAAAAAGTACTTGTTATTGGTGGTGGTGATACAGGTAATGATTGTGTGGGAAGTGCTATCCGTCAAGGCTGTGCTTCTGTCCTTCAACTTGAAATGATGCCAAAGCCTCCAATTTGCCGTGCTGAAAATAATCCTTGGCCGGAGTGGCCAAAGACCTTAAAAACTGATTACGGTCAAGAGGAAGCAATTCATGTATTTGGTGAAGATCCACGAGTATATCAGACCACAGTAAAGGAATTTATTGCTGACGATGAGGGCAACGTAAAGAAAGCTATTATTGTTAAGCTAGAAAGCAAGTTTGATAAGGAAATAGGCCGTAGTATTATGATAGAGGTTCCTGGTAGTGAAGAGGAAGTAGAAGTAGACTTAGTTCTAATAGCTGCTGGTTTCCTTGGAACCCAGGAATACGTGGCCAAAGCCTTTGGAGTGGATTTAAATGAGAGAACTAATGTTTATACAGTGCCAGGTAAGTTTATCACTAGCAAAGACAATGTCTTTGTTACAGGGGATATGCGCCGAGGTCAATCTCTAGTAGTATGGGCCATTCGTGAAGGTAGAGATGTAGCCAAAGAGGTAGATACACATTTAATGGGATATTCAAATTTGGAATAACATTCTGTATATAAAGAAAAGGAAAGAAACCTTTAAGGCGATTAAGTGGCCTTAAAGGTTTTCTTCCTTTTTTATGTGATGTTATTATGTTGAGATAGGGTTACTAAAGAACATATAGAAAAGCAAAGGAAAGAAGAGTATAATAGCTAGAAGGTGTTAGATACATAGGAGTGAGGGCGATGCATTTTGTTACTGCAAAAGGAATACTATCAGCAAATAATGGAATGAACATATATCGGGGTTGCACACATGGTTGTATTTATTGTGATAGTAGGTCTAGTTGTTATCAGATGAATCATGAGTTTGAGGACATTGAGGTGAAAGAGAATGCGCCTCTTCTACTTGAACAGGCATTAAGACGTAAGCGTAAAGGGTGCATGATAGGAACAGGTTCCATGAGTGATCCCTATATGCAATGTGAGGAGAGGCTTCAGTTAACAAGAAAATGTTTGGAAATTATAGATCAGTATGGGTTTGGCCTAGCAATTCAGACAAAGTCTAATCTCATCTTAAGGGATATGGATTTATTAATTAGTATACATAGGAAAACAAAATGTGTTGTTCAGATGACTTTAACCACATATGATGAAGAACTGTGCAAGATTCTAGAACCTAAGGTATGTACTACAAAAGAGCGTTTTGAGGTATTAAAATGCTTTCGGGACAATGGGATACCTACCGTAGTATGGTTTAGCCCTTTGTTACCATTTATTAACGATACAGAGGAGAATCTTAGAGGAATCCTTGATTATTGCTTTGAGGCAAAGGTAAAGGGGATATTGTGTATGGGCATAGGAACCACCATGCGAGATGGCAGCAGACAAGCTTTTTATCAGGCATTAGATCGACATTTTCCAGGGATGACACAGAGGTATAGAGAACAGTTTGGTGACAGCTATCAATGTGATAGTGAAGCTAATGAGAAGCTAATGAAGATCTTTCATACCCAATGTGAGAAACAAGGAATTATGCATAATGTAGAGGCTATATTTGCTTATCTACATGAATTTCCAGAGTCGTATGAGCAATTAAGTCTATTTTAACCAAGGAATTTTGGAGGGGGATATAGTGATGGAAGACAGAATTAAGAATGTACTATATGGATTAGGGGCAGATGTTTGTGGAATAGGAGCAATAGATAGATTTAATCAGGCGCCAGATGGTTTTTCTCCACTTGATTTATATAAGGACTGTCAATCAGTAATATCCTTTGGGGTTGCTTTACCAAAAGGTCTTATGCAGGTAGAACCAAGACTTCTATATGGATATTTTAATGCTGAGGTGTGTAAGATGGTGGATACCATTGCTTTTCAGGCAGCCAAAGAAATCGAGAAGTTATTCGGTGCAATTTGTGTTCCAGTCCCATGTGATACGCCTAATGAATATTGGGATGCATCTAATCTTACTGCAAAAGGTTTAATCTCTATGAAACATACTGCTGTCGCTTGTGGCTTAGGCCAAATGGGAAAGAGTACGTTGTTAATTCATCCTACCTATGGAAATCAATTAACGGTAGGTGCCATTCTTACTAATTTGCAATTGCAATCAGATCCATTATGTGAGGCACTATGTATTCGTGGTTGTGAAAAGTGTCTTGAAGCTTGCCCTGTGCATGCCATAGGTAATGGGATGGTTGAACAAAGATTATGCAGACAAAATACATATAAAACTACAGCAAGAGGGTTTGACACAGTAGAGTGTAATCAGTGTCGAAATGTCTGCCCTATGAGGTTTGGTAAAAAAGTTACATATTAATGGCTATTTAAGTGTATTTTTTATATTTATCCGTTATAATAGAAAAAAATGTAAAGTTTTAGTATAAGGAGGTTATATGAAGAAAAGATTATTATATACTTTGTTATTTTGCATTTTAGCATTAAATGTGATTCCCTCTACGAAATCGATGGCCAGCGAATTAGTGCAACCGCCAGCTGCCATATCTTCAGGGGAATGGGCGTACATACCAAACTATCCTTCTACAGGAGAGGCTACCATAAAGCAGTATAATGGAAAGAATACAGATGTTAAAGTACCGGCTACCATTGAAGGTCTTACTGTTACTGTTGTGGATTATGATATCATAGCGACGAATACTTCACTTACATCCATTACTTATCCAAGTAGTGTGAAAAAAATTCCTCATATATATGATAATGGTGATAATCTTAAAAGTCTAAATGTGGATCCTGCCAATACCGTATATAGTTCAATAGATGGTGTACTCTTTGATAAAGAGAAGAAGACATTATTATGTTATCCGATTGCTAAAGAAGGAACCTCTTATGTGGTACCTAGTACTGTAACTAAGATAAGTCAGTATGCTTTTTATCATTGTACAAATCTTTCCTCTATAAAGGTTTTAAGTAGTGTAACGTCAATTGGTGAAAGAGCTTTTGAGGGGTGTAAGAATCTTAAAACAGTTATTCTTTCAAGTGGACTCAAGACCATAGGAAAACAGGCCTTTTGGTACTGCGAACAACTAGAGAAAATTAACATTCCTAATACCGTAAAGAGTATTCAATCCTATGCCTTTGCGTACTGCTATAAGTTGAAATCAATCAAGCTTCCTAACAGTGTAACTAGTATTGGTGAGTCTACCTTTAATGCCTGTAAAGGACTTACCTCTATTACTATACCAGGCAGTGTAAAGATTCTTAAATTTAACACCTTTATGGGCTGCACCAGTCTTACCTCTGTTAAGCTAACAAAAGGATTGACCACTATACAAGGAAATGCATTTAAAGGGTGTACTAATTTAACGTCTATTACGATTCCTGATAGTGTCACAGCAATTGGACATTATGTATTTGAAGGTTGTAAAAAATTAACCTCTATAACAATTCCTAAGTCTGTTGCTAGTATAGGTAGAGGTTTATTTAGAGGATGTAGTCAGTTGAGAAAAATTGACGTATCCGCTAAGAATAAGAAGTTTGCCTCAAAGGATGGAGTGTTATTTAATAAAAAGATAACTGTATTATATGTATATCCATCTGCTAAAAAGGATACCAGTTACAAGGTTCCGAGTTCTGTTAAAACTATAGCCACGTCTGCATTTTATGGATGTAATAATCTAAAAACGCTTACGGTTTCCAAAAAAGTTTCGGTTGTTGAGAATGGCACCTTTACAGCATGTAAGAAGCTGCAGACCATTTACTTTTTAAGTGGTGTTAAAAAAATAAGGGATGAGTTCGTTAACTGCAAGAATTTGAAAACCTTAGTAATACCTGCTTCTGTAAAGAGCATCCTTATATCTTCCAAAGGAGATGGGATTTTATCATCTAAAGCTGTAACCATAGTTGCTCCAGCTAAGTCCTATGCAGTGTCTTTTGCAAAGAAGAACAAGATTCCATTTAAAATAAAGAAGTAATAGAATATACGAGAGTAAAACCACCTGCTATGCTAGAATAACAGGTGGTTTTCCTTTAGTTTTCTTTTACAAATTCATCAATTAATCTTTTTACATCATCACTGCATTTGCGGCAACCCTTAGCTACATTAGTCTTAGCTTGTACTTCCTCAAAGGTAGTTGCTCCATCTTTTACTGCTTTATAAACATCTCCATTGGTAACCTTCATACAATGGCAGACTTTTTTATCCATATTCATAGCATAGACTCCTTTTCTTTTGGTATTGAATTTTATATTCTATATAAATTATAGTAATCATTCCTATTTTTAGCAAGAGATAAATTGTGTTAGTATTGGAAAAATATACATTCTGCATTATGTTGAGAAAAGTTTTGAATTTTAAAATAAAATTGTATAAATAGACAAAAATGTATTTTCAAATATTAATAATGCTAAAAAAGTATTGCGTATATTTTAGCCTAGGTTATAATTAAGGTGTGCTGAGGACGGAATTATGACTTAAGTAAAAAGTAGTAAAATAGAATAAATAGAATTTGAAGGATAGGTGGTAGGGACATGAATAAGTTAGAAATGTTGTACGAGGGTAAGGCGAAAAAGGTTTATAAGACTGACGTAGAGAATGTTTACATAGTAGATTATAAGGATGACGCTACTGCATTTAATGGTTTAAAAAAGGGAACTATTGTTGGTAAAGGTGTAGTGAACAACCGCATGTCAAATTTTATGTTTAAGATGCTTGAAAAGGAAGGAATTCCCACTCACTTTGTAGAAGAATTAAGTGATAGAGAGACCGCTGTAAAACAAGTTACAATTTTACCACTTGAAGTTATAATCCGAAATATTGCTGCTGGAAGCTTTTCTAAGAAGCTTGGAATCGAAGAAGGAAGAAAGCTTCTTTGCCCTACGTTAGAGTTTAGTTATAAGGATGATGAGTTAGGTGATCCAATGATCAATGACTATTATGCCATTGCAATTGGTGCTGCTACGAGAGAGGATATCGATCGCGTAACAGAACTTACCTTCAAGATAAATGAAATCATGAGTAAATATTTCCTTACAATAGGAATTGAATTAGTAGACTTTAAGATCGAGTTTGGTAAAACTACAGAGGGTGAGATTGTTCTTGCAGATGAGATTTCTCCTGATACCTGTAGATTATGGGATGTGAATACCCATGCTAAGTTAGATAAAGACCGCTTTAGAAGAGACATGGGAGATGTTGAGGAAGCCTATCTTGAAGTCGCTAAACGTATTGGTATTTTAAAATAGGAACATACCAGGCTGTCGCAAGTGACTCTTATTAAGGCATAGCGGCAGCCTCTTTCATTCTTGAATAGTCAGGGCTGTTATGTTAGTATAGAAACGAGATTTTACAATAGAAAGGGTTTGCCATGAGTAGGATAGTGAGTGATTTTATTCCAGATGAACTTCATGAAGAATGTGGAGTGTTCGGTATTTATGATTTTGATGGAAATGATATAGCATCTTCTATTTATTACGGTTTATTCTCTCTCCAACATAGAGGCCAGGAGAGTTGTGGAATCGCAGTTAGTGATACAGAGGGCCCAAAGGGGAAGGTTCGTTCCTGTAAGGGGATGGGACTGGTAAATGAAGTGTTTTCTCCAGAAGCAATAGAAGGATTACATGGAGATATCGGTGTAGGCCATGTACGTTATTCTACTGCGGGAGCTAGTTGTGCTGAAAATACCCAACCTTTAGTTTTAAATTATGTAAAGGGTACCTTAGCCCTTGCCCATAATGGTAATTTAATAAATGCGCTAGAGTTAAGAAGAGAATTAGAATATACAGGTGCAATCTTTCAGACCACCATTGATTCTGAAGTGATTGCCTATCATATAGCAAGAGAGAGACTTAAAACACCTAGTGTCGAGGATGCAGTACATAATGCTATGAGAAAGTTAGTAGGTGCATATTCCTTGATTGTTATGAGCCCTCGTAAATTAATTGGAGCGAGAGATCCATTTGGATTTCGTCCACTTTGCATAGGAAAACGCGACAATGCCTATATTCTAGCCAGTGAAAGCTGTGCGTTAGATGCAGTTGGTGCAGAGTTTATAAGAGATGTAATCCCTGGGGAAATAGTAACTATTTCTAAGGACAAAGGAATTGAATCCAATACCTCTCTTTGTCAGCCAGAAAAAGCAAAATGTATCTTTGAATATATTTATTTTGCAAGACCAGATAGTTATATTGATGGGGTGAGCGTTTATAATTCTAGAATAATGGCAGGAAAGATACTTGCTCAAACCCATCCTGCAAAGGCGGATATCGTAGTGGGTGTACCGGATTCTGGGAATGCAGCAGCTCTTGGCTTTGCCTTGGAGTCTGGTATAGAATTTGGTATGGCTTTTGTGAAAAATAGTTATGTAGGAAGAACCTTTATTAAGCCAAAACAGTCTGTCAGGGAGTCTGCAGTAAAGATTAAATTAAACGTGTTAAAGGAAGTTGTTCAGGGAAAACGGGTAGTGATGATAGATGACTCTATCGTTCGTGGTACCACTAGTGAACGAATCGTACGTATGTTAAAGCAGGCTGGAGCCACTGAAGTTCATGTTAGAATTAGTTCGCCCCCATTTTTGTATCCTTGCTATTTTGGAACAGATGTACCATCTTGTGACCAGTTGATTGCCCATAACAATAGCATTGAGAAGATTTGTGAAATGATTGGAGCAGACAGCTTAGGTTACTTGGATGGAGAACGCCTTAGGGAATTAGTAGAGGGAGATACTGGATATTGTGATGCTTGTTTTTCTGGAAAATATCCGATTGAGCCACCTGAAGAAGACATTCGTGGAGAATATGAGTGCTAGAAAAGGATACCATCTTTTCTTTTGTGCTAATATTTGATACAATTACTGTGATAAAAAATGTTGGTTTATGGAAAACATAAGATTAATAAAGGTGATAGCCCTAAGGAGGTTACAATGAGTAACGATAAATATGTTAGCCCTTTTTCGGAGCGTTATGCAAGTAAGGAGATGCAATATATCTTTTCTCCTGACATGAAATTTAAAACTTGGAGAAAGCTTTGGGTTGCTTTGGCAGAGGTAGAGCGTGAACTAGGTTTAAATATTACAAAGGAACAGATTGCTGAGTTAAAGGAACATCAGAATGATATTAATTATGATGTAGCAAAAGAACGAGAAAAGGAATGTCGTCATGATGTTATGAGTCATGTATATGCCTATGGAGTACAATGTCCAAAGGCTAAGGGAATCATTCATTTAGGAGCAACTTCTTGCTACGTTGGTGATAATACCGATATTATCGTCATGACAGAAGCGTTAAAGCTTGTGAAAAAGAAATTGGTTAATGTCATTGATAAGTTAGGTCGTTTTGCTATGGAATATAAAGAACTTCCTACCCTTGCTTTTACACATTTTCAACCAGCTCAGCCTACTACTGTGGGTAAGAGAGCTACCTTATGGATTCAGGAGTTAGTCCTTGATTTAGAGGATTTAGATTATGTGATTGAGAATATGAAGCTTCTTGGTTCTAAAGGAACTACTGGTACCCAAGCAAGTTTCTTAGAGCTATTTGATGGCGATTATGAAAGAGTGAAGAAAATTGATTCTATGATTGCTGAGAAGCTAGGCTATAAGGAATGTATGGCAGTTTCTGGCCAGACCTACAGCCGTAAGATTGATACAAGAGTGGTAAATATATTAGCAGGTATTGCAGCTAGTGCTCACAAGTTCTCCAATGACATCCGTCTTCTACAGCACTTAAAGGAAGTAGAAGAGCCATTTGAGAAAGGCCAGATTGGCTCTTCTGCAATGGCATATAAGAGAAATCCAATGCGAAGTGAGAGAATAGCTGCGTTGTCTCGTTATGTTATGGTGGATGCTTTAAATCCAGCTATTACTTCAGCCACACAGTGGTTTGAGAGAACCTTAGATGACTCTGCAAACAAGAGAATTAGTATTGCAGAAGCTTTCTTAGGTATTGATGGAATTCTTGATTTATATCTAAATGTCGTAGATGGCTTAGTTGTTTACCCTAAGGTAATCGAGAAGCACTTAATGGCAGAGCTTCCATTTATGGCTACAGAAAATATAATGATGGATGCCGTGAAAGCAGGCGGAGACAGACAAGAGCTTCATGAGAGAATTCGTACCCTTTCCATGGAAGCTGGTAAAAATGTAAAGGTAGAGGGCTTAGATAACAACCTTCTAGAATTAATTGCAGCAGATCCATCCTTTAATATGACCTTAGCTGATCTTAAGAATACGATGGATCCTAAGAAGTACATTGGCTGTGCTAACAGACAGGTGGAGGACTTTATGGAGAAAGTGGTATTCCCAATTCTTGAAGAGAACGTAGATCTATTAGGTGTAGACGTAGAGATTAATGTATAGAACTTACATGAGAGAATAGAAAGCAAAGTTGTGAAAAAGGTACTATGAGTCTAAGTAAGGCTTATAGTACCTTTTGTATATATTTTGTTTAGCCGATACAAATATGGAAATACTATTTTGCAACCAACTAAGAATTTTTACGGGTTATATAGTGAAGTGAAAAGAGAGGGGGGTAATAATGGAAGACCATGAGATTGTGGATCTATACTGGCAGAGGGACGAATCTGCCATTGAGGAGACCACAAAGAAATACAATCACTATCTAATTAAGATTGCCTATAATGTACTTTTTGATTTGGAGGATAGTATGGAAAGTGTGAATGACACCTATTATAAGGCTTGGAATGCCATGCCACCACATAGACCAGAGTTTCTTTCTACTTTTTTAGGAAAAATCACAAGGCAGGGATCCATTGATATGTTACGCAAGAAAAATAGTATTAAACGAGGAAAATCCCAGTACATACTGTCTTTGGCAGAATTAGAAGACATAGTAGCTTCAGGGAACTCTCCAGAAGATAACATAGTTCTTAATGAACTGGCAAACTCTATCAGCAATTATTTAAGAGAACAAAAGGAGGATGCATGCAATATTTTTATATGTAGATATTACTTTATGGACTCTATAAAAGACATTGCAAGCTATTTTGGGACTAGCCAAAGTTCAATAAAGAGTAAATTATTTCGGTTACGAAACGGGTTAAAGGAGTATCTTAACAAGGAGGGCTATGAGCTATGAAGTCAGAAAAAATAAGTGAGGCAATAGGATTAATTGATGATGAGTTGATTGAAAAAGCAGATAAAAAGAGGAAAAAAAGAGGAGGTAGAAGGCTGTTTAGAATGTCCGCTATGGCGGTAGCAACTGTAGCACTAGCATCGTCCATATGCCTTGTATTAGTGGAGATTATGAGTAAAGTAGAACCAACCACTGTGTATGCTATCTCGGAAGCAAAATATCCGGATACCGTAGCATATCCAGATGAAACAAATTTTATTGATGCCAAAACAGGTGAAATGGATGTGGACGCATTTTATGAAAAATATACGGAGTGGAATGAAGCCCGTCAAAAGCAAAACAGTTATGCTAAAGGATATACTGATGGAATGAAGAATTACTTTAAAAACACCACGAAGCAATTCTTATCTGGGTCAGGAGAGGAAAACCATACCTATTCTCCACTTAACGTATATATGGCCTTGAGTATGTTGGCTGAGGTTACAGATGGGAATAGCCGAAAGCAGATTCTATCCCTGTTAGGGGAGACCTCTATGGAGAAGCTTAAGAATAGTGCCAATGCTCTTTGGAATTCCAATTACTGCGACGATGGTTCTCTTACTAGTATTTTAGCCAATTCTGTTTGGTTAAGTGAGGATATAAAATATAACAAGGATACCATGGCTACCCTAGCAAGTCAGTATTATGCATCTTCTTATAAAGGCAAAATGGGCTCTGATGAGTTTAATAAAAAACTACAAAATTGGCTAGATGTGCAGACAGGAGGGCTATTAAAAGATCAGGCTTCTAATGTTAAATTAGACCGTGAAACTATTATGGCATTAGCATCCACTCTATATTATAAGGCTAAATGGAGTGAAGAATTTAGCACATCCTATACAAAAAAAGATACTTTTCACGGTGCTAGTAAAGATTTGGAGACCGATTTCATGAATCAAACCTTCTCTGATAACTATTACTGGGGGGAAAACTTCGGGGCAGTCACTAAGGACTTTGAAAATGGTGGAAGTATGTGGCTTGTACTGCCGGATGATACGATTACTGCACAGGAATTACTAGATAGTGATGAAGTCTATCGCTTGATAGAAGAGGGAAGTAAGTGGAAGAATAGCAAATTTATGAAGATAAATCTTACGATGCCAAAATTTGATATTGCAACAGAGTTGGACCTGTCAGAAGGGTTACAGAGTTTAGGGGTTACGGATATCTTTGATGCGAACATTTCTGATTTCTCCCCTATGACCAAAGAGGTAGATGAGATTGTACTTAGTAAAGCTAGTCACGCCGTACGTGTAAAGGTAGATGAAGAGGGATGTACTGCAGCAGCCTTTACGGTTCTTCAAGAGTGTGGTTCTGCTGCACCTGTAAAAGAAGATGAGATTGACTTTGTCCTAGATCGACCATTTTTATTTTTCATCACAGGTGCTGATGGGCTTCCTCTCTTTGCAGGTGTCGTAAATCAAGTGCAGAATTAGAATAATTTATGTTTATATTTGAAATACTAAGTATTTTCTTTCATGAAATGGAAGATAGTAACAGTTGAAAAAGTGACATAGTCCGAGTATAATCAACACATAATAGTATTACATAGCGTGTTACTGGTAAGCAGGCATTAACTATGAAAATTCTTATTAAATATAAGGATATTTATAGGTAATGCCTTTTTGTATACAAAAAATTTGATTGGGTATACAAAAAGCGCTTTGCTTTGGATCAACACTCATGTAAAGTGTTTGGCACGTAAGGTGTCTAGAATCCGAAGGCGTCCCTATAATTATTCTTTCATTGAAAAGGAGATATTTATATGAAAGACAAAGTCTTTGGTGTGCTGCAACGTGTAGGTAGATCCTTCATGTTGCCAATTGCCATCTTACCGGTGGCAGGTTTATTCCTTGGAATTGGTGGTTCTTTTACCAATCCAAACATGATTGAAGCCTATGGTTTAACTAAAATCTTAGGCGAAGGAACAGTTCTTCATGTTCTATTAACCGTATTAAGTAAGTGCGGTGATATCGTATTTGCGAACCTTCCAATCCTATTTGCTATTGGTGTTGCCATTGGTATGGCGAAGAAGGAAAAAGAAGTTGCTGCTTTATCTGCAGCCATTGCATATTTTATTATGCACTCCGCTATTAACGCGATGATTGATGTACGTAATCTAGCAGAAGTGTTACCATCTGGTTCCATTGCTAGTACTGTAGGTATTGAATCCCTTCAGATGGGTGTATTCGGTGGTATTATTGTAGGTCTTGGTGTTGCTGCACTGCATAACCGTTTCTACAAAATTGAACTTCCACAGGTATTAAGCTTCTTTGGTGGTACAAGATTCGTGCCAATCATAAGTGCAGTTGTTTATTTATTTGTTGGTATTTTAATGTCCTTTATCTGGCCAAGCGTGCAAAATGGTATTTTAGCACTAGGTGACCTAGTAATGAGAAGTGGTTATGCAGGAACCTGGGTATACGGTTTCTTAGAAAGAGCCTTAATTCCATTTGGTCTTCACCACGTATTCTATTTACCATTCTGGCAGACAGCCGTTGGTGGAACTGCTATCGTTGGTGGTCAGCTAATCGAAGGTGCTCAAAATATATTCTTTGCTGAATTAGCAAGTGGAGATGTGACTAGATTTAGTGTAGAAGCAACTCGTTTTATGTCTGGTAAGTTCCCACTTATGATCTTTGGTCTTCCTGGTGCGGCTCTTGCTATGTATCGCTGTGCAAAACCAGAAAAACGTAAAATTGCAGGTGGTCTTTTATTATCCGCAGCTTTAACTGCAGCGTTAACTGGTATTACAGAACCAATTGAATTTACCTTCTTATTCGTAGCACCTATTTTATATGTGATTCACTGTGTATTTGCAGGTCTTGCATACATGTTAATGCATTTATTTAGAGTTGGTGTTGGTATGACCTTCTCTGGTGGTATCATCGACTTAACGTTATTTGGTATCCTTCAGGGTAATTCAAAAACAAACTGGATTTGGGTAGTAATCATTGGTATTGGTTACTTTATTGTATATTACTTCTTATTCTCATTCTTAATTAAGAAGTTTGACTTTAAGACTCCTGGCCGTGAGGAAGGAGAAGGCGACATTAAGCTTTATACAAGAGCTGATGTTAATGCTAGAAAAGCACAAAATGGTGAAAATGCAGAAGCTGGAGCATTTGATGGTGTTTCTGCACGTATCGTATTAGGTCTTGGTGGAGCAGACAATATCTCTGACGTAGATTGCTGTGCAACAAGATTAAGATGTACCGTTCATAATGGTGAGTTAGTAAATCAAGATTTATTAAAGGAATCTGGAGCAGCTGGTATCATCTGTAAAGGTAAAGGTGTTCAGGTTATTTATGGACCAAAGGTTTCTGTAATCAAGTCTAACCTTGAGGATTTCCTTGATACTGATATGGCTCATACCATTACTGTAGCTGATTTAAATCAAGATGCTGAAGAAGTAGAAGAGAAGAAGGATGTTAAAGATAGCAAAACAGAATCTACTCCATTAGTAGAAACAGAATTTTATAGTCCAGTGAAGGGTGTAGTTGCTCCAATCACTGAGATTAATGAGCCAGCTTTTGCTGATAAAATGATGGGTGACGGTGTGTTTATCGTTCCAGAAGATAATAAAATCTATGCACCATGTGATTGTGAGGTAGCCTTTGTATTCCCTACTAAGCATGCCATAGGTTTAAAGACTGAAAGTGGAATGGAAGCGTTGATTCATGTAGGTCTTGATACAGTTTCCTTAGATGGAAAAGGTTTTGATGTGAAGGTAAAAGATGGCGATATGGTGAAGAAGGGTGACCTTCTTATGGAAGTAGACCTTGCTTATATCAAGGAACATGCTGCTGGAATCGAAACACCATTTATTATTACAAATCTTGCAGAACAGCAAACAATTAAGGTGACTGGTTCTGGACGTTTAGAAAATGGACAAAGCTGTTTTATTGTAAAATAAAACTTAGAAGGGGAAGAGAATGTATCAGGTAGTAAAAGTTTTGAACAACAACGGAATACTGGCTCAGTGCCTTGACTCTTCTACAGAGCATATATTTCTAGGGAAAGGAATTGGCTTTCATAAAAAGACAGGGGAAACCTTTGAAGCGATTCCTGGTGCTAAGGTATATGTGGTGAAGGAAGGCATGAAGTCAGAGGACAGATTAAGTGTTCTTAACAATATAGATCCTATTTACCTGGATATTTCTAATGAAATAGTACTTGCAGCGGAAGCAAAGTTTGGTCCGTTGGATAATAATATCCTCCTGCCTTTGGCTGACCACATAGCCTTTAGTATTGAACGACAGAAAAATGGATTGGAAATTCTTAATCCCCTTAATCCAGACATCCAGATTCTGTTTTCAGAGGAATATCAAGTGGCCAGTCAGGCAGTGGACATTATAAGAAAGTATACAGGATTTACAATTAAGGAGGATGAGATTGGGTATATCACGATGCACATTCATTCTGCCTTAACTAGGGAACATTTACGAAAATCTATGAGTATTGTTCTCATGGTAGAGAATTTCATTAACAATATAGAGACAAAGTATCACTTACACATTGATAAGGATTCTCTATCGTATAACAGACTTTTGACTCACATTAAATATATGATTGTGAGGGCACTTAAAAAAGAAGCACTTCAGGTGGACATTACACCATATGTAAAGTCTGAGTTTAACGAAAGTTATACCATTTCAGAGGAGCTATGTCAGGATCTTGGAGAAGATTTAGGTTGTACCTTTAAAGACACCGAGATTAGTTACCTTGCCATTCATATAGAACGTGTGAGAGAAAGTAAGAAATATCAATAGATGAAAATACACTAAGGCCTACCAATTTAATGTTGGTGGGCCTTTATGTAATTCGCTTGTTGTTTTTAATGGAAGAAAGTTATAATATATGTATAAATAGTACATTTTTGAAGAAGAGGTATATGTCAAGGATACGATTATATTTAAGGTAGATAACGAAAAATGCTCTAAGATTGTATTTTATATTATGATATCCTTAGCATTCTTTATAAAACTATTGTAAATTACTGCAACATTTTAGTTATATAGGTTGTGTATTGTATATAAGGAGGGGTTGGAGATGAAAAAATGTATAGCTATAGGAGGTATCGTTGTTTTTGTAATTGGAATCGCATTCTTGCTATGGATATTTTTGGGTAATAGGGATACGTCGGTGGGTAATAAAACATATAAAGGTACAATTAGCCGTGAAGATTCCTCTCTGTCATTTTATGATACTATAGAGCTACCTGAGACTAATATCATTAATGAAGTGGGAGTAAAGTATGGGAAGTATGACATCTTTAAAGATGATAAGGAGAAGGAATACGTTTTCGTACATGAAGAAGACATATACTGTGGATTTCGGACTTTGAATACAGACTCTTCAGAAGCTACCATAGAAGAAGATGGCGCAAAGGAGATAGCAACTGAGTATTTAAAAAAGGAAGTATCAAATAGTAGTGTTTATCAACTAGAAGATACTGTTTATCAGGAATGGAATTATTCCTATTTAGTTCGATTTCGCCACTACATAGAAGAAATACCAACAGAAGAAGTGGTAGAGATCAGTGTGGGAGGCAATGGTATTGTAAACTCTTATTCTAACTTTATGGCAGGTTGCTTTGATCAAACCAGTGTGGATGCAGGTGTGGTAAAAGAAGCTATGGAAACGATTAAGGGGCAGTTAGAGAAGGAATATACCAGTAAAAACTATAAGATAAATGAACAAGGTATTACCTATCAAGATGGCAAGCTAGTCCTTAAAACGGCATATTTTTATAAAAAAGAACAAGGGGATGGCGCAAGTATTATGATGGATAATTTGATTTATACACCACTTTCCTAAGGGGTACCTAAATCGATAACGCCTTTATTAACACCTCTAGGTCGTCTCTTTTCTTTGAATAAATCATATAGCTTTGAATGGTAGGAGCATCAAAGTCTAACAAAGGAATTTCAATTAGTTTTTGCTTCTTTAGTTCCTTGGTCACTAGGTTTCTTGGCACAAAGCTATATCCTAATCCATCCAGTAGATAAGGCTTTAGCTTGGAACCTTTGTCTAGTTCAAAGGAAAAGCTTTTTCGATTTTCAAAAAGCTCCTGTAAGAAGGTGTCGTCTTCTTCTAAGATATAATTGCAGTATAGGTAATTAATCTGGCTAAGCTTTTCTTTATTGATACCTTCTGGAAAGGAGTCATTAGACGGAGCGGTGACTAAAACCAGTTGGTCTGTGGTGTAAGGAATACAGTGAAAGTCAGCTTTGTTAAATGGTACATAGGTAATGATAACATCAAGAGTTTGGTCTTTTAGCATGGTTAATAAGGCGTTGGAGTGGTCAATAACCAAAGAGAGAGAGATGTCTAAGTGTGACTTTAAAAAAGCAGAAATTTTAGGATAAAGGTAGCAGTCGTAGACAGTATTAACACAACCAAGCCGGATTACCTGCTTATATGACTGCATATTCTGAATTTCTGTACGGGCGTGATCCTCTAATTGAATCATTCTTTTTGCATATTCTAAAAGGTGAGAACCTTCTTCTGTTAACGAGACAGATTTGTTATTTCGGATAAATAGGGAGACTCCTAATTCCTTTTCTAGTTCAGCAATCCTATTGGTAACCGTAGACTGCACAATATACTGCTTGGCTGCTGTTTGAGTAAAATTTTTAAGGTCAGCTAATATCAAAAAAGTGCGTAAATGTTCAATGTTCATCATATCCTCCTATTATTTATATTATAGATTATTGTAATCAGATAAATTCGTTATACAAATTATACTACTTTCCTTATACTGGAACAAGAAGATTATATCGTAGGCTTAAGCTATGGAAAGGAGTAGGAAGATGGATAATAGATATGGATTTGCAGAGCGTATAGGTGGAAGTAATTTTGGTAGGAAGAAAGAGATTTTTAAATTCGAGAAAATAAAGCAGGCGAAAAGGCAGGCAAAGATAGAAAACCCAGATATATATTTAATTGATATGGGAGTAGGAGAGCCAGATTTCCCTGCAGATGAATCTGTTAGACAGGTGCTAAAGGAAGAGGTAGATAAAGCTGCCAATCGGTTTTATGCAGACAATGGGATTATGGAATATAGAATAGCAGCAGCCTCCTATATGGAGGAGGTATATGGAGCGATAGGTTTAGACCCAGAAACTGAGATCTGCCACGGAATCGGGAGCAAATCAATTCTCGCCATGCTGCCCTTTGCTTTCATTGATCCAGGTGATATAACACTACTAACAGTTCCCGGTTATCCGATATTAGGAACTTCTACGAAATATCTTGGTGGGGAAGTTTTTGAACTGCCTTTAGTGATAGAAAATGATTATCTTCCTGATTTGGACAGTATTCCAGAGGATGTCTGTAAGCGTAGTAAGTTGTTATATCTTAATTACCCTAATAATCCAACAGGAGCCATTGCTCCTTATGAATTTTATGAGAAGGTTGTGGCCTTTGCAAGAAAATATAACATCATTGTCGTTAACGATGCTGCCTATGGAGCCATTGTGTATGGTGATAGGAAGCCCTTTAGTTTTTTAAGTGTGCCTGGAGCGAAAGAAATAGGGATAGAGATTCAATCAATGTCTAAGGCATTTTGCATGACTGGCTGGAGACTTGGATTTATCGTGGGACAAAAACATGTAATTCATGCTTTTGAGATGATTAAGGATAATATGGATTCAGGGCAATTTCGTGCCATTCAGCTAGCTGCAGCCTATGCTCTAAAACATCCAGAGCTAACAAGGATTCAAGTGAAGCGCTATGAGACAAGAATGAAAGCACTAGTAGAAACCCTTAGGGAGATTGGATTTGATGCCAGCGTTCCTGCTGGCACCTATTATTGTTATGTTAAAGCACCTATTTCAGCTAAAGTTAAGAATGGCAGTAGAATTTTATTTAAAGATGCAGAAGAAGTGGCTACTTTCCTGATTAAAGAGGCTATGGTATCTGTGGTACCATGGACGGAAGCCGGAGATTATTTACGTTTCTCTGTAACCTATGAGACGGGAGAGAATACGGATTATCAGTGTATGGAGGAGCTTAGGAGAAGATTACATAAGCTTGAATTGGTATTTTGAAAAATAAATTGTTTTGTAATATATCATGGGTTATCTATCACCTAGCAAAGGAAATGCCGCAACAAAAAATGAAGGAGGAAATGAAATGAATGATGCTAATATGGACTCTGAAGATTGTAGCGTTACTATTGAGCAAATGCAGAAGACTGACATAAAGATAAAATATAGCACAGAGCCAATGAAAATACTTAAGAAGCAGTTTAAGAAACATATTTTGTCGCTTATGTTGATTTGTGTGGTTATCGCAGTTACTGTAATTAGTTTTATTCAAGGAAAATTCTACTTGAAATCGGGAGATGAGTTGGGATATGTTCTATTTTATTTCTACTTTTTAATCCCTCTAGTATCTCTTATTTGCTCGTTCTTTCTTGGCATGAGGGATTCATGGTTAAAATGGATTTGCCCTGTGGTCTTTGGTACTCTTAATGGGATTGCTCCAGTAGTATTCTCTAATACGGATTTTGAGTGGTTCTTTTTTGGATTAACATTTGTGCTTTCCTGTATGGGATTAGGAGTTGGAATGACTATTAAGTGGGCAGTAAGAAAAAACAAGAGTGATTTGAATAAAGTACAGTAAAAGAAGGTGCCGCACTAAGAAGTGCGACACCTTCTTTCTTATAACACCTTATTTATGTCATACAAAGAATTGGCAACCAGCCAGTTCTGTGGGAAGAACTTCATGATGTTCCAATAGCTTCCTCCGCGAAAGCCATATTCAAAGATTAGCCTAAGCTTAGCATCCATACTTCTTGCATCTTCAAACCAAACCACATGCTCTACTCCCTCTTCATTAGTGTAATTGAAAAATGGAGCTTGGGAGGTCTCGTCATATTGAATGGTAGCCCCATACTGGGCTGCCCTTTCCACAGCAGCAACATTGCCAATTGAAGTGGCCTCTGTTGTTCCTCTTACAAAAGGAAGAGGCCAGTCGTAGCCATAGTTAGGTATCCCCATGTATATCTTTGCTGGGGGGATTCTGGTGATGGCGTAATCTAATACCTCTCGAACCTTATTAATTGGAGAGACAGCCATAGGTGGACCAAATGCATATCCCCATTCATAGGTCATTAGAAGCACTGTATTGGCAGCAGCTCCAAGGGCAGCATAGTCATGTCCCTCATATAAGGTTCCTGGCTGATCGTCGCTTGTTTTCGGAGCTAAAGCTACCATAACCTCAAAGTTATTATCGTTAAGTTCAACTCTTAACTTATTGATAAAGTCTACGTAGGCATCCCGATCTTCTGGGTAGATAAACTCAAAGTCTACATCTAATCCATAATAATTCTTTGTTCTCATATTCGTAAGGATATTTTGAATTAATGTATCTTGTACCTCTTCATTAGTTAGTAGAGAGTGTGCTAGCGCATTACTAAAGGTTCCTTCTGGAGTAAGGGTTGATAGTAACATAATAGGTGCTACACCATAGTTTCTCGATATAGAAATAAGCTCTGAGTCATCAATAGGAATTAATGCTCCTTCTGGGGTAAAACCGTAGGTGAAGATCGTTAGAAAGGTTAAGTAAGGTAAAGTTTTTTGTAGAGTTCTACGGTTAATAAAGGGATAGGCATAACCATTTAGATTGGTGGAGCCAAGTTTTTCTTCCTCAAAGTCAATGACAAGAGTTTCCCCAGGATAGATAAAATCACGAGTGTTAAGGGAGGGATTGTTTCGCAATATATTTACTACGGTAGTGTCGTTAGCATCAGCAATATCTATTAAGTTATCATTTTCCTGTACAGTATAGGTGGTTTTAGGATATTGAATTACAATAGTTTGGCCGACAACAAGGTTATCTGGGTTTGGAAGTTCGTTTTGTCCTTGGATGAATTCCACGGAAAGTCCATATTGATCAGCAATGGATTGTAGTGTTTCTCCTTCTGTTACAACATGTATTGTCATAGTAAGCTCCTTATACATAGTAATCTTAGTTATATATATGAGAAAGAATCTAAAATCTATACTGTTAATTTGTAAAATAGTAGGTATAATAAGACTATAACTAGAAATTATGGATAGGCCTATATCCATAAGTATTAAGGGGAATGATATGAGCGTAAATCTGGAATATTATAAAATCCTATATTATGTAGTGAAGTATGGAAGCTTTACGCAAGCGGCGGAAGAGCTTTGTATTACCCAACCTGCCGTAAGCCAGGCAGTAAAAGGTTTAGAGAAGGCATTGGGAAATCAGTTATTTATCCGTAGTGCGAAAGGGGTCGTATTGACAAAAGAGGGGGAAATACTTTATTCCTATGTGAAACGTGGTTATGAGTCTATTCTCTTAGGAGAATCCACCTATCAAAAACTTTTGGATTTAGAAAATGGGGAGATTCGAATTGGTGCCAGTGATATGACGTTAAAATACTACCTGCTTCCTCATTTAGAGAAGTTTCATGAGCGTTTTCCAGGAATTAAAATTAAGGTAACCAATGCACCTACTCCAGAAACAATAGAAAATCTTTTAGATGGAAAGATTGATTTTGGAATTGTCAGTACACCATTTCAGGGAGAAGAAGGGATTAAGTCTAGAGCGGTCCGTAAGCTTCAGGATGTCTTTATTGCTGGGAATCGGTTTTTAGGGTTAAAAAATCGTACCCTTCAATATAAAGATTTAATGGATTATCCATTTATATGTTTAGAGAAGAATACAAGTACGAGAGCATATATGGATCACTTTTTAGAGCAGCAAAAGATCAACCTGATACCAGAATTTGAACTTGCAACAAGCGATATGATTGTACAGTTTGTTAAGAGAAATCTAGGAATTGGCAATGTGGTCTATGATTTTGCTAAGCCTCTTATTGAGGAAGGGGAGGTCTTTGAGCTTATGTTTAATCAGAAGCTACCGGAGAGGCAGATTTGTATTATCAGCAGTGAGAAATATCCACTCTCTACGGCTGCTATGGAGCTTTTGTCAGAACTGTATCAGGAAAATGAGAAATAAAAAACTCCTACGTCATACACGAAATGAGCAGTGTTAGACGTAGGAGTTTTTATGTTTATGTTTTAGAAGGTTGGAACTACTGAACCATCATAAGTTTCTTCGATGAATTTACGACAGGTATCGCTTTTTAGAGCTTCGATTAAGATTTTGATTCCTTCATCCTCTACAAGATCTTTTTGCACAACTAGAATATTTTCATAGGTTTTTGCTGCAAGAGAATCTGCACTTTCACAAACAATAGCATCCTTAGAAGCACTTAAGCCTGCCTGTAGAGCATAGTTTCCATTGATTACTCCAATGGCAACGTCAGGAAGTGAACGGGCAATCTGTGCTGCCTCTAATTCCTTAAACTTAAGATTTAATGGATTTTCCTCAATATCCTTTACGGTAGCTTCAATTCCGGCTCCTTCTTTTAATTTAAGAATACCGTTGTCCTGAAGCAATAGTAAGGCACGTGCTTCGTTAGTGGTATCGTTAGGCACAGCTACCACATCACCATCCTTTAATTCCTTTAAGCTTTTGATATTATTGCTATAGATACCAAAAGGCTCAAAATGGATGCCTGCAACACTTACAAGATCAGCCTTGTTTTGCTTGTTGAAGTCCTCTAGATAAGGAAGATGTTGAAAGAAGTTTGCATCTAAGTCCCCAGTAGTTAATGAGGTATTTGGCAGTACATAGTCAGAAAATACCTTAATGTCTAAGGTATACCCTTTTTCTTCTACGAGACTCTTGATGGCTTCTAATATTTCAGCGTGTGGGGTTGAACTTGCACCTACCACAATCTTTTTGTCTACGCTAGTGCTAGCGGCTTTTCCTGCACTACCACAGCTAGCTAAAACAGTAAGAGATAAAGTTAAAATAAGTATTACGCTAACAATTCTTTTCATTGTTCATTCCTCCATTTTATTATTTATTTTCTAATTCACACGTTTATCAAAGTATTTGGCTAAACGCATACCAACTTCTTGAAGAATTTGTACAATTACAACCAGTAATACAACGGTAATTAGCATAATATCAGTTTCATAACGGTAGTAACCATACTGAATGGCAATGTTACCAAGTCCACCAGCACCAACAAAACCAGCCATGGCAGAGTAACTTAGAATGGTGGTAACCGCAATGGCGCTTCCTACTAATAAGGATGGTCTTGCTTCCTTTAGAAGAATCTTTACAATAATCTGTGTATTAGTTGCTCCCATGGAGCGACCTGCTTCAATGACACCGGCATCTACCTCTTTTAGAGAGGATTCTACTAGTCTAGCAATAAAAGGTGCCGCTGCAATTACCAGTGGAACCACGATTGCATTAGAACCAATGGTAGTTCCAATTAAGAATCTAGTAAATGGAAGCAGTGTAATTAGAAGTATGATAAAAGGAATACTTCTTCCCACATTCACAATGATGTTTAATGTGGTGTTTAGAATCCGCATAGGGCGTAAACCATTTTGTCCTGTTAAAATCAGTAATATACCTAATGGTATACCAATAATATAAGCAAATAGGGAGGAAACTAAGGTCATGTATAAGGTTTCTAAGATTCCAAGCCCAAGCATTTGTAAAGTATCCATATCAAGCATTTAGTTCCACCTCCTCAACCACCACATCCTGTGTGGATAAGTAATGTTTCATCTTTAGGGCTGTTAATTCATCTTCTGGGAGCTGTACAATCATTTGCCCCATGGCTTTACCATCTACATCTCTAGTGTCAGCAAACATTATGTTTACAGCCGATTTGCATTCTAATACCATATTTGAAATAATTGGTTCTGTGGAAGCCACTCCATTAAATACAATACGTAGAGCTTTTGGACTAAATTGTCGGTTCTCAACGATTTGCTCAGGAAACACAAGATGCTTGGCAATGGCTGTCTTTGGGTTACTAAATAGTTTTTCTACAGAAGCGACTTCTGCTATCTGGCTGTTGTCTATAATGGCAACTCGATTGCATATCTTTTCGATAACACTCATCTCATGGGTGATTAGAATGATGGTAACACCTAACTTTTTATTGATATCCTTCAATAGTTGAAGCACCTGGTTTGTAGTATTTGGATCTAAGGCAGAAGTTGCTTCATCGCAAAGAAGAATCTTTGGATCGGTAGCAAGAGCCCTAGCAATAGCAACACGTTGCTTTTGGCCACCAGATAATTGGGAAGGATAGGCTTCCATTCGGTCACAAAGACCAACTAGCTCTAATAATTTAGTAGCCTTTTCTTTGGCGACTTCCTTCTTTACACCAGCTAGTTCAAGAGGAAAGCAGACATTTTCCAGTGCATTTCTTTGCATCATCAAGTTGAATTGTTGGAAAATCATACTTATTTTTTGTCTCACTGGAATCAGCTCTTTGTTATTTAAACTACCTAAGTCTATAAGTTCATCCTCTGCTTGAAATAGGATCGTGCCCTCTGTAGGGCGTTCTAAGTAATTGATACATCTTACTAATGTACTTTTTCCAGCTCCACTTAACCCTATAATTCCAAAGATCTCACCCGGATAGATATCCAAATTGATGTCTTTTAGGGCTTCTATCTTAGTCTTCTTTTGATAGAAGGTTTTACTGACATGATTAATCTGTATAATCGGTTTTCTTTCCGTCATGACGACTACCTCTCTAGTTATAACAATTGTTTTAACAACTTATCGATGTATTGATTTTACACTATCTAACTTGGAAGTCAATGTTTTTAACCTTTTTGGGGTATCGAAATTTGTTATAATTAGTTATAAAAACAATAAATAAATAAGATATGTAGATGTAAAGACATAATAAATACTTATGTCACACATAATAAATATTGATTTTACTTATGTTTAAAAATAATGTATTATTATGAAGTAAATAAGCAATCATAGAAGTGAGAGTTCAAATAGGAGGAATTACTTATGGTAAGAGCAATTGTAGGCGCCAACTGGGGCGACGAAGGTAAAGGTAAGATTACAGATATGCTTGGAGAGCAATCAGATATTATTGTACGTTTCCAAGGTGGTAGCAATGCAGGCCATACTATTATTAATAATTATGGTAAATTTGCACTTCATTTATTACCATCTGGCGTATTCTATAATCATACAACCAGTGTAATTGGAAATGGTGTTGCACTGAATATTCCTTATTTATTCCGTGAAATTAATGATATTGTATCGAAAGGCGTTCCAATGCCTAAGATTAAAGTGTCTGATCGTGCCCAGATTTTAATGCCATATCATATTTTATTTGACCAATATGAAGAGGAAAGGCTAGGAGGCAAGTCCTTTGGCTCTACCAAATCAGGTATTGCTCCATTTTATTCTGATAAATATGCAAAAATCGGTTTCCAGGTATCCGAGTTATTCGATGATGAAGTATTAAAAGAAAAAATTGCAAGAGTTTGTGAACAGAAAAATGTTATCCTAGAGCATTTATATCACAAACCAAAACTAGATGAAGAAGAATTATACAATACCTTAATTGAGTACCGTGAAATGGTAGCACCATATGTGTGTGATGTATCAGCCTTTTTACATGAGGCAATTAAGGAAGGAAAAAATATTTTATTAGAGGGACAATTAGGCTCCTTAAAGGATCCTGATTTTGGTATCTATCCTATGGTTACCTCCTCCTCTACTTTAGCTGCATATGGTGCAATTGGTGCTGGTATTCCTCCATATGAAATTAAAGATATTATCACAGTAGTAAAAGCATATTCTAGTGCTGTTGGTGCCGGTGAGTTTGTTAGTGAAATCTTTGGTGATGAAGCAGATGAGTTAAGAAGACGCGGTGGTGATGGCGGTGAATACGGTGCTACCACTGGACGTCCAAGACGTATGGGATGGTTTGATGCAGTAGCTTCTCGTTACGGATGCAAGATTCAAGGAGCAACTAATGTGGCTCTTACTGTATTAGATGTTCTTGGTTACCTAGATGAAATCCCAATTTGTATTGGGTATGAGATTGATGGTGAGGTTACCAAAGACTTCCCTACTACGACAAAGCTTGCGAAAGCGAAACCTGTATACACCACACTTCCTGGTTGGAAGGAAGAAATCAGAGGTATTACCGAATATGAAAAGCTTCCTGAAAACTGTAGAAAATATATAGAATTTATCGAGCAAGAGCTTCAGGTACCAATCACTATGGTATCCAATGGCCCAGGAAGACATGAGATTATTCATCGTGTCAGCTCATTAAGTAAATAAAGTTAAGAGACAAAAGGATGTTTTTAATACTATAAAGTATTAGAAACATCCTTAATCTACACTAATTTAGAATTAATTTACATAAACGTTAATATTATGCTAAGAAAATGTTAAAAAATGCTTAAAATGTATTTTGTCGACTAAAACTACTTATTTTTTATAAAATATAGGACGATATATAAGCGTGATTTAATAAATATGAAATAGGGAGAGATAGGGTATGAAATTTATACATCGTGTGAATGTTATTGTCATATGGGTTATGATTGTTTTAATTGAACTTTTTAAAGCACTTCTTCTTAAGGATGGTGGCTTTGGTGTTGGTGCCAGTATATTGTTAATAGGGTTAGCCATCTCTGCTACTGCATTATATTTTATTCCAGTTCCTGATAAATTAAAAGGGGTCATAATATCAGCACTAGCTGGCTGTATGCCGATCATTATTTCTACCTTAGAAGGTGGAAGTGACAATGCGTTTATTTTATCTTTTATATGTATAGGTGTAGCAACTTTGTATTTTGATAAATTTATATTGATATTCTATACTATAACTGTTATGGCAATGAATGGTCTGGCCATGGCTGTGGATCCAATTTATATTACAGGTCATAAAATATCCACAGAGATGGCACCTATTATGTTATTCTCGTATCTAGCATTAGCATGTATGATGTTCTTTACTACCATAAGAGGACGGTCAATCATTAAGCAGGCGGAAGAAAGTGCTAAGAGAGCAGAAGAACAACAAAAAATAATAGTGGAAAATCAGAAAATTATTACTGATATTTCACAGTCTCTAAATAAAGCCATAGCATCAACCTCAGAACAGTTTAGTAATCTTACCTCCGAGACTAAGATTATCTCAGAATCAGCAGAGCAAATGGCAAGTGTCGTAGACGATACTGCAAAATCTTTAAATGTACTTAATGAACGGATTAGTAGTTCTAAGGAGCATATCGAGGATAACTATCTACTGGCCAACGAATTAAACGAAAATTATCAAAATGTAATCAAAAATGTGATGGAAGGAACTAATGGTGGTGGAGAAGCAAAAGCTTCTATGGCTAAGATTGAGTCCACTATTTCTACTGCATTATCTTCAACAAATATGCTTCTTGTAGAAACCAAGAAAATATCAGAGATTCTAGATGAAATTAATAGTATAGCTTCCCAGACAAATTTATTATCTTTAAATGCCAGCATCGAAGCTGCTAGAGCAGGGGAGCATGGACATGGCTTTGCAGTAGTAGCCAACGAAATACGTAATCTTTCAGAGCAAAGTAAAAATGCATCTGAGAATGTACATATTATTTTAAATACGTTAAGTAAAATTATTGAAGAGGTAGCTGAAAATGTTTCTGAAGGAGCATCCTCTGTTACAATTGGAAATGAGAATCTGACAAATCTATTGCATTGTATGGAATCTATTAGCGAGAGTTCAGTCACTTCTCAGAATACGATTAACAAAGAGTTTAGCATTATAAAGAAGGTAAGAAGTGAATTTAATGATATGTTTAACGAGTTAGAAAGTGTTGTTGCTATGTCCGAAGAAAATAGTTCAATGATTCAATCAATTTCTAGCTCCATTAGCGCACAGGCGAATGCTTTTGAACGGGTAAATGAAAATGTATCTGAAATCAATAACATGTCTATAAAGCTAGAAAATCAGGTTACAGAGTAATAAAAGGATATAATAAGGGCTGATGTACAAGAACCGGCCACCAAAAGTTAGATTTTAGTTCTAACGATTGGGAGGTGAGTTCATTATACATCAGCCCTTTATAATTTGTATCTATTGCTTATTTAATATAAATAATAAAGTATCTACCAACTCATCATTCTTTTCAGGAGACATGAAACAGAATCGCACATAATGGTTATCTAAAAATGGGAAGTTAGAGCAGTCTCGAATCATCAGTCCTTTTTGTATGGTAGCACTAAAAAGATCTTCTGAAGTAACATCATCTCGTAGTATTTTTATTAGTACAAAATTTGCATGAGCAGGAAAAACCTTAATAAAGGGGCAGGTGTTAAGCTTTGAGAGAATTCTCTCTCGCTCCCGATTAATTAATTCTTTCGTTTGAATCATGTACTTTTGATCCGTAAACATGATTTCACCTGCAATAGCAGCAAGGGTGCTTATGGTCCATGGGTTTTGTCGTTGTACGATTTCTGTTATCAGATCTTTATTGCCGCAGACTGCATAGCCAAGGCGAAGTCCAGGAGCAGCAAAGAACTTGGATGTTCCTCTTAAAATAATGACGTTATTATAATATTCCGTTAGTGGGATAGAGGTCAGCTCCTCCATATTAGTATCAAATTCAACATAGGTTTCATCAACCATTACATAGATACCTTTTTGCTTACACGTATCTAGAATTTTACGCATTTCTTTTCTGGTAATAACAGAGGAGGTGGGGTTATTTGGGTTACAGATGACGAGAAGATCCACATCTTGATTAAGAGACTTGTTTAAGTCTTCAATATCTAGTGTGAAGTTATCCTCCTCCTTTAGTCGGTAATAATGGGTACGTCCTCCACCAAGGGATACCTCTCGTTCATATTCAGAATAGGTTGGTCCTATCATTAATGCTTTTTTCGGCTTCCTAATCTGAATAAACAAGGATATAAGCTCAGTAGACCCATTACCAACTATAATATTATTATAATCAATAGCTACATAGTTAGCGATGCACTGCCTAAGGGAAGTGTATTCTCTGTCTGGGTAGGAGGTGATTGCCTCTATCTTACTAGATAGAGTTTCTTTAAGTAGAAAGGAGATACCAAGAGGATTAACATTAGCACTAAAGGAGGTAATGTTCTCCTGCTTAATTCCATAAATTTTTTCGATTTTTTCTAAATCACTGCCATGAAAATGATCAGAATGTTTTATCATTTTTATCCCTTCC
This sequence comes from Bacillota bacterium, assembly GCA_023416695.1. Taxonomy (GTDB): domain Bacteria; phylum Bacillota; class Clostridia; order Lachnospirales; family Lachnospiraceae; genus KM106-2. The sequence continues at coordinate 7,456 of JAEZGY010000010.1, read as the reverse complement.
TTGTAGTTCATCAAGTATTATGAATCTTACGTTCTATAATGGCAGATTTTTTGTTAAAAATCAATAGTTTGTCCTATTGAATGTTGTCGAATAAGAATGGTATAATAAGCTATGTATATCTATATATTGAATCAGTATGAGTTTGTGGGGGCATATTTTGTATGAAAGAGAAAATTAGCCAGGTAGCAAAAGAAGTATATCAGTGGGAAGTACCCAGAATTTTCTTGTCGAGAGAAACGCTAGAGTTTAGTGTGGAATTAGGCAAGAGTTATCAAGGTTCTTTTGTTGTCAGCAATAGTGATCATGCCTATATGAAGGGAGTAGTCTATTCTTCAGACGAGAACCTAACATTTGAAAAGTCTACATTTACAGGAGAGGAAGCTATCATTACCTTTACCTATTCTGCAGAAAATGTTTCAAAGGAAGTAAAGGATAAGGTTGGAATCATTACAATTGTCACTAATTTTGGTGAAATAACGCTACCTTACCAAGTAAATATAGAAGCCCCTTATTTTGAAAGTTCCTTAGGAAGAGTTAAGGATTTGTTTCATCTTACTAATCTAGCAAAGACAGATTGGTCACAAGCGGTACATATCTTTAAATCTACCGATTTTAAACGAATCATTTTGTCAAATCAGGAAAAATATCATAGTCTTTATGATGGTCTTATTAAAAGCCCTTCTACTAGTCAAGCTCTTGAGGAGTTCTTAATTGCGATTCACAAAAAGATGGCAATTAATTTAGTTGCTAATTCTATCAATATCAAGCATGAGGAAATAGAGAAAAGTTTTCGAGATAGAATCACTCTGACCAAGGACCAGTGGGGCTATAAGGAATATCGAATCTGGTCAGATGTGGATTTTATTATACCAGAGCGCAAGTATATTTGGACAGACAGTTTTGTTATGGACACGTATCCCCTAGAATATATGATAGATGCTACTCTTTTGAAGAGGGGTACTAATATTGGGCATATCTATGTTTCTTCGGTATATCAGACCATAGAGATTACAATAGAAGTGAATCGTGCTTCCAAGAGTTTGGAAGCTGACTTAGAGCGTCGTAATCGTCATAAAAAGGCCAAGTATGGAGCATTACTGGTAAAAAAATATATGGACTTTCGACTTAATAATCTGTCAAAAGTGGAGTATGAGGACAGCCTAGAAGCGATACTAACCAATCTTACAGCCATTGCTCCTTCTACCACAGAACAGTTATGGACGGCCCATTACTATATGGTGTCTGGTAAAAATGAGAAGCTTGCTAAATTAATGGATGCTTTCGTCGGCCATGAAAAGGAATTATTGGATGAATCAGTTGGATACTATTTAGCCTATCTATATCTGAATGCTTTATACACCAAAAGACCAGAGGATATCAATCAAGCCATTGAAACTATTGAGGAATATTATCATAAGGAATCAAAGGATTGGAAGCTTTTATGGTATCTCTTATATTTAGATAAAAAGTATGATGAGGATACAACTCTTAAGTTAGCTGCTTTAAGAGAACAGTTTAATGCTGGTGTGAAAAGCCCTGTGCTTTATTTTGAAGCCTGTATGTGCTATAACCAAGAGCCTGAGTTACTCATGAAGGCTGACGAATTAGAACTATCTATTGTACATTGGGGAATACATCATGGTTGCTTTAAAAGTGATTTAGCAGAGCAGTATGTCTTTATGTGCTCTAGAACAAAAGGCTTTGATAAAAAGTTGTATGAAGATCTTTGCGTATTGTATGAACAGTATCCTACCAATGAGTGTCTTCAAACGATATGTCGTATGCTAATCAGTGGGCAAAAGACAGACTTTAAGTATTTTAGGTGGTATAAGCTTGGTGTCGAAAAACAATTGAAGATTACAGAACTATATGAATATTACATCTATGCCATGGATGAAGCCATGGAAATTAAGATGAATCATTCTGTTCTTCTGTATTTCATCTATAATAATAACTTAACAGAGGCTAAAAAAGCGTTTCTTTATTCCTATATTATTAAGAATAAGGAAAGCATACCGTCTATTTACAACACCTATTGTAAGCAAATGGAGACCTTTAGTAAGAGGATGTTGGAAAGAAAACTGATAAATCACAATTTATCCATTCTTTATGAGGAAATGCTAACAGATAGCAATATGGATGAGAATGTTTGTAGACTTCTTCCTTCTGTTGTGTTTCAATATGAAATTACCTGTGCAAATCCGAAAATGTGTGGTGTAATCATTGCTCACAAGGAGTTAAATCATGAGCAAGAGGTGTTATTTGAAAATGGTAAAGCCCAAGTTACCATAGTGACGGACCAGGCTTGTATCTATTTATATGATGAAAAAGGAAATCGCTATGTGGCCTCCACCTCCTATACGTTGAATCCATTGTTTCATAATACAAGACTTATTAAGGCTTGCTATCAAAAGAACAAGCAGGATATCAAGCTATTACTTCACATGAATCAGACATTAACTAGCACAGAAAAGAAGGAGAAAGAGGGATTCTTTATTCAAAATCGGTTGCTTGAGTCTGAGGAGGTTAGTTTGTCCTATAAAAGCTATGCCTATGTAGAAATGATTGAATATTATTATGGTATGGGAAATATGGAAAAGCTTGAGGAATATCTTCGTACCTTGGATTTATCCATTGTCAATGGGGTAGAACGATGTAAAGTCATAGAATACATGATTATGCGGGATCTGATTAAAGAGGCATATGAGGCTATTCTATGCTATGGATATGAGCAAATTGCGGTGAAGCGTTTGGTTAAGCTTGCTACTATATTACTTGAGAGAGACGATCGTACTAATCCTGCAAAGCTACTGAGCCTATGTTACTTTATCTATGAGAAGAATAAAGCGAACAAAATCATCTTACAGTACCTTGCTAATTATTTTCAACAATCTACGGAGTGTCTCTTTAATTTGTGGAAAAGTGCCTGTCAAATGAATCTTGAAACCGCCGAGATTGAGGAGAGACTTCTTGGACAGATGTTATTTGGGGAAAGTCTTTTGCTTCGTTCCTTTGAAGTGTTTATTTCCTACTATAGACATCCAAAAAACAAGCAGCTTATGCAGGCGTATCTTAATTACTGTGCGTATCATTATTTAGTAAAGGATCGGGTTACGGAGTCCAAGTTATTTGACATTATGCGAGCAGAAAGCAAAGCTTACCAAAGTCGCTCTTGTCAGCTAGCATTGTTAAAGTACTATTCCACCCAAGGACAGCTAGACGAAGAAACACTTAACTTTGCAGACATAAAGCTACATCAGTTTATAAAAGAGGGAGTAATTCTTCCGTTTTTTAAAGATTTTCGTGATCGTCTTGAAATCCCTCATAGTATTTATGACAAGTATTATGTGCAATACAACACTAATCCAAAAAATAAGGTGAAAATCTTTTACTGTGTACTTGATGAAACCAATAGGGAAAGTGTTTATATTGAAGAAACCATGACTAACGTGTATGAGGGAATCTATGTCATGGATTTTATACTATTTGTAAATGAGACTCTTCAGTACTATATTGTGGAGGAGAATCAGGATGGACAAAGTATAACCGAAAGTATACGGGTTTCTCTAGATCCTGGGATTGAGAAAGCAGATAATCGATATGGTCAGATTAATTTGATGTACCAGTCTAAAGAGATTCAAGATGAAAAGACATTATTAGAGTTAATGAGACAATATGTTGTAGAAGAACATATTGCTTCGATGTTATTTACACCATTATAAAGGAGGGTTTCTATATGTCTGAGGAAAGAAAGCTTGTAGTCGGAATGGACCTATGTAACGACTATACCCAGCTTAGCTTATATAACCATAGTAAATATGAAGCAGAAACCTTCTTTATTAATGCAGAAGAGCAAGAGTATAGAATCCCTACTGTGTTGGCCGTCCGAGAAGATACGAAAGAATGGTTGTATGGAAAGGAAGCGCTACAATGTGGGTATGAGAGAAAGGGGCATCTCTTAAAGAACTTCCTTAAGTACTCCCAGGCTAGTATAGAAATCTACGGCATACAGTTTAGTAGAGCACAGATTTATGAGCGATTTTTACGTAAAGTTCTTCTCCTTCTTAAAAAAGATTACCCAAATGACTCAATTCATAGATTGGTAATCACTTTAAAGAAGGCTGAACCAGAGCTTATGAAAGAATTATATATTGCGCTAGAAACCATGGGACTAAAAAAGGATAGAGTTCATATCCAGAGCCATGAACAAAGCTACCTATATTTTGCTCTTAGTCAGAAAAAAGAGTTATGGATGAATGATGTGGCCCTGTTCGAATATGATAAAGATGGGCTTACTTACTATCAAATTGGAATTGATCGACGAAGCCGACCAATGCTTGTAGGGTTAGAAAAGAAAGACTTCTCCGATACCATGACCTATTCCATGATAAAGGAAAAACCTGAATCCCTATCCTATATGTTTGATAATATAACAACTAGTGTATTTCATAAACAAATTATCTCAACTATTTATCTTACAGGAGAGGGGTTTGAAGCAAACTGGATAAAGCCACTGTTGCAGCAACTTTGTATTGGTCATCGTCTCTTTATCGGACAAAACCTCTATTGTTATGGGGCGTGTTATGCGGCTAAGGAGGAAAGCCAGGGAGAACGATTTGGTGAATTTGCTTTTCTAAGCAGTGAATCTCTACCGTATTCTGTTAGTATGTCCTTATACACTGGTGGCGAGATGAAAACTGTCACTTTGGTGGAGACTGCTACCCCATGGTATGAGGTAAAACAACGATTCAATGTAATACTAGATGAGGAGAAAGAACTGACCTTTGTGCTAAGAGATGCTATAAAGAAGACTACCCAAACTAGAATCCTTACCTTAGAGGGGTTAGAATCTGAGCTTCGAATGGAAAGAGGTACTAGGTTAGAGATACGTCTATCCTCCAATAAAGAGAAAGAATTAATTGTAACCATAAAGGATAAAGGGTTTGGAGCTATGTATCCATCCTCAAACCGTATTTGGGAAAAAATAATTGTATGTTAAGGAGGTTCATATGGGAAAAATTATATTATGTACAGGAAAATTAGCCAATGAACCTTATGTCTTTGTTATGTCCAATACCCCTGTATACAGCGTTGAGGAAATGAGTTTTTATCTTTATACCCATGTTTATGAAATAGAAGAGGATTTCTTAAGTGAGAGTCTTATTCAATGGGTTAAAAATGAGCTACAGATGGAAGAGTTGGCAGAAAAGTTGACCAAATTAAAACATAATAGGAATAACCTAAAAGATATTATAGTAACTATTTTATGTAGTAATGACTATTATAGCGAGAAAGAAATAAAGGATTTAGTCGTTGTGTTAAATCAGATTATGAATCTACCTCTAATAAAGCGTAGAAAAATGCGTGGAGATTATTTCTTAAAGTATCAGTTATATAGTCATGCAGTAATAGAATATCAGTCGATACTTAATGATAAGGATATCCGGCTATTTTCTAAGGAGGAGTATGGGAATATCCTTCATAATATGGGTATTACCCATGTCCATATAACGTCTTACTTAGAAGGAGCTTTGTGCTTTAGGGAGGCTTATAACCTAAATCAGAATCCAGACACCTTGCATCAGTATATGCTATCACTTTTTTTGGCGGGGGAAATCGACTTATTTACAGAGGAGCAAATAAATTACGGGCTTCCTGAGAATTATGATGAAATTATTGCAGAAGAAATTAAGAACTCTAGGCAACTGGCTGAAAAAGATGAAAAATACCAGCAAATAGACAAACTAGTTTCATTAAAGCGTGCTGGCAAGGTCAATGAATATTATGACTGGATAGAGAAGACTTTGGGTGAGTGGAAAAGAATATATCGGAGACAGGTGGAAAATTAATATCCGAATATAATATGGAGGCTACCAATGGGATTATGGAACCGAATGAGAAAAACAAAGAAAAAAACCGATGCTGTGGCTACTCCCCAAGAAGTTGAGCAGCTTATTAGAACACCGTTAGAAAAATTTAATTATAACGGGGCGAGTGCAGGAGAACGTAAAGCTTATGTGACACAGAACTGTCAACAGATTATTGAAACTACCAAACAGCTAGAGGAGTTTTCAAAGGAATACCAGGTAGTAACCTCTTATTTATCAGATATACAGGTCATTGATTCCCTTCCAGAGGAAGCTAGAAAGGCGGTTGACGATTCTGCAAGAATGATTATTACCCTCACAAGAGAGAGGCAAAGATATCAAAATCATTCTGAAAAGTTGACTCAAAAACAACTCCTTATGCTAGAAACCTATGAGGATTCAATTCCAGATGAGATAAGGAAAATCAATCATATGGAGGCATATCAGACAGCTTTAAATAGTGATCTTGCTAAGCTAGAGGGAGAAAAAAGCAGTTTACTTTACCATATGGAGAATCTGTATAAAAGAAAGAATAATTTAAAGCATCTAGGTATTTTCGCAGTAGCTCTTATTACCCTTCTACTATGTCTTATTATATACTTGATGATTGGAGTAGATAAAGCCTATGAAATACCACTTATTGTTACTGTTTTAATTTCTACTGTATGTACAGTGGCCTTGGGGTTGGAAATAACCAATATACGAGGAGGTATGGCAAAAACAGAACGAAAAATTGGAAAAGCCATTGGTCTTTTGAATCGAGTAAAGATTAAGTATATTAATAATAGATGTGCGCTGGATTACGTTTATGAAAAGTTTGGTATCAATAGCTCTTCTCAGTTGACTTATTTTTGGGAAGAATATATGAAGCAGAAGGAAGAAGATAAGAAGTTCAAAAAGAATACTGAGCTTCTTAATTACTATAGTGAGAAGCTTATTAAAGACTTAAAACAGTATCAAATAAGAGATTGTGAAGTTTGGACACATCAAGCTATTGCGTTACTAGATAGTAAAGAGTTAGTGGAAATACGCCATCGCTTGAACGTACGAAGACAGAAACTTCGAGAACGCATGGATTATAATACTACTACGAGAAATGAAAGTATTGAAAATATTAAAGAGGTTTTAAAAAGCAGGCCTGAGGCAAGAGAAGAGATTATTGAAGTATTAGTAAAATATCACATAGAAATCTAATTTTTTCTTTACATAAGGGCTTGACAGATTTGCAATCATTCAATAGTATAATAATGAATAAAAGGAAAATGTAAAGATGGAGAAGAGTAAGCAAAAAGTCTTTTCAGAGAGGATACCTCATAGGCTGCAAGGGTGTCTAAAGGAACATTTGTTGAAGGTAGCTCTTAAACAGTATTTCTGAAACTAAGTAGGAAGTAACGCTTTAGCCACGTTATCGGCTTATAAAGGTGATAGTTATATCATGAATTAAGGTGGTACCACGGTTTTCGTCCTTAGAGGCGGGAAGGTGGTACCTTTTTTTGCGCGATGGCAAAGTGAGGATTCTTATGCGAGCTTGCTCGGCAAGAATCCGAGCGCGCCCGCGACCCGTGCATCGAGGCGAAGCGAGATGTACG
>JAEZGY010000095.1 GCA_023416695.1 Bacillota bacterium | reverse complement strand
TCTGGGCTAACGCTTGGCTCTGGACTAACACTTGGATCTGGGCTAACGCTTGGCTCTGGGCTAACGCTTGGCTCTGGGCTTGGTGTAGGAGTCGGTATAACACCTGTAAACTTACCATACATATGGCCTTCCGCAGAATTACACACATCTAAACCATGGGCTATAATGGAACCATTAAAGTTACCTGTTTTTTGCACAATATCAGCTTGAGTTGCCACTATATTTCCAAAATGAGGTGTATTATCTAAATTGACATCACTTAAACCATATAGATTAAAAATAATACCTATCATACAATCTCTACTCAGATTACTACCATATTGATTTCCATTAAAATATGTTTGAGGCATATTAATTACATTATTGCTTGGGGTATTATATAGGGAAATAAAACACACTGTTGATATATCCATAATATTATTTCCTACAAAATTAAATACATTTTGCCATCCCTCAGTACCCTTAAAAAAACTATAATCTATTGCAATATTATTATTGTTATTATCAAGTTTATTTAAGTTTATATTGACTATGTACCGTCCATTAACGCTTTCATACCTTACCGCAGCATTTATATTACTATTCATAGTAACCTTAGTTGCAGTATCCTTCAAATACTTAGATTGGGTCTCTAAACTTACAAGGGCTGCTGTAAAGTCAATATATCTCTTGTCTCCCGTTTTCTCGATATAATAAATTGTTTTGCTACTAGAGGATGCATTCATTAGCTTTTGTAATACATCACTACTTGGGGCACTCCCCAATCGTATTGTACCACCTTTTGCATTGTTAAAATTATTCATTGTCAGACCATTCATGACATAAGAGGTAGTAGTAGATAAATCTCCAAAATTAAAGTTACTTCCCGAAGCACTATTTCCAACGGCAATTCCACCCTCTATATGACCTGCATTTTGTAACCTATCAAACAAAAACACATTATAGTCAGATAATATATGACTGATTGTATAATCCTTATCCACCTGATCAATATAAGTGAAATCTCCTGATCTAAAACTACTAGAAGCATATACCACAGATGTCGTAATAAAAATCATAATGAAGAAAAAATCATTCCCTTTTTTAGCATCTTCATACTATAGAAAATACTCTTAGTTTTCATATGTAGACTCCTTTCAATAACAACTAGTCCCTATGTCCTAGTGTTCCTCAATTATGTATAAGCGTAAAATAACAACGTATAATATTCTTGTTAAATTTAGCCATCTATCGCCTTCATGATACAATGTTCTCTATAATATGTCAATCATTTCTTTGATAAATATTCATAATATATTACAATATATTCCATTACGACACAAAAAAGAAAGAGTGTCAGTTATTCTAGGAATTCAACTAAATTCCTCGATAGAATTGACACTCTTTTTCTTACATCTTCATTGTTAATTGTATTCTGTTTTTAGACAAATCCACACTCATTACCTTTACTTCAACAATATCTCCTACACTGACAACCTCCAGTGGATGTTTTACAAATTTCTTATCTGTTAGCTGGGATATATGAACCAAGCCATCCTGGTGTACTCCAATATCAACAAACGCTCCGAAGTCAATAACATTACGGACAGTTCCCTTAAGAATCATTCCTTCCTTCAGGTCCTTCATATCCATAACATCAGTTCTAAGAATTGGTTTTGGCATCTCATCTCTCGGATCTCTCCCTGGTTTTTCAAGTTCCTTAAGAATATCCAATAAAGTAATGTCTCCTATTCCAAGGTCCCTGGCTAATTGTTTAACATCCTTAACCTTTTTGCTAATTCCCACAAGACCTGCAGCCACTACATCCTTCTTTGTGTAACCTAAAGTCTTAAGTAGAGTTTCTGCTGCCTCATAAGACTCTGGATGTACACTGGTTGCATCTAGTGGATTCTCTCCCCCCAGTATTCTCATAAAACCGGCACACTGCTCATACGCCTTAGGTCCAAGCTTAGGTACCTTTAGTAACTCAGCTCTCTTACTAAATCTTCCATGTTCCTCTCGATATGCCACAATGTTTTTAGCAATAGCCTTACTAATTCCTGAGATATATTCTAATAAAGATGCAGAAGCAGTATTTAAGTCTACTCCTACCTTATTTACACAACCTTCTACCACTCCAGTTAGGGCATCTGATAACTTTTTCTGATTCATATCATGTTGGTATTGACCAACACCAATGGACTTAGGATCAATTTTAACCAACTCCGCCAATGGATCCTGAAGTCTTCTAGCGATACTAGCAGCACTACGTTGTCCTACATCGAATTGAGGAAACTCCTCTGTGGCTAATTTACTAGCAGAATATACAGAAGCTCCAGCCTCATTTACAATAATATATTGTACTGGCTTCTTTATTTCCTTTAGCATATCCACAATAATCATCTCAGACTCCCGAGATGCCGTTCCGTTACCTACGGAGATTAAGGAAATATTATATTTGTCAATTAGGTTCTTTACAACCTTCTTCGTTTCTTCTACCTTGTTCTGTGGTTCTGTTGGATATACTACTGTTGTGTCTAGCACCTTACCTGTAGCATCGACTACGGCCAACTTACATCCTGTGCGAAATGCAGGGTCCCAGCCAAGAACAACATGTCCAGTAATTGGTGGTTGCATTAATAGCTGTACTAGGTTTTTGCCAAATACATCTATGGCACTATCCTCCGCCTTCTCTTTCAAATCATTACGAATCTCTCGTTCTATTGCAGGTGCGATAAGACGTTTATAACTATCCTCTATGGTTGATATAAGATAAGGGGTAGTGTTAGGGTTGTCCCTAGTAATAATTTGCTTCTCTAGGTACAAAAGGATACGTTCCTCTGGTGCGTTCACCTTCACAGTAAGAATCTTCTCTGCTTCTCCACGATTGATAGCAAGAATTCGATGTCCTGCAATTTTACTTAACTTTTCTTCAAACTCATAATACATCTCATATACAGATTGTAACTTACTGTCCTTTGCTATGCTTACCATGGAGCCTTCCTTCATGGTAATGTTTCGAATATAGCTTCTATACTGTGCTTCATCAGAGATAGATTCAGCAACTATATCCATAGCTCCTGCTATTGCTTGCGCCGTATCGGTTACTTCTTTTTCTTCATTGACATAAGAGGCTGCCTCTTCCTCTAAGGACTTATTGGTCATCTGAAGCATTAAAATGTTGGCTAGCCCTTCTAACCCTTTTTCCTTAGCGATAGTTGCACGTGTTCGTCTCTTTGGTCGATATGGACGATATAAATCATCTACTACAACTTGAGTCGTTGCACCCATAATCTGTGCCCTAAGCTCCTCGGTCATTTTACCTTGCTCTTCAATGCTGGCAATTACCTGAGCCTTCTTATCCTCTAAGTTGCGAAGATACTGCAAACGTTCATATAACTTACGTAATACCTCATCATTTAAAGAGCCATGTTGCTCCTTACGGTACCTGGCAATAAAGGGAATTGTATTACCCTCATCAATTAGTTTGACTGTAGCTTCTACTTGCCACAGTTCTATACCTAACTCATCTTTTAACTGTTTAAAAATATTCATGTTCCAATACCTTCCTAATATTATTAATTTATATTTTACTATAGTTAGAAACACCTCGCAAGATTTTCTGTCATAAGCATCCTTGAATTCTACCATGAATTCTATATAATGGTAATATAACCATTTGGATAGGAAGTGAGATAGAATGAAAGAAACAAATAACATAACTGAATATAGAGAAAACCCTGTCTTTATGGATCTAGTATCTTTACTGGGTAATGGATTTGTTCTATCTCTATTTAATATAGACTTTCTATTTTTAAAGTATTTATTCCCTATTGTTGGATGTGCCATAATGCTATATGGTTGCCATCTTATGAAGGAGTATAGCTCTCATTTTATGGCTGTCTATTACATAGCTTTGGCAAGATTTATGCTAATGATGGTTAACTTTCTACTTGATTGGACCTCTATTAGTTCCAACCTGTATGTGACTTATATTCAGATTACTTGTTCCCTCATTATCATCACCTTATTGTTTATATATCTAGACAAAGGTTTTTCGTCTATGTATGCTGATGCAGGCTTTACCTCCTACCGTCATCCCTTGTTTAAATACATATTTCTCTATTTTTGCAATGTAGTATCAACCTACCTAACCATTCAGTTAGGTGTTCTTGGCGCCCTTGTTTCCATTATCATTTTGCTAATCAATGTACTATATATTGCACTTACATTCCATCGAATCGGTAACGAGCTTACCAAAAGCTCCTTAGAAATAGAACTTTCAACCTACACTAAATCTTTGCTTAATAAGCATTTCTTCTATATCGCCTTCTATATCGTAATACTTGGTGTAACAATATACTTTAGTAATAAAGGTTCCTTGTTTACTCCTCAGTCACCAGATGGAAGCGTGAATGTAAGCCTAAAATATGAAAAGATTCAATCTAAACTAATCTCTCTTGGTATGGATAAAGACCTTGTAAAGGATTTACCCACCAACGAAAATGAATATCTTTCCTCGGCTTCTTCTATACTAGTTCAAACAGATACGAAAAATGCCAATGGTGGAGCTATTAAATTTACTACTTACCGCATAAAGTTAGATGATGCAGAACGCATTTTGATTTACTATAATTGGATAAAGGAGCCTGATAATCGCCTATTTCAGATATTAGAGTACAATCAAAGTAGCCTTCATAATATATGTGAACTTAATAGTTGTAGCCTTTATAGTCATCCTGATAATAATCAAACTATTAGGATTTCCTCTGTAGAGGACAACATAAACAATGCAGGAAACCCCTACACTAACCAAAAGTTATCTAATGTAGGAGATTCTCTTAGGGGATATCTTGCCTTTAGTTATTCTCCAGTAGACTCTTCCTCCCTACCTTTACTGGATATGCAAGTGGAATTGTATTATCAGGTTTCAATTTTTAATCTCCCATACTTAAAAATTGTAGACTATATGAATGACTATGAAAAGTATCGTACTAGTATCGTTTATAACAGACTCACCATTCCTATCATCGATTTATTTAAAAAGTGATGACATATAAAAAGGCCATCTGTTTTGATATCATACCTATCAACTAGACAGGGACATATCATATTCGCAGATGGCCTTTCTTTATTTATTCTTTATTTATTCTTAATCATTAATGAATTTATCATGAACAGAATTCATCGCTTGATCTACATCAGCGTCATTGATTAGAACAGTCACACGAATCTCCGAAGTAGAAATCATCTTAATATTTACTCCTACATCATAAAGAGCTTCAAACATCTTAGCTGCAACTCCTGCATTGGACATCATACCAGCCCCAACTACAGAAACTTTAGCTACATTTTTCTCTACAGAAATAGATTCACACTTTAAGCTTGTTTTTCTATGTCTTTCCAGAATTTCAACTGCTTCTTCTACAACATCTTCTGCTACAGTAAAGCTGATATCTTTTGTACCATCTCTACCTACAGACTGTAGTATTATATCTACATTAATATTGTGTCTTGCTAGATGATTAAATAATCTAAAAGCTACTCCTGGTTGATCTTCTAATCCAATTACTGCTATTCTGGCTGTATTTCTATCACAAGCTACCCCACTTACAAGCATTTTTTCCATTTCTACATCCTCCTTAACAACTGTTCCTTCAGATAAATTCAAACTGGAGCGAACCACTAATTGAACGCCATATTTTTTAGCCATTTCTACTGAACGATTGTGCAATACCCCTGCTCCTAAGGTTGCTAGTTCAAGCATCTCATCATAGGTAATAGCATCCAATTTACGTGCTGTCTTTACGATTCTTGGGTCAGCTGTATAAACGCCATCTACATCTGTATAGATCTCACATGCATCGGCATTTAAGGCAGCTGCTAAGGCTACAGCTGTAGTATCAGAACCTCCTCTTCCAAGAGTAGTATAATCATCTGATTTGTTTATCCCTTGAAATCCTGTAACTATAACAATTTTACGGTTAGATAACTCATTGCGGATACGTTCTGAGTCAATTCTCTTTAATCTTGCATTGCCATAATTACTTGTAGTATTCATTGCAACTTGAAATGCGTTTAAAGACACTGCTGGTACTCCTAAATTATGCATTGCCATAGCCATTAATGCAACAGAAGTCTGTTCTCCTGTGGTTAATAACATATCCAATTCTCTTTTTGAAGGATTTGGATTAATATCCTTCGCTTGCTCAATTAATACATCTGTCATTTTGCCCATTGCGGATAACACAACGACAACATCATTGCCTTTTTGGTATTCTTCTATACATCTTCTGGCAACATTATAAATTCTTTCTTTATCGGCTACAGATGTCCCGCCAAATTTTTTCACTATTAGCATAGTGGCCTCCTACCATAACAACATTATAGTTTTATTTCTCTAACAGGTAATCAATTAAGGA
>JAEZGY010000049.1 GCA_023416695.1 Bacillota bacterium | reverse complement strand
GAGCTTCCCCACCGGATAACGTAGTGGATGGCTGGCCGAGTCTAATATAAGAGAGTCCCACATCGTTCAGCGTTTCTATCTTACGACGAATGTTTGGCATATTTTCAAAGAAGGTTAAGGCTTCTTCTACTGTCATATTCAGAACATCATAGATATTCTTTCCTTTATATTTGACCTCTAAGGTCTCTCTGTTGTAGCGCTTGCCTTCACATACCTCACATGGCACATAAACATCTGGCAGGAAATTCATCTCTATCTTAATGATACCGTCACCACTGCAAGCTTCACAACGGCCGCCTTTGATGTTAAAGCTAAAGCGCCCTTTCTTATAGCCTCTTTCCTTGGCATCTGGAGTAGCGGCAAATAAATCACGAATCTGATCGAATACCCCTGTATAGGTTGCCGGGTTAGAACGTGGAGTTCTACCAATTGGAGACTGGTCAATATCAATTACCTTATCTAAGTTCTTGATTCCTCGCATTCCCTTATGGGCTCCTGGAATGCATCTTGCACGATTCAGTTCTTTGGCAAGGCGTTTGTAGATAATCTCATTGACAAGAGAGCTCTTACCAGAACCAGATACCCCAGTGACTGCTGTCATCACTCCCAGTGGAATCTCAGCATCGATATCCTTAAGGTTATTCTGGGTTGCTCCTAATACCTTAAGCCAACCCGTTGGCTTCCTACGTTCCTTAGGAACTGGAATATGAACCCTACCACTGAGGTAGGCTCCTGTAATGGATTCTGGACACGCCATAATAGCATGGGCATCACCAGTAGCAATAACTTGTCCACCGTGCTCTCCTGCACCAGGACCGATATCCACAATATAATCTGCTGCAAACATGGTATCCTCGTCATGCTCTACTACAAGTAAGGTATTGCCAAGGTCCTTCAGTCGCTTTAGGGCAGCTAAGAGCTTGTCATTGTCTCTTTGGTGAAGACCGATACTTGGTTCATCAAGAATATACACCACACCCACTAGGCCTGAACCAATCTGGGTTGCTAGACGAATACGTTGTGCTTCTCCACCAGATAAGCTACCGGTAGCTCTTGCTAGGGTTAAATAGTCTAATCCTACATTCACCATAAAGCCAACCCGAGCCTTAATCTCCTTTAAGACCATCTCCCCAATCTTTGCTTGGTTCTTGGTCAGCTGTAGCTGTTCAAAAAAGCTTGCTAGGTCTCGAATGGATAACTCTGTGACATCAGAGATGTTTTTATCACCTACGGTAACAGCTAGGGATTCTGGTTTCAAACGCTTGCCACCGCAGAAGCTACATGGAGTAATTTGCATAAAGCTTTCATACTCCTGCCTCATGGTCTCAGAACCAGTTTCCCTGTATCTCCTTTGAGTATTAAGAATCAAGCCTTCAAAGGCTACATCATACACACCATAGCCTCTTTGCCCAGTATAGTGCACAGGCACCTTCTTCCCGTTGGTTCCGTGAATGAGGATATTCCTAATCTTCTCTGGAAGCTTATTATATGGGGTATCTAGACTAAACTTATATTCCTTGGCTAAGGCTTCTAGGATACAATGGCTAAAGCTACTTGGGTCTGAGCTAGATTGCCAACCAGTTACCTGAAACGCCCCTTCATTTAAGCTTAAGCTCTTGTCTGGAATCATGAGCTCCTCATCAAACTCCATCTTGTATCCAATTCCTGCGCAATGTGGGCAGGCACCAAAGGGGTTATTAAAGGAGAAACTCCTTGGTTCAATCTCATCAATACTAATTCCACAGTCGGGACAGGAGAAGCTTTCAGAAAAGTTCATTGGCTCTCCATCAATGACATCCACAATCATCAGCCCTTCTGCTAGCTTTAGTACATTCTCAATAGAATCCGTCAGTCGCTTCTCTATTCCTTCCTTTACAACGAGACGGTCTACCACAATCTCTATGTTATGCTTCTTATTCTTATCTAGCTTAATCTCTTCGGATAATTCAAACTGATTGCCATCTACAATCACGCGGACATAACCACTCTTCTTGGCACGATCAAAAAGCTTCGTATGCTCTCCCTTACGACCTCTTACTACAGGTGCCAGAAGTTGAATCTTCGTCCTCTCAGGAAGCTTCATAACCTCTTCTACCATCTGGTCTACGGATTGACGCTTAATCTCCTTGCCACAGCTTGGACAATGGGGAATTCCTACCCTTGCATACAGTAGACGAAGGTAGTCATAGATCTCCGTTACCGTACCAACGGTAGAACGTGGATTACGATTGGTAGACTTCTGGTCAATAGAGATAGCAGGGGATAGTCCTTCGATACTTTCCACATTAGGCTTCTCCATCTGCCCTAAAAATTGTCTAGCATAGGAGGACAAGGATTCCATGTATCTCCTTTGTCCTTCTGCATATATGGTATCAAATGCTAAGGATGACTTTCCTGAACCACTTAGTCCAGTTAGTACAACAAACTCGTCTCTTGGAATATCCACTGAGATATTCTTCAGATTGTGTTCCTTAGCACCTCTAATCTTAATAAAATGTTTTCTATCCATAGTTTACAGCCTCTCTCGTTCCAATTAATCATCTGCCAGCAGTTTGCGAAGCTCCATCAGCTGGTCACGTAAAATGGCCGCCTGTTCAAAGTTCAGATCTGCTGCTGCACTATTCATCTGTTTGGTTACTTTCTTAATCAATGCCTCTAATTCAGCCTTGCTCATTGATTCTGGGTCTTTCTCCAGCTTATTAATGGTCTGTTCCGCCTTCTTAGAGATAGCGATAAGATCTCGCACCTTCTTCTTAATGGTAGTTGGAGTAATCCCATGAGCCTTGTTATAAGCAGCCTGAATTCCACGTCTACGCTCCGTCTCCGAGATAGCATTCTTCATGGAATCCGTCATCTTGTCGGCATACATAATAACCCTGCCTTCTGCATTACGGGCAGCACGACCGATGGTCTGGATGAGGGAAGTCTCGGAACGAAGGAAGCCTTCCTTATCCGCATCAATAATAGCCACTAAGGTAACCTCTGGAATGTCTAGGCCCTCTCGAAGAAGGTTAATTCCCACAAGTACATCAAAGACATCTAGTCTCATATCTCGAATAATCTCGGCACGTTCTAAGGTATCGATATCTGAATGTAGGTATCGTACTCGAATCCCTACCTCCTTCATATATTGTGTCAAATCCTCTGCCATTCGCTTGGTTAGTGTTGTCACAAGCACCTTATTCTTCTTGGCAGTTTCCTTATTCACCTCAGACACTAGATCATCAATCTGACCTTCAACAGGGCGCACAAAGACCTCTGGATCAAGGAGTCCAGTAGGACGAATAATCTGCTCTGCACGAAGTAGTTCATGGTCCTTCTCATACACATTAGGAGTAGCTGAAACGAATAACATCTGATTGATCTTATTCTCAAATTCGTTAAAGTTTAGTGGACGGTTATCTAAGGCGCTTGGCAAACGGAAACCATAGTCCACTAAGGTCATCTTACGGGATCTATCTCCTGCATACATACCACGAACCTGTGGTATAGTAATGTGAGACTCATCTACAATAATAAGAAAATCATCTGCAAAATAATCCATCAAGGTGTGCGGGGTTGCTCCTGGTTCTAAGCCTGCCATGACTCTGGAATAGTTCTCAATACCAGAACAGAAACCAGTCTCACGAAGCATCTCAATATCAAAGTTGGTCCGCTCTGAGATACGTTGTGCCTCTAATAGTTTGTCCTCACTCTTAAAATACCGTACTCGTTCTTCTAGCTCCTCTTCAATCTCCTTAATGGCCTTCTCCATCTTCTCAGGAGGCACTACGTAGTGGGAAGCAGGAAAGACCGCAATATGTCCCAAGGTACATAGCACTTCTCCTGTTAACACATCTATTTCACAGATTCTCTCAATCTCATCTCCAAAGAATTCAATACGATAAGCATGCTCACTGGAGTTGGAAGGAAAGATCTCCACCACATCGCCACGTACTCGAAAGGTTCCACGATGAAAATCCATATCGTTTCTAGTATATTGAATATCAATAAGACGACGGATTACTTCGTCTCTGTCCTTTATCATTCCTGGTCGTACGGAAAGCACCATGCTCTGATAGTCAATGGGGTCACCTAATCCATAGATACAGGATACACTGGCTACGATAATAACGTCCCTTCGTTCTGCTAAAGCTGCTGTCGCGGAGTGCCTTAGCTTATCAATCTCTTCATTAATTGCCGAATCCTTCTCTATATAAGTATCACTGGAAGGCACATACGCCTCCGGTTGGTAATAATCATAATAGCTCACAAAATACTCTACCGCATTGTTGGGAAAGAATTCTTTGAATTCCCCGTAAAGCTGCCCTGCCAGAGTCTTGTTATGTGCAATAATGAGGGTTGGCACATTGAGTGCTTGAATGATATTCGCCATGGTAAATGTCTTACCAGATCCAGTCACACCAAGCAAAGTCTGAAATTGGTTACCCTCTTTAAACCCTTCTACTAATTGCTTAATCGCCTCCGGCTGGTCCCCAGTTGGCGCATATTCAGATACTAGTTCAAAATGCTCCATAATAACCTCCCGAAACTGTTCCTTGTTTTACTATATTATCCGCATAAATTGGAATAATTATAGCACAATCACCTAAAAAGTACAATCAAAAATCGAATATTTGTTCGATTGCAAATAATAACGCGGAAGTAATCTTACTTAAGGTTACTTCCGCGACTTTATTACTCTATTTACTTATTTATCTTTTCTTCTACAATCTCAATTGCCTTCTGAAGCTGATTATCCTTGCTACTATCAATGGAGGGTGCACCTTTTGCCTCTTCATTCAGCTCTACCTTAACATCAGGTTCAATACCAGTACCATGGATATTACGGCCATTAGGGGTATAGTATTTGGAAACGGTGAGCTTCACAGCAGAGCCATCACTTAGTCGGTAAATATTCTGTACGATACCTTTCCCAAAGCTGGTGGTTCCTACTAAGGTGCCAATTCCATAATCCTGGATACAGCCTGCAAATACTTCTGAGGCACTGGCACTGTAACCATTAATCAACAGTGCTAATGGCTTATTAAAGTTTTTGCCATCCTTAGATTTGTACTCGTCGCCTTCTCCGTATTTATCCTTGGTATACACTAGCATTCCCTTTCCTACCATCTCATCTAGCATGGATACTACCGTATCCAAAAGCCCTCCTGGGTTATCACGAAGATCAATGACGAGACCTTCCATACCCTGACCATTTAGCTGTTCTAAGGCCTTTTTAAATTGACTAGCCGTTACCTCATCAAACTCAGTAATCTGGATATAGCCAATGTTATCCTTCATCATCTTATATGTGATGGTTGGAACCTCTACCTTGTCTCTTACCACATCTACCGCAATTGGTGTAGTACTATCACCACGAAGAACCTCTAGACGGACAGTAGTATTCTTCTTCCCCTTCATGTCATTTACCACTTCGGTTAAATCCTTACCAGTCACCTGTTCGCCTGCGACGGAGTATAGGATATCATTAGGTAGAATTCCTGCTTTGGCAGCAGGCCCATTTTCAAAAGGCTTTACAATGGTAATAATTCCAGTACTTTGATCTTGATTCACATACGCTCCAATACCGAAGTATTGGCCAGAAGTGGACTCCATAAGCTCAGCATACTCCTCCTTGGTATAATAGGTGGAGTAAGGATCATTCAGGCTACTAAGTAACCCTTTATAGATACCTTCCTGAAAGTCTACAGAATCGGTCCCTTCCAAATAATAATCATCTATATACTTCTCTAAAAGATTAAGTTTCGATTCAATGGCGCTATAATTAATCTCACCTTTTGTATCATTAGAGCTAATCGAATAAGGCAAACCTCCAAAAAAGAGCCAAAAGGCAAATGCCACTGCCAACAAAATGATACATAGGGAAACCCCGGTCAGTAATCCACTGCGAAAACGGTGGTCTTTCATCTCATAAGGGTTCTCCTTACTTTCGTCCTGCATTCGGTTATAATACAGACCATTTTGTTCTTCCCTGTAATTCCTATTGTTGTCCATAGCACTTTCCTTTCTAGTAAATTACCTACAGTGATACCCATATATCTATTTTATGATACTTCACCTTACCATATTCCAAATACTAATTTGTTCAGATTATCGAAGATATTGCTCAGGGTTTACATAGCTACCATTGCATTTGATGCTAAAGTGCAAGTGGTTACCAGTAGACTGACCCGTTGTCCCTACAAGGGCTATTGTATCTCCTTTGGACACCTGTTGCCCTACAGAAGCTTTTAATTTGGAAGCATGCATATAAATCGTGGTATAATTGGCATTATGATAAACTACTACGTAATTACCTCGTACTGAATTATAGCCCGCATCGATTACGGTTCCAGATGCCGCTGCTACAATTGGAGTTCCCTTTGGAGCGGCAATATCAAGGCCAATATGTCCTTCTGGTCTTCCTGTTTTCGGATTAATACGATAACCAAATCTAGACGTAATCGTTCCTCTAATACTTAAAGGCCATCTAAAAGATATCTTGCCGTTTGCTACAGAGTCATTATCATCATTGCTAGAGCTATCCTCTCCAGAGCCACTACTAGAACCACTATTGTTATTCTGTTGTTGTTGTTGCTCCTGCTTCTTTTTCTCTTCCTCTTGGCGTCTTCTCTCTTCCTCTTGGCGCCTTCTCTCTTCTTCCTGCTTCTTCCTTATCTCTTCTTGGCGCTTCTTCTCTGCTTCAATTAACGCCTGCAAACGGTTTTCCTGTTCTTCAATTTCCTTTGTATAAGCATCTACAGATGCCTGATTCGAAGCGATATTTGCCTCGTACTGCTTTAGTTCTTTTTGTTTGTTGGTAACTAAAGTATCTAAGCCATCCTTCTGAATCTGCAAATCAGCTTGAAGAGTACTGAGTTTATCAAGATTCTCTTTAATCTCTGCTTGCTTCTTCTCAATATCTTGTCTGGTGGCATCATATCGAGTGTATAATCCTTGATCATACTCCGAAATTTTAGAAATATATTCTGCTTTATTTAGTAAATCCTCTAAGGATTGGCACTCCAATAACATTGTAATATAATCAGCATTCCCATTTTCAAACATATATTTCACTCGAGCTTTCATAATATCGTATTGCTCATGTTGTGTCTCTTGTGCCTTAGCAAGCTCTGCCTCTGTATGATCAAGAAGGGTAGAGGTCTCCTCTATCTGCCCATTGATAGTAGTAATCTCCTCATCTAACTCTGCCATCTGTTTGTCTAATTTCTGAATATAGGTAGATATATTGCCTTTTTCCTTTTCTAAGGCAGCAATCTTCTTCTCCATATCCTTTTTCTTTTGCTCCATACTAGACAGTTGTCCCTTAGCGCTATCAATATCACCCGCATACACACGAAAGGATATGTTTAGAGCAAAGACAGCACATGTCACTAATATAAATAAACGTTTCAATACTTTTCTCATTCTCATCCTCTTTTCTGTCTGCGACCCCCATCGTATTATGTTAACGTCGTAAATGTTTTCTTACTGTTAAGTAACTTCCAAGTAATCCGATTCCCACACCAATCCCTAAGCAAATTGGAACTAGTTTCATATAAATGCTTCCTAGTGATAAGAACTGTAAGGAAAGGGCAGCAAACTTGCCATCCACAAAGCTCATTATCCTATCATAAAGTATAAATAGTACAGTAAGTGGAATACAGGCACCGAAAAATCCTAGTAATAGCCCTTCCATAATAAAAGGACCACGGATGAAGAAATCCGTTGCTCCAATTAACTTCATAATGGAGATTTCTTCTCTTCGTACCGTAATACCCATAGATACCGTAATATTGATAAGAAAAATTGAAATAAGTAAGAGAATCGCTATAATTCCTGCGGAAATAATACCTATGAATTTATTAAAGTTTCCAAAGGCATCCGCCACCTTATCCGAACGTTGTACCTTACGTACCCCGTCTATCTTCTCAATTCGAGTGGATACCTCTTTTTGCTTTTCTAGATTTTTTAATGTAATGGAATAATAAGCAGAATCTTTAAGCGGATTATCCTCCCCAAAGGTTTTCACCATCTCTGGATCAAGGGTCTGTTTATAACTCTCCCATACTTCCTCTGCAGAGTGATAATTCATACTATCTATGTCCGAAATATTGGTCTTAATCTCATTCCCAATGCTAGCAATCCTCTCCTCTGAAATTCCTTCGTCAAAGTAGACTGAAATGCCAACATTACTTTCTATTAAACCAATATTGTATTCCAAGTTAGCCAAAATAAAATAAAAAATGCCAACTAAAAACAGGCAGGCTGACATAGTGCATACAGAGGCAATGGAAAACTTGCCATTACGCTTTATGTTTTTACCACCCTGTTTTAAGCCATGTCCAATAGAGCTTAGACTAACCACGTGTATACCCCCCTTTGACCTCATCTCTTACAATGCGTCCCTTTTCCAAGGTAATAACACGTTTCTTCATCGCATCAACTATCTCTTTGTTATGAGTTACTACTAGTACCGTTGTTCCCATACGATTTATTTCTTCAAGAAGCTTCATAATCTCCCAGGAGTTCTTAGGATCCAAATTCCCTGTTGGTTCATCTGCTAGAATTAACTTCGGTTTATTCACTAGAGCTCTAGCAATGGCCACTCTCTGCTGCTCTCCACCAGAAAGTTCTGTGGGATTTGCTTTCATTTTATCTAGGATTCCTACCATGGATAGCACTTCAGGCACTCTCTTCTTAGCTCTCACGGAAGATACTCCAATGGCTCTCTGAGCAAAGGCAATGTTTTCGTAAACATTTCGGTCCTTTAACAGACGAAAGTTCTGAAACACAACCCCCATGGTTCTTCTTAGTTTCGGTGTGTGCTTACGATTGATTCGGTGAACATAGAATCCATTGACATAAACAGACCCACGACTTACCTCAATTTCTTTTAACAAAATTTTGATAAAGGTAGATTTACCAGAACCACTACTGCCTACGATAAAGACGAACTCCCCTTTATCAATAGTCAAATCCACACCCTTTAGGGCATGAGTACCCGAAGAATAATCCTTATAAACATCCTTTAGAATAATCGTAGGCTCATTTTTTCGTTCTTCAGAATGAGTACTCTTCTTTTTATCATTAGTAATATCATGAAGTGTTAACTTATTAGCCATACTTTCTAATCTCCTGATGCATATTTATCTACCCTTTTAATAATCTAGGTTTTCCATATATTTCATGTACTTCACAACCATCAAAGCAATCTTAAAGGTAATTGCATCCTCAAATACACGAAGATCTAGATTAGTACTCTTCTGTAGCTTGTCTAAACGATACACTAAGGTATTACGATGAATATATAACTGTCTAGAGGTTTCAGAAACATTTAAGCTATTTTCAAAAAACTTATTAATTGTAGTTAATGTCTCCTCATCGAATTCATCTGGAGATTTTCCTTCGAAAATTTCCTTAATAAACATCTTACATAAAGGCATTGGGAGCTGATAAATCAGACGTCCAATTCCCAAATTATTATAAGCAACGACATTACGGTTGCTGTAGAAAATCTTACCTACATCTAATGCCATCTTTGCTTCCTTATAGGAACGGGATACATCCTTAATCTCATTCACAATGGTACCATAGGAAACATGTGCATTGGTCATAGCTTCTGTGTTCAACATATCTAAGATTACTCTAGCTGTCTTACTTAAATCCTCATAAGTCTCGTTTTGCTTCAGCTCTTTTACTAAAATAATATTCTTTTCATCTACTGCTGTAATAAAATCCTTGGTTTTTCCAGAAAACAGTCCACGTACTGTCTCTAGCGCATTGCCATCCTTCTCATTTTTCGTTTCAATAAGAAATACTACTCTTCTTACTTCCGTATCAATGTGAAGTTTCTTTGCACGATTATAGATATCCACTAACAATAAATTATCTAATAAGAGATTCTTAATAAAATTATCCTTATCATAACGCTCTTTATAGGCAACTAAAAGGTTTTGTATCTGAAACGCAGCTATCTTACCTACCATATATACATCATCACTGTCACCCTTAACAAGAATAATATATTCAAGTTGGTGTTCGTCAAACACTTTAAAAAATTGAAATCCTTGAACCACCTGGCTATCTGCAGGAGAATCCACAAACGCCAAAACGGCATTTTCATAATCATCAGCATTATTAATTGTTGAGGCTAACGTCTTTCCCTCAGTATCCATTACACAAATATCAATTCTAGTGATTCCCTTAAGTCCTTCAATGGTATTCTGAAGAATCTGATTTGATATCATTTTTAATCACTCCTTTTATTGCCATCTTTATTTTTTGCTGCGTATTGTATGAATGAGCATATTACACCCATTATTCATCTAAGCATATAGGATAATTTTATCATTTCTATTTTAAAAAGTAAATACACGAAACTAGATAAATCTACAGTTTCCTATATTGTTCTCATCTTATCTTTATGCAATTCCACAATAAAAAAGCAGTAATTTGTAAAGTTCACAAACTACCACTGAAAAAACAATCCATATTCTCCATCATTCTATAAAGTAGAAAGGATATCTCTTACGAGATATCCCTTCTTGTCATTTTATTAGTTACAAATAGCTACTTCTGTCTCTTTATCGAAGATATGTATCTTACTTAAGTCAAATGCCACTTTGATAGTATCTCCAACTCTTGCAGTTGTACGTGGGTTAACACGTGCAGTAAACTCAAATTGCTCTACTGAGAAATACAAGAATACTTCTGCGCCAAGTAATTCATATACCCTAACAGTTGCTTCAATTACACTATCAGGTGAGCTATTGATTACAATCTCTTCGTCCTTAATATCCTCTGGACGGATACCAAGTACTACAGTCTTATCTTCATATCCTTGATCAATAAGGATCTTAGCTTTTGCTTCTGGAACCTTAATGCTGTTAGAACCAAACATTAATAATACATCAGAACCAGATTTTAATACTTTACAATCGAAGAAGTTCATCTGAGGGGATCCCATAAATCCTGCAACAAATAAGTTGTTTGGTTTGTCATACAGGTTCTGTGGAGTATCGATTTGTTGAGCAATACCATCTTTCATAACAACAATTCTAGTACCAAGAGTCATAGCCTCTGTCTGATCATGTGTTACATAGATGAAAGTAGTTTCTAATCTCATATGTAATTTGGAAATCTCTGTACGCATCTGAACACGTAACTTAGCATCCAAGTTTGATAAAGGTTCGTCCATAAGGAATACCTTAGGATTACGTACGATAGCACGTCCCATAGCAACACGTTGTCTTTGTCCACCAGATAAAGCCTTTGGTTTACGATCTAATAAATGAGCAATATCAAGAATCTTTGCAGCTTCAGTAACAAGCTTGTCAATCTCATCCTTTGGAGTCTTTCTTAACTTAAGACCAAATGCCATGTTATCATAAACTGACATATGAGGATATAATGCATAATTCTGGAATACCATTGCGATATCTCTATCTTTTGGTTCAATTGCATTAACCATTCTATCGCCAATCCAACATTCACCAGAAGTAATATCCTCTAAACCTGCAATCATACGAAGTGTAGTGGATTTACCACAACCAGATGGACCTACGAAAATGATAAACTCTTTGTCTTCAATATCAAGATTGAAGTCTTTAACGGCAACAAATCCATTAGGATAAGTTTTATTAATGTTTTTAAGCGTAACACTCGCCATACTATGTTTCCTCCTCTTAATACGTAACTTTACAATAAAACTAATGATTGTTTGTATTAATTTATAAACATATGATACATCATTTACATTTCCAAAACTATATCTCATTTTACCAAATTACTTTTTTTCAATTTGTTTAATTTGTATACCAATTGTATAAATCTGTTTAATTACCGAAAATTTGCCAACCTTTCATGCCGTTTACTGTTTATATTCAATAAAACCTTCTCCTAAAACTTCCCTTACATCGCTAACAATCACAAAAGCAGAGGGATCAATTTGTGCAACTCTATCAATAATTCCAGCGATTTCTTTTTTTGATACCACACAAAGTAACATATTACGAGCTTCATTTGAGTACATTCCTTGTACCGGAATACCAGTAACCCCTCTCTTAATATCATAGAGAATCGCTTGTGCTATAGCTTCATGATGATCAGAAATAATATAGGTCAACTTAGCAAAATTAACACCTTCTAAAAAGTTGTCCATAACCTTAGAAGCAAGATACACAGCAACAACTGCATACAATGCTTCATTAATTCCAAACACAGCAGCGCCTAATAATACAATCGCACTATCCACTACCATTAAAATCTGGGGTACCGTGTAGTGTTTTAGTTTGAGATGAAGTAAAGAGCTGAACAAGTCAGTTCCTCCAGTAGTGCACTGATAGAACAAAATTAAGCCCAATCCCGCTCCCATTAAGACTCCGCCAAACACACTAGCAAGAAAATAATCTTCCGTAAAGATTGCATTGATTGGAACAATATACAAAGCGATGGTAAAACATATCGTTGCATAAAGTGTTTTGGCAATATATTTAACACCAAATATCACAATGGCAAAGATAAAAAGAGGGATGTTAACAAGAATATTGGATAGCCATAAAGGCACTCCACCTGAGAACAACGGCTCCGTCCAATACTTGATTACAATTGCAAGACCAGAGACGCCTCCTGTTACCATATTCATTGGTTCATATACCATATTAACCGCAATTGCCATTAGTACCGTACCTAATGCAATTACTATATATTGAAGCCACTTTGGGCGTTTAGTTAGTAATTCCACTCTCATCGTCACCTTTTTTTAGTATTATATTGCTCTACTTTACGTCTAAATATTCGATACTTTATTAATTTGTATTGTCCTCGTCCCTTTAGCTTGTGGTACAAAGATATCATATGTAATTTTCTAATCAGAAATGGAGGGTCTTTTAGCTGGGATACCATGGTGTCAAAGATTCCTCCCAACCCAATATATAATTTAGCATCTATCTGTTGGCCAAAGGTCGCTACCCATTTACCTTCCACCGGGCTAGGAATTGTATTCACTAAAATGTCCGGATTTACAGAATTAATTGCATTAAGAATCAGTTCATCTGTCCATTCCTCTTGTTGATTATAGGTACCTGTTATACTGATCTTAGGAAAATATCGGTCACAGTATCTAGAAATCTTCTTAATAACACCTTCGTTGGGCGCCATAAGGTAAACTGTATGGGGCTTTTCCATCTTACCTAGTAACTCTAGAAGAGAATGATACCCTGTTACCATGCCTTTTCCCGGAAGCAGCCCGGGTACAATGCCATATACCTGATCTTCACCTGGCAACAAATAATCCACCGCTTTTAAACTATCTACTAGTTCTGGATCCTCTAATGCCTCTTCAATCAGTTTAGTTGATACTAGTATATAACGATTCAGAGTATCATTTACCAAATACTCTGCTGTCATTCTTTTTAATGTTTGAAAAGAGATATGATCTACCTCAATACCCATTACATTAATTTTTCTGTCCATAACAGTATCCTCTTTCTATTTTCTTCGGATAGATCGGGCCGATTACTCCTTTATAAGATCTAATACCCATTCTTTATCCGTTATCTGATTCGTATTTGCATCTATTTGCAGTGTATAGACGCCTATATTGTCATAATCTGCTGTCAAATAGGAAGATAAGTAGGTGTTCCTCCTAGCTAAACTTAGATTGCTTTGTACCTTCTTATAGTAATTAGCTAATTCCTTCTCAAGCTGTAAAGTAGTTGTTGAAGCCTTGATTGTCTCACATACTGACTGTTTTAGGGTATACCCCTTAGTTAGAGACTGGCCGTCTAGAGAGTTTCCTTTCACTTCTTCAAAATATTCCTGAAAGGTAGCTTCTGACATTAAGGTGTAGAAACTAATAGGTATTTCTAGGCTCTCTTTCAGTAGTAAGGTTCCATATTGGTAGGCAGTCGTCTGGCCAAAGTACTGAGGCATGTCCTTCCATGTCAGTATTTGTGGCACGTTAGGATTTTCCTTACTTAAGATACTATATAGTTCCTTACTCATACCGTATAAGCTATCCGTTGGTAGTGTTACAAAATCTATCTTTCCCTTCCCCGAATTAAAAATCTCTATTACAAGATGTTTGATTCTACCATCATCCCCATCTACTGCAAAAATTGCATTGACAGCAACCGTATCTGTGGTAGCTTTGACAATAGCTTTTTCATCATCTGCTGTGGCAGAAGCATATTGACCTGTACTTTTATAATAAAATAGGGTTAGCTTATAGGTTCCTACCCCTACTGTAATAAACATGAATACCCAAAATACCGTTTTAAATAAGGTTCTCGTTGTTCTTCTAACAATTTTCCGTCTGCTCATATCATAAACCTCCAACGCAAAGTATAACAGAATACAAAGAGGATGACAAGCAATCCGTACTTCTTACCAATGCTTGGAATCCGTAGAAGAAATTGCTATATGGTATTTTTTAGGGTATAATAAGAGGTACGAAAGGAATTAAAACTATGAAAACCAAAACCGTTTTGATTACAGGTGCCTCTAGAGGCATAGGGAAAGCAATTGCTTATTCTTTTATGAAGCCAGAATATCATCTGGTTATCACATGTAAACATAATATAGACGCTTTAAATAAGATCAAAGAGGAAGCTGAGTTGGCTGGTGTCCGTTGTCTAGCTATTCAGTGCGATGTAGCAGACTATGATAGCATAGTAACACTTTTTAACCAAATTAAAGCATGGGGAACTGGCGTAGATATCTTAATTAACAATGCTGGAATATCCTATGTGGATTTAGTGACTGACACTACCAATGAACAGTGGCAACAGCTTTTAGGAACAAATTTATCTGCTCCTTTCTACTGTTCTAGGCTTGCACTTCCTCATATGATTCATGAGAAAGCAGGCAAGATTATTAATATTTCTTCTGTATGGGGTGTCAGTGGCGCCTCTATGGAAGTGGCCTACTCTGCGACTAAGGGAGGGCTAAATGCTATGACAAAGGCTCTTGCAAAGGAAGTGGCTCCAAGTAATATTCAGGTGAACGCCATCGCCTGCGGAGCTATTGATACAGACATGAATCAATTTCTAAGTGAAGAAGACCGACTAGCTCTTGCAGAAGAGATTCCAGCAGGACGTCTTGGAAAACCGGAGGAAGTAGCTGCCCTTGTATATCAATTATGTACAGGAAATGAGTATCTCACTGGACAGATTATAAACCTAGATGGTGGGTGGATATAATAACAAAGTAATTTCCTATACAGTAAAAAGGATGTAACCAAGCGGCTTTAATGCCAATTGGTTACATCCTTTCTTATTCTACTTCACTATAACTTTGCTTTCACTGCTAGTTGATAAATGGTCTCACAAGCCTTCCTATCCAATGCTACAAATCCGCCAGTCTTTCCATCACCGATTCCAAAGGTATCTAAGAATTTAGGTATATCTTCTTCTTTGGCACCTATTTGTTCAAAATTGATCGGCATTCCTATGCTTGATAAGAATTGACGGAAGCGCTTAATTCCTTCTTTTGCGGTACGTTCTGGACAAGTATAATCCATATCACAACCCCAAACTCTAACAGCAACCTGGGCAAATCTCATAATATCATGATGCATTACGTACTCCATCCAAGCAGGCATAATCACGGCAAGTCCTGCTCCGTGAGCACAGTCATACAATGCAGAAAGCTCATGCTCTAAACCATGACTATTCCAATCCTGTTCACGGCCTACTCCTACAATATTATTGTGAGCCACCATACCAGCCCACATTATGTTGGCTCTTGCTTGGTAGTCATCTGGATTCTTAATTGCTTTTGGCACCTCGTTTATCATAGTCAATAAAATTGCCTCACAAAGTCGATCAGTAACCTCTACATCCTTTGTATTAGTAAAATAACGTTCGAACACATGAGCCATAATATCTGTAGCACCACATGCCGTTTGATAAGCAGGAAGTGTCTGAGTTAGGGCAGGATTCATGATAGAGAACTTTGGTCGTAAGCACTCTGCACTTAATCCTCTCTTTAACATGCCTTCCTCCTTGGTAATTACAGTACTCTCAGAACCTTCACTACCAGCTGCTGCTATAGTTAATACAGTTCCTACTGGAAGAGCACCCTCTGGTTCCCTTGTGCCATCATAGAAATCCCAAAAGTCTCCATCGTATAAAACTCCAGCAGCAATGGCTTTCGCTGAGTCTATGGCACTTCCTCCACCTACGGCAAGAATAAAATCTATGCCTTCTTTTCTACAAAGCTCTATACCTTCATATACCAATCCGCTTCTTGGATTTGGTTTTACCCCACCTAAGGTTACATAAGACAGATTCTCCTTCTCCAAAGAAGCGATTACACGATCTAGTAACCCTGACCTTACTACAGAGCCCCCACCATAATGAATAAGAACCTTGGTTCCATTGAATCTCTTTATGTACTTCCCACATTCATTTTCCCTGTCCTCACCAAACACAAAGTAGGTAGGACTACAAAAATCGAAATTCTGCATTAAAATTCCTCCAATCTAATATTTTGTTAATTCAGACGATTGTTATAAAAAAACTCACTTCTGTTATATCTTTTTGTTGCACTTGTGTTTACTATTATATCATAGGTTTCTCAATAATCCTACGATAATTTACTTGGTGGTATATGAGGGCAATTGTTATGAAAGATAAAAGTTAATATAAAGGTTTACGGACTTTAGTGATTGCCAAAGCAAACAGTGAATCTTCCATTGGTATTTGGGCTCTATAAGAAATACCAATGGATCCATAACATCACCTGAAGTTTTGACTATGCCATACTATGTTGGAAGAACTTAGCGGTTCTTCTGATTTGTATATTCGCCAGTCTGTTTGATGATCTCTTGGTTTTCTAGCAGGCTGGCGACCACCTCCAGATATTCACGGCCCGATTGGGCTTTTTTTATTTTCTTGCCATATTTCTCTGAATCGGTAAACAGATGAATCATGTAGTACCACAGTTCCTTCATTTTAAATAATACGTCTCGTTCCCCAGACATGATTTCCATGTAACCCTCATAAATGGTATCATGGAACCCCTTAAAAGTGAGTTTACTAAGAGGCTCTCCCCCTGTTAATTGGCTAACAAGTGCTGGGTTAGCAATAAGACCTCGTCCAAACATTAAAGGAAGTTCTTCACCAAATTGAGATACAAAGGAATCATAATCTGCCTGGGTAAATAAATCGCCATTATAACAGAGTGGATTCTTACTGGTTCTCATTGCCTTATCAAAGACTTGATGGTTTGGAGTATTCTTGTAGAAATCCTGTTGTACTCTAGGGTGAATGATTAACTCCTCCAACAGATATTGATTGAAGATGTCTAAGAGCGCATCAAACTCCTCATAAGAAACCTTCCCTATTCTAGTCTTTATGGATAATTTCCCTGAATAACTCTCAAAGATAGCCTGAAGAAATTCGTTTAACTCTTTGGGGTATGCCAAAAAACCTGAGCCTTTCCCTTTCGACACTACTGTTCCAGAAGGGCAACCTAAATTAAGATTCAACTCTTCATATCCATACTCCTTTAAGACCGCGGCAACCTTTAGAAAGTCCTCCGCCTTATTTGTTAGAATCTGCGGCACAACAGGTAGTCCTTGGTTGTGTTCCGGTAAAATATCATTTTTCTCCCTAGAGGTAAAGAGCTTCGTTTTCCCTGGTGCAAGAAACGGGGTAAAATATTTATCAATACCCGGAAAAAATTTATAATGAGCATTACGATAATTATATGTGGTTATCCCTTCCATAGGGGCAAAGTAAGTTTTCATAAGTAAGCCTTTCCTTTTGATTTGTATAATAACACAAAATTATTACAATTATTTTATCCCCTAAAGAAAAAAGAGACAAGCAAAAACTCCAACCATTGGAGATGGTCAGAGTTTATTCTTTCAGATTTATTATTCCTCTTTTTGTTCTTCCATACTAATTTTATTTAAGATATCACTCTCAATTTCCTGCCTATCCATATCTAGACATACAGACAATTCATTAAAAAGATAATCACAGGCCATTTTAAAATACTTATCGTCTACCGCTACAGCCTTTCTTCCCTGTCTTAACCTCTCTTGTCTTCGTAGATCGCTTGTCTTAATAATCTTAATCAGTTCTACAATATCATTCTTATGAACGCTCTCTTTATATACTGCTTCCGCATTTTTATCATCTGATATACAAAGAAAACCTATCATAGGCAAGGAGTCAATTAGGGCAAGAGCCTCCTCCCTAGTTAGAATCTTTCTTATGGAGGATGTATTATTATCTACTGCAATGTAAACTGTACTGGTCTTAGAACATACCGGTCTTAACAGATAAAATAATTTACCTCTGTCTACACCTTCCATGTTAACAGTTGTAATATCCTCTACCATACATACACCTTTGTTACCACAGACTATATATTCTCCTTTTGCTAACATAACAAAACCTCCTTATAGCCTTATATTATCAGTTACTTTGCCGAAATGTCAGTGTTATTTGATTATTCAATGATTTTTGTGAACTATTATCAACATCCAAGGGGGTTAGTTTTGTATACTTTCACTAGAGTTGTTTTTGATGGTTTTTTCGAATATACATTGCCTTATCTGCGAGTTTAAAGCGTTCATTAAGATCATGCCCTAAGCTTTTACTATAATAAGCATACCCATAGGCGATGGTATCACCGGTTAACTGGCCTCTCTCTGTATACAGGCATACCTTCCTTGCCTCATCTTCTACCTTCTTAAGCACCTGCTCCAAACGCTTCTGTGGAACATACTTACAGAGACAGCAGAACTCATCTCCACCGATACGATACAATACTCCAATCTCAACAGTGAATTTTTTCATTATGTCTACTACAGTTTTTATGTATTCATCACCTTGGGCATGACCATATTGATCATTGATACTCTTCAAATTATTAATATCAAAAATAACAATGTAAAGGTCTTCAAACTCCCTGGCATCTTCAAAATTCTCATCAAAACATCTACGATTTCTTACATCCGTTAAGGAATCATATTTATACAAGAGGGCCTTCAAAAAATCAATATAGAGCAGTAATACCAAAGAAAAGCATGGCCATAGTATAAGTATCTTTGGAAAGACTACCTGAATAAGTCCACCTGATAAAACAATAGCAAACTGACTCATCAGGTTAATTTGTTCTACTTTATCATAAGCCCTTCCCTTTACTCGAAGAGCATAAGCATACACAAGCAGAGAGTATATATTAATCACTATATTTACAATATAAAAGGGACCTCTATGATAGTAACCTGATGAATTAATAGAAAAAATCCATCCTGTCCAAATACTTAAAATACTAAGAACCACCAATATAATAATTGGCACCATGATAGGAATCAGATATTGTCTAACCTTAGCTACGTAAATAAATGCAAATAGAATACCTATAGTAGGTGTAAGAGAAAATCCTATGGCATTACTAATCCGATAAATCATAAGAAATCTACTGGACGGATATTCTTCGAAATATACCGTTATAACCTCTAATAATATAATCACCATCATTAAAAGTGCAATAAAAGACAGGGCTCTAGCCTGTCTTCTTCCAACCATGCGTTCGCTACGTAACAAATATACAATAAATATAATAATTATTATCGCAATCATATCTGGACTAATTCGTACAAAAAATTCTTCCACTATTAATCACTCTCTTTTGTAAAAGTATAATAACATTACTTAGCATCCATATTAATGTAATTATAGCATGTTCTGGTAGTGATAGCAAGGATTTGCATAGTTTTTACCTCATATAATCCCTTAATGTCGCGATTTAATTATGTAAGTTTAACAATAATAATATGTTCCTACACCGCAGCAACAGAGATATGTAATCCTCTATTTTTTTAAGTTCTCTTCCTTGTGAAAGAATGCCTTCTCAAGTGCTTCATATTCTTTCTTAGAGCAACATTGCTTACATATTTCTTGATATTCTCTGGAACGCTCTAGCATAGAATTAAGTTTATCACAAGGAAAGTCACTACATTCTTTACATTTATTAACATTATGTTCCTTTATGCACTCTACCAAGTGATAGGTACAAGTTTTATGAGAGGAGCACCCCTCACAAGCAATTTCCACTAGGGGAACAATGTGATCTCGCAAGCCTATACGATACCAAAGCTCTGCAACTCTCTTAAGCTCCTCTTCCGTTTTTGCAATAAAACGAGGACAATAACTGCAATTGTCCCCACATAAAGTAATCTTATCTTCCATTATACCCCACCTTTTCATTATACTTTAACTTTTAGCAATCCATGTTGATTACAATAGGAATAAATAATTCCATGACCTTGTATAGGAAACCTAACCTCTACCATTTGTTCTGGATATAGTTTCACAAGCTGTACCCTATTGGAGGTAAGGTAGGCAATAAAGGAAATATAATGCTCCTTTGTCATGACATGTTCCATAGTAATATAATAGTCATTCTCTACCCTAGACACATGAATCTCATGACTAACACTAATCTCTTCCTCCTCTTGTATAGGCAAGGTGATACCACAGCAGCTAAAGGCTCCCTCCCCTATAGAGGTAATTACATTACCACAAATGGGACAGACATAAAACCTTGTCTTTAGCATATTGCCAGAACGATTCTCATTGGCAATACACTCTCCAGATAATAGCTCTGCAACTGAAACCTTTAGACACTTACTTAAGGGTTCTAATTGTGTAATGTCGGGATACCCTTTTCCTGTTTCCCATTTTGAAATAGTCTTATGGCTGACAAGAAGCAGCTCAGCTAGCTGCTTCTGTGTCATTTTATTTTGTTCCCGTAATTCTTTTATTGTACTTCCAGTAATATAACTATTCATAATATACATCCTCCTGATATATTAAGAATACTTATTCCCTATATAAAGCTCAACCTACGAAACGTAGACTCCTACACTTCTTCTACCCGTTTCTTCTTATAGCCAAGTAGAATCAGTATCCCTATGAAAGCGGTTATGGCTGAGGTGAGATAAACCTGCCTAAACCCAGCATTCATGGTATCTTGGTATGTATCACTTAACTCCTCTTTCATTGCTGCTAGTTGGTTTTTATAATCAGCCTTTGCTGTCTCAAAGGCTCCTGGAAGATCCTTTCGGACAGACTGCATATAGGTAAGCATCAGTTTAATGTCTGGCACCCCCGCCATCACAGGAATCTCTATATTTCCCATACCTTTGATGGCAGACTGTATGCCTGCAATTCCTTTATCTATCCCGGTGGTTGCCTTCTCCTCGATCATGGCAAATATGTAATCAGCTACGTCCTCAGCACTTTCAGATATTGTAGTAGCATCAGCATCCTGAAGCTTAGTGATAAGTTCCTTTGGCAACTGCATATTACTCTTCTTACTAGCATCCATTTTCATATTAAGCATTGCCTTGATATCAATAGAATTAAGATCAACATCACCCATCATTAAGGTCAATATCTTGTTTTCCTTAATTTGATTTACCGCATCACTTAACTCATTGACATACTTAATCTCTGGCATATTAATCTGCTGTGGCAATATATTCATCATATTCGTCCCAACATTCATCCCTGCATGAGAGATAAAACCAATCATAAAGGCAGGGGCAATCGCAGTTCCGATGGACCGTACTAAGGATACCGTTGCTAACGCCGAGTTTGATTCTTCTTTGTGGGTATTGTCTAGCATCATATAATTTAATGGTGCTCCCATGGTAAATCCGACTCCAAGTCCCACTAACATCAAGCCCACCATTACGGTCAACATATTGGCATAGACCATGGCTACATAATTAAAGAATAAGGCACCTGCTATAGCACTACTAAATCCTATGGTAAGCACTAATTTTGCACCATACTTATCTATGAGCTTACCGGATATAGGGGCTGCCACTCCGGCAAATATACCTAGTACAATAACAAAATATCCACCACTTCCTGTTGCTACCTTCATGATGTTTTCACATAATTGTGGTACAAAGATAATCCCCATCATGACAACACCGGTAAAGAAGGAGAGAATCAATGTAATATTAATCCTTGTATTTTTGAAATAATGTAGGTTTAGCACAGGATCCTCTGCTTTTTTCTCTGCCAGTAGGAAGATTGGCAATACCACAATAAATATAATAAGAAATGGATATACCTTTGTACTTAAAAAGCTATCTA
>JAEZGY010000041.1 GCA_023416695.1 Bacillota bacterium | reverse complement strand
GTTACTCTCCATGTGAACTTCACGGAATCAAAGGTGGTATGAACCACTGTCAAGATGAAATGAAGGCAGCAGTTAAGTCTGGATACTGGAACTTATTCTCCTTCAACCCAGCACTTAAAGCAGAAGGAAAGAATCCATTTACTTTAACTTCTAAACCAGGTGATGGCTCTTATCAAGATTTCTTAAATAATGAGACTCGTTATTCTCGTCTATCTCGTTCCTTCCCAGAACGTGCAGAAGAATTATTTAAGGCTTCTGAAGAGGCAGCAAAAGAACGCTACGAACACTTATTAAAATTAGTAGAACTTTATAAATAAGCAGTTTGCTTTTAAGTCCCCTTGAGGTCCGAACTCAAGGGGACTTTTTTATTACATAGATAATATAGACATAATATGTATTGTTTATACTAAGATGTTAGAAGCTTCCATAATACTGCTATACTTATTTTATGAATATGTCGATAAACATAAGGAATGCCAAAAAGAATTATTATACGTTTAGGGAAAAAAATGATATAATATAGGAAAGGGCGAAGGAGGATTTTTGAAAATGCGTTTAGTATTTTGTAATATTGCATGGATGAAATATTATAGAGGAATCCTAGATAATGGGGGAGATGAACCTATTATAGGGGGAGCTTATGGTAGAAGATCAAAGGATATACCCGAACAGTATAATTTTATTAGTACAAAGTTAAAAGCAAGGGATATTGTAAGTGAGGCTGGTCAGTACTGCCTTGGATATATGGAGACGAAAGCTTCTGGTAATTCGAAAAATCAATTATTTATTAATAAGATACCAGGCTGTGAGTTGCTAGAGAATGAAAGCGTTGCTGACGATGTATTAGTTGTATTCTGTGCTAATCATCCGGACCATAAGTTTACTACAGTAGTCGGCTGGTATGAGCATGCTACAGTGTATCAACAATATCAATCCATCTATCTAAAATCTTCTTCAGATGGAGAGGATTATGAGCAGTTATTTAATGCAGTAGCCAAGGAAGAGAATTGCGTTCTTTTGCCGATGAAGGAAAGAAGTCGTAAAGCTGTGTGGGGTGTTCCAAGACAGCAAGCAGGTGCTTCCTATGGCTTTTCTCGGGCTAATATATGGTATCCACAGAATAAGGATGACAATCCTAATTTGACTTCTTTTCTTAATCGTATGGTAAAGCAGATTAAAGAATATAGCGATGAGAATTGGATGTTCAAAATGATAGAATAATTATTAATCCGAATAGGTACATAGTAGACCCTCCCTATGATTAGATATCATAGGGAGGGTTTTTGTAAATAGTAAGATTACTTTACAAAATATACTATTAGGTCGATATAAGTAATGAAGAAAAAGGGGGGAAAGACTATGAAAATTTATACTAACATTAAGAAAGTATGCATTATTTTGTTACTTGGGACCATAATTTTCTTTTTTGGTTTTTTATCTGTACCTGCTTATGCAGCAGTAGATAAAGAGAGCAGGGCCGGATTTAAGAAACCAGAGACTATGGTTGCAGGGCAAATTGAAGCGTCACAGATCTATTACAAAAAGACTTCAACCCCTTATTCATCTCCTTGGGAAAGTTATTCTACCTACTATTATTATAACCAAATGAGTAGCAATGAGAAGAAACTGTATGATAGATTAAATGCAATGTGTCTCTCCTATTTGGTGGGAAATGAAGATTTTAAAGACTATAAGGGGGAATTAGTTACCCCATATGTAGCTACTAGTGGGTTGAGTAAAGAGGAAGCACTAGAAGTTACTACTATATTTACTTATTCTAATCCTCAGTATTACTTTTTAAGTACATATCGGGTATATGGATTTAGAAATGGAGACTTTTACATAGCAATCGGTGTATATGAAGATTTTAAGATAGGTACTACAAGAAAGGCTACAACCAACCAGTTGAGTAATAAAATACAGGAATATTATAGTCAAATTAACCCACAAGCTACTGCTTATGAGAAGGAAATAGCACTTCATAATTTGCTTATAGAGAATGTTTCCTATGAGTATGGCACATATGACCAAAGTATCTATAGCGTTTTCTTTCAGAATGAATCTGTATGTGCAGGGTATGCTAAGGCCTTTGAATTATTGTGTAATGGACAGGGAATTGATTGTGCTTTAATTACCAGCGATGTTCATGCATGGAATAAGGTACGCATGAATGATTCTTGGTATACAGTGGACTGTACGTGGGATGATACGGATGTTGAGGGTTATTTAGACTATACTTTTTTAAATCGCAGTAATTCTATGCTTCAGATTCTAGACTGGGAAGGTAATCATGAAGAAGAAGCTATTTGGGATGGCTATGGCCCGAAATGTACATTAGATTCTGGGGCAACTAAAACTAGTTATGGGGTACTGGCAGAGCCAATTACACAGACATTAGTACCTAGGATAAGTTTAGATTATAGTGAAGGTCAAACTACAGTTTCTCTTACATCAGATACATCAGGTGCAGTCTTGTATTATACATTAGGTGATGTCACGCCTTCAGAAGCTTATACGAAGTCAATTCGATACACTGGACCATTTACTTTACAAATATCACGGACTTTGCAGATAATCGCAGTGTACAATTCCTTTAAAGACAGTCAAGTGGTTTCTCAAAAAGTCGATATCAGAGTAAATAGTGCTATAAAGCCTACAATTATTACACAACCAAAGAGTGGAATCTACAGATATGGTAACAAACCAAAAGCATTAAGCGTAGTGGTAGCTCCAGATAATATGGTTAATGTAACTTATCAATGGTATGAAGTAAATCCTACTACAGGTGCAGTGTCTCCTATAGTTGGTGCTACTAAAGCAAGCTATGTACCACCAGCGAATAAGATAGGTACCTATTATTTTCAATGTTATGTTACAAATAGGGATGAGGCCGCTTTATATAAGAAGGAGGTAAATGTTAAATCTAGTACTGCAAAAGTAGTGATCAATCGCGTTGACTTATCGCTTTGTAAGGTTACAGGAATATCTGCAAAGACATACACGGGTAAGCTACAGACACAGTCACCAAAGGTTACCTACAATGGAGTAGTTCTCATTAAGAATAGAGACTATAGATTAAGCTATGTTGGAAATCGTATTGTTGGTACGGCAAAGTGCTATATTATAGGTATGGGCTGTTATAGTGGAAAAAAGATTTATAAATTCTATATAAATCCCCCAAAGACAGCTATATACTCCGTGAAAAATGGTAGTAAGAAAGCGACACTTTCGTGGAAGACAAATAAACTTATCAGTGGATATCAGATTCAATATGCCTACAATAATAAATTTTCCTCTTCAAAGGTGTCTACACTAAAAGGATATAAGAAGAACAGCTATACCTTATCTAAGTTGAAGGTTAAGAGTATCTGTTATATACGCATTAGGACATATAAAACAGTATCAGGTAAGAATTATTATAGTGCCTGGTCTACACCATTAAAAATAAAGGTAAAATAGCCTAGTTTGTCCGAACATTCTGTGATATAATAGGAGCGCTTTAATGAAGATATTAGGGAGTTACCCGTTATGGAGGAAACTATGATTGATAAAACAAACTTTATGGAGACTTTACGGTCTGTAGCAGAACTTACAAGAACATCCCATGAACCTTTATCCAGAGAAGAGGTTATGTCATATTTTAGTGATATAGAGTTAACTAAGGAACAGCAAGAGTTGGTTTACCAGTATATTCTTCAGCCGAAAGACGAAGAGCAGCAAGAGGAAGAATTCCAGGAGGTAGAGCAACCAAAGAATGAGCAGCAAGAGGACAGCGAACAGAAGTCTAACCTCTTTGATATGTATCAGGAGGATATAAAGAATCTTCCTACTATTTCTAAGGAAGAGGAAAGTAATCTTTATATAAGGTTGTCAAAAGGTGATAAGGAAGCTATTCAACTACTAGTTGATCTTTGGTTACCAAGAGTTGTAGCTATGCTTAAGGAATATGACATTTACCAAGTAAACATGGAAGATTTATTACAGGAAGGTAACCTTGGTTTAATAAGTGTTTTGTCTCGTCTTTTGGGTGATAACCAGGTGACTAGGGTAGAGGAGTACATTAGAGAGTCTATTAAGAAAGCTATGGAAGATTACATTGATGAGTCTGTAGAGGATAAGGATTGGGAAAGTACTGTTGTAGCAAAAGCTACCTTAGTGCATGAGGCTACAGAAGCTTTGGCGGGTGAGCTTAAAAGGACTCCTACGATACAAGAGCTTAGTGAATATAGCCGATTATCCATTGAGGAAATAGAGGATGTAATAAAGTTATCTGAGATATCTAAGGACGGAAAATAGAACCTAAATTTATGCATATAAACAACGAGAGAGCTCATGTTATTAAAACATGGACTCTCTCGTTGTTCTATAAAGAATATGATAGTAATTATTTTATCATATATAAAATTGCAAGAGAAATCATAA
The DNA here is from genome assembly GCA_023416695.1 of Bacillota bacterium. Taxonomy (GTDB): domain Bacteria; phylum Bacillota; class Clostridia; order Lachnospirales; family Lachnospiraceae; genus KM106-2. The sequence goes on along the minus strand of JAEZGY010000041.1, from coordinate 5,303 downwards.
TCTGTAGTATGGCAAAACGATAAACTGCTTGGGTGTTAGACCAACCTTTCACTTTACGTACATGATCATGAATTGGAGTTCTAACATTAGTTAAAATTCTTATTTTTAAGAAGCGAAGCAGAGATACCTTCACTAAACCTAAACCACCATCCACAATTAAAAGGAAGGCAACAGGGATATATAAAACGGGACTACCTGTTTTTAAGATTGCAATGGCAATAAAGAGTCCCATAGCACGGGAACCTGCATCACCCATCATTAACATACTTGGAGTTGCATTAAACCAAAGATATGCTAGAATACAAATAACAAAAATGAGTATGATAAGATTAAACTCTGGGCTTGTCCCTTTTATTTGGCAAATTTCATATATAGTTAAGAGAGTAATAATGGTCAAAGTTCCGGAAAGCCCATCTACTCCATCGGAGCAGTTAGTAACATTAATGGATACCCAAACAAGAATTACAACTAAAATGCCAAATACAATATTAGGGATGGTAATCGTAGTCCCAAAGAGTGCAAAATTTACTGTATTAGGATTGAAATTTAAAAATGTGATAGCAATCATTACAGCGATAAGTAAATCTAACAGCCCTTTTTTGTATTCGCCCCAAGGTGCCTTAGAACAGTCATCTAAGAATCCAGTTAACATGGCAGCGGCAATCAAAATAAGATAAATTAGATATTCTCGATTAAAAGGAACAAATAGTATAGTTGCAATAATAAAAACGATGATAAATAGGAAACCTGCACCTCTTGGTTTACCAGCAGATAGCTTGCCATCGTGTGCATAATCTCTTCCCATATCCTTAGGGAGTCTATTGCTAAAATATTTCAGTAATATTAAGGTGACTATAAATGCAAAAAGAAGACCAGTTAAAGCAATCCAGTTCATCTTGGCATTTTCAAAAAGTAAAGTCATCATTGGTAATATCTCCTTTACATAAATTCTAAAACACATATTATCATAATTTAGAAAAATGTGCAATTTAATAAAATTAGGAATGATTCTTAATTTACACTAGTAAAAGTAAAAAAGTGTGCTATAATATCAATTATATTTTGGTGTTTCAAAAAACTGTCAATAATATAATTGTAAATGAAGTTAGGAGAAGGGAAAGTGTTTCCCTGGTAAATATAGTATGGATTATAAGAAAGAGAATATAAATCGTATCATAAAGCATTTTGAAGAGGGTTGTAAACAAGTAGCTACCCCTTTTTCCATTGGATTGGAGTTAGAGCATTATGTGGTAGACAAAAATACCAAGGTTAGTGTCAGTTACTATGGGGAGAGAGGTATAGAAGCATTATTAGAGCGTATAAAACCTTTTTATGAGGAGTTTGCTTATTCGGAAGGACATCTCATCGGCCTAGGGAGACCTGGGTTAGCCGTTTCCATTGAGCCGGCAGCTCAATTAGAGGTAAGTGTTGCACCTCAAACAGATGGTAAATGTATTCAGGCCATTTATGATCAGTTTATGGATGAGTTAAAGCCAATCTTATTAGAATGGGGATATGAGTTAATCACCACAGGATATCAGCCCAAAAACAAGGTTCAGGAGCTTGATTTGATACCCAAAAATAGGTACCGCTTTATGCAGGAGTATTTTGATAAGATTGGACCCTATGGTCAGTATATGATGAAGGGAACAGCCGCTACACAGGTTTCTATTGATTATTATAGTGAAGAAGACTTCTCTGCAAAATATAAAGTTGCGTATGCCCTATATCCTATTCTTGCAATGTTAAGTGATAATATACCAGTCTTTGAAGGACAAGAGAATAGTAAGTTCATTAAGCGAATGGAAATTTGGGAGCATGTAGACAATGCTCGAGTGGATGTTAAGCCATATTTACAGGATGGAACCATTAATTTTAGTAGGTATGCAGAGTTTGTATATAACACACCTCTTATCGTAGACAAAGAGAAGGATGGGGATATTGCCACAGGAAAAACTGCCAGTGAGGTATTTGAAAATCGTCTGATGACCAATGAGGATATCGAGCACATTATATCTATGGTATTTCCTATGATACGTTTGAAGCATTACTTAGAAATTAGGGTAGCAGACAGCATGCCATTTGGTTCTGTCTATGCTTATGTATTATTGATAAAGGGTTTATTTACGGATGTTAGTCGGGTGAAAAAGTATGTAGATGAGTTAGTTATTGATCATCCAAACTTTACGCATGACCTTATCTCTGTCATAAAAACAGAGGGAGTTTATGGTCAAATCTATAACCATAAGATAAAAGATATTGTGACACAGCTGTATGGCATTGTGATTAGTAATTTACAAGACATAGAAGTTGCCTATTTAGAAGAATATAAGAAGTCGATTTTAAACAAAGGTAGCTTGCTATTGTAAGGACATTGGAGGATAAACATGACAAACATAAATATGGAAGAGTTGAATTTACACTGTAAGAAAATGATAGAGGAAAACTGGGAAGCGAATAAAAAGAAAGCGAAGGACTATTTAGATTACATGGATCAGTCTACTGCTAAATATCATGGGGAAACGATTTATTCCCTTTATATGCCTAAGATGTTTCCAATTGATGTAGCCGATTATATAAAGAAGGTTGCTACTACCATGTATGGTATCTTAAAAAAGGTTATGACGGAATACCTACAGCAAGAGGATTATCGACAGTTATTTGGTTTTCAAGAAAAACTAGAGAAGATGATATTAAATACCCCTCACTATGAGAATCTCTTGCCAATTACAAGAATCGATATTTTTCTTAATGAAAAGGATTATTCTTTTAAGTTCTGTGAGTTTAATGCAGACGGTTGTAGTTCTATGAACGAAGATCGAGAGTTAAACATTGCTTTTACCAAAACAGCCTTATATGAGGAGTTAAGTAAGGAGTATAAGATTACTTCCTTTGAGCTCTTTGACACCTGGGCAAATGAGTTTAAAAACATCTACAATACCTATGAATATAAGGTAGAGAATCCGCACGTAGCTGTTGTGGATTTTCTGGAGCTTGGTTGCTCTATGTATGAATTTGAAGAGTTTCGTAAAGCCTTTGAACGAGCAGGCTTTACCGCTGAAGTATGCGAGATAAGGGATTTAACCTATGACGGAACCCGCTTATATTCTAAATCGGGTAAGGTCATTGATGCCATCTACCGTAGGGCCGTAACTTCCGACATTTTAGAGCGGGAAAATGAGGTTAAGGACTTTCTAAAAGCCGTGGAGGAGCATAAGGTATGTCTAGTAGGAAGTTTTTGTACCCATATTATACATGACAAGATTCTTTTCTATATTCTCCATTTAGAAAGAACCCATTCCTTCCTTACTAAAGAGGAGATAGCATTTATTAAGGAACACATACCATATACAGTCACTCTTTGTGACCATGAGGTTAAGAAGTGTGGCTTACTGGAAAATAAGAATGGATGGATTATTAAACCTAAGGATTCCTACGGCGCAAGAGGAGTGTTTGCAGGAGTAAACTTCTCACAGGAAGATTGGGAAAAGCTTGTGGCGGAAAATAACAATGGAACTTATATTATGCAGGAGTTTGTTATGCCATATAAAAGCTATAATATTGACTACCACAAGAAAAATCCGGAATTTGGTCACTATTCTAATCTGACAGGACTCTATGTGTATAACGGCAAGTTTGCAGGAGTTTACTCAAGACAAGCAAACCATGAGATTATTAGTAGTTCCTATGATGAAAATGATATCGCAACGGTAATGATTGAAAAGAAATAATAAGTCGCACTCACGATTGGGCAAATGCTTGATATCGATGAGTGCGTTTTCTTTACATACATATAGACATACTGTACTTAATAAACTATAGTATAAGGTTTTGTGGTGGTTGGAGGTCTATATGAATTTAACAAAACACTATTTTCCAGGGGGTAACACTTGTAAAGGGTTTGTAAATTTTTTTGATGGGATTATAGCGCCTTGGGTAGATAATAAGAGGGTTTTTGTATTAAAAGGTGGACCAGGAGTAGGGAAAAATACCTTTATGAATCTTTTTAGTAAAAGGGCACGGGAAAAGGGATATGCAGTGGAGCATTTTCATTGCCCCGGTGATGCAAACAGCTTAGATGCGGTACATATTCCGTCTATTGGTGTAACCATGTTAGATGGGACTGCTCCTCACGTAATTGATCCAGTAACACCAGGGGCAGTAGATGAGATTCTAAATTTGGGCATTTACTTAGATCAGAAGGGATTAGAGAAGAAGAGGGGACAGATTACTAGGCTTATGCAGGAAAATACAAGGGGGTATAAAAGAACCTATGCGTATCTAGCAGCAGCAGGGCGCCTTAGAGAAAATAGTAATTACTACAACCTTTGTGCTATTGATAAGGATGAACTTCGTGAGGAGGTTCAGGATGTGTTTGGAACTCACGAGTTAAAGAAGGGAAATCTTAAAGGGGCAATTCGTCATCTGTTTGCGGATGCCATTACTCCACAGGGGTATATTGATTACTTCAGTACCATAGTAGGTGATGAGAAGATTATTTCTCTTCATGGACCTGGTGGGGTGACGTCAGAGTTTATAAAAATGGCGCTTACTTTTTCAAAATTTATGGGGTATGGGTGCGAAGTGTATTATTCTTCCTTGTTGCCAAATGAACCAATTCATCTTATTATCAAAGATCTTGATATGTGCATTACAACAAGCCTAGTCTTTCCGAGACAAATCGAAAAAATTATTAACCTAAATTTATTATTGGATCAAATTGTGATTGATAAGTATGAAAGTACAATGCGCTTTAATGAGCTTTATGAGAAGCAACTAATTGAAGTGGCAATAGAATCTTTAATGACAACCAAGGATATTCATGATGAGATAGAAGCTATTTATAAGGCTTATATGGATTTTGATAAGGTGACAGAGTACACTGTCCAGTTTGTGAATAAATTTTTTAATATATAGAATCATTAGAAAAGCCAATGATCACACCAGATCATTGGCTTTCATAAGCAAAGGCTGTGTTGGGTCACAAATCCTTTACCTTTCTATTCATAATAATTAAGCAACGCCGTTAACTGCTTTACTTAAGCGGGAAATCTTTCTAGCAGCAGTGTTCTTGTGGTAAACACCTTTACTCTGTGCTTTGCTTATCTCTGCAATAGCAGCTTTTAAGTTAGCAACTGCAAGATCTTTGTCGTTAGCAGCAACAGCAGCATCAACTTTCTTAATTGCAGTCTTTACACTAGACTTAATTGCTTTATTTCTCATAGTTTTAGTTTCGATAACTTTGATTCTCTTCTTAGCAGATTTAATGTTAGCCAATCTGTACACCTCCATTACTATGTGGT
>JAEZGY010000065.1 GCA_023416695.1 Bacillota bacterium | reverse complement strand
ACAGTATTAGACCCAAGAATGTCAGTAATCCGCGATATCTTTAAAAATTTTAAGGAGGTGTGACCATGTCTATCTGTCCAAAGAATAAATCTTCTAAAGCAAGAAGAGATAGCCGTAGAGCAAACTGGAAAATGTCTGCTCCAAACTTAGTTAAGTGCAGCAAGTGCGGTGAATTAATGATGCCACACAGAGTATGTAAAGCTTGCGGTTCCTACAATAAGAAGGAAATTATCTCTGCTGAATAATGATAATAGCAGAGGAGCGTCGCAATATAACTCAATCCAATGATTGTTGTTATGGAGTGACGCTCCTTTTTTGAGTGTTTAAACTAATATTTTTTTAAGAGAAAATACATAATGATAGTTAAATAGCTAGGTATTAATCAATTCTTTCATTTGTTGTTGTAAAAAATCAGTTAACAACCTAGAATCGGAGGATAGCTCCTCATTCAGTTCAATGTATTGCTGGGGACTAGTATACTCCTCTTTAAATATAGTAAATCCATCCATTGTTTTATAGATGGGAATAAAAGTGCCAGTTCTTCGAAGGTAGCAGTTGGTTTTTGTGGCTTTTTTTCTGAATTCTTTATCCACAAAGGCGGCAACGGATTTGTGAATGGCCATATCTTCCTCAGGAAGATAGTAGTAATCTTGGTGATTTGGATAGAAGTATTTCAATTCTCCTTGACGGCATTGAATAGATAGAAATACTCGGTCTTCTTTTAAAGATAACTGATAGCAGTCTTTTTGAAAAGACACTGGCGTAGGAAGCGTAGCAGGAAGTGTAAAAATTGCTTCTAAAGACATACCATTTAAGTGAAACCATTCTATAGTAAGGGGTTTCTCAAAGACATCTATATAATATAGAATATTGGTTAGTCTAAGCATACCTTCTAGGTCTTCTTTGTTGTGTAGAAGAAGAGGTTTTAGAAAGGGATTTGTATCGTGATATCCTACTTTTGCTTTGATATAATCGCCATAGACCTTAATCAATTCTCCGCCTGTATAGGGATCAGTTCTCTTGATTTGTAAGAATTCTTCTAGAGTTTTTTGCTTATAATTTGGCAAATTAAATAACTTTTTATAGGGTTTCATTCGCTTGTATAGATCAATACTTTGACAATCTTCAAAGTGATATGGCAAATGAAACTGGGCACATTTCTTCATTAGATAGGGTATGTCAAAGCGGTTTCCATTAAAGTGAACTAATGTTTTATGCTTCTTCATCAGAGAAAAAAAGGCATGAAGCAACTCTTCCTCACTATGGTAATTGTCTGCAAACCATTGGATTCGCTGAAAACAATGATTCTCAAAATAGATACAGCCAATTAGATAGACAGAAGATATCTCAGCCTGAAAACCGGTTGTCTCAATGTCAAAAAATAAAAGATCTTCCAATTTAGCAAGTTGTTCTAGTGAGCTGGATGGATGTAATGGGATAGTTTCTTTTAAGGTAAGCAATTTGTCACCTCTTTCTAATATCTGTAGTACAAGTATATAATTAACAACGTAATGATAGCATAAACCATACCTAAGTTCAATTTTAGTTTTCAATTTTAGTTTAATAATCTACTATGTTGTGGTATACTAGCTTAGTATACATAATAAGTATATTACCTAAATTAGGTCTTTAAAAGTCCTTGAATAAAATACAAAAATAGAATGATTTAGATATCTTTATGTGAAGAGGTAAGAATGAAGGAAATAAATGAAACCATAAATCCAATTAGAGAAAAAGTAAAAGGTAGATTTCAAAACCATTTTAGTGGGTTTCTACGAGCTTTTTTAGTTAGTATGCTGGTTATATTTCAGTTTGCTATAATCATTGCTTTGCCATTTCTGTTTCGTAGTTTAACCGTATATTTCTATATTATCCTGGTGGTAGCCAGTGTAATGTTGATCTTTAGTTTGGTAAATGATGAACGTAGTATGTCTTATAAGATGTCCTGGATTTATATTGTTTTGGTACTTCCTATTTCAGGCCACATTATGTATGCCCTATGGGGGAAAGGAAACTCAAAGAAAAAACTAGAGAGAAGAATATTAAACAAACTAAATCATGGCTTTAGTTACGCTGAGCAGGATCCTGAGGTTTTAGAGGAGTATCGCAGAGAATTTCCAGACAAGTTTAGACTTAGTCAGTATATGGTAACAGAGGGGTTTCCCTTATATAAAAATAACTCTTTTTCTTATTTTCCAATGGGGGAAGATGCTTTTGAAGATATGTTTGAAGAAATTAGTAAAGCAGAGAAATTTGTTTTAGTGAATTTCTTTATTGTAGCAGATGGGGCACTTTGGGATCATATGCATGAGATTCTTCTTGACCGAATAAAGCATGGGGTTAAGGTAATGTTTATGTTTGATGATTTTGGTGCATTATTTCGAACCTCCAATGATTTTGAAAAGGTGCTGACAAAGGAAGGATTTGAAGTTCGTGTATTCAATCCAGTTCATAAGTATACAGATAAATTGTACATGAATTTTCGTTCTCACCAAAAGATTGTTGTAATCGATGGTAATATCGGGTATACCGGTGGTTTTAATATAGCTGATGAATATGCCAATTTAATTAGTAGATTTGGCATCTGGAAGGATAATGGTATTAAGGTAGTAGGAGATGGTGTTTGGGGGCTTACCGTCACTTTTTTACAGATGTGGGAGGTTTGTTCTAATGGAGATGATATTGACTATAGTCCATATCGCCCATCGGTGAAATTTCCAGAGAGTAATGAGTATTGCCAGGTAATTTCAGATGGTCCAGCCAATAACCCAAATAATCCGATTGAAAATGTATATATGCAGATGATTCAGTATGCAAGTGAATTTGTGTATATTACGACGCCTTATTTGATCATTGAAGATGATATGCGTCAGATGCTTATAACAGCTGCTAAAAGTGGAGTGGATGTCCGTATTATTTGTCCTGGAATACCAGATAAGAAGAATGTCAAGATGATGACTAATTATAATTATGGTCCTCTTCTAAAAGAGGGAGTCCGTATTTACGAATATGAACCAGGGTTTATCCATGCCAAATCCATTATTAACGAATCCTGTGGCATTGTAGGAACCATTAATATGGATTATCGAAGCTTTTATCTTCATTATGAAAATGGGATCTTTATGAGTAATTCTCATGTTATTGAAGATATCAGACAGGATTTGCTAAAAACACTTGATGAGTGTAGGGAGATTACCTATGATGAATGGTGTAATCGTCCTTGGCAAACGAAGGTTTATCAAAATATGATTAGTGTATTTTCAACCTTAATGTAAGGGGATATATAGACGTAACTTGAGCGTTAAATCACTGTGGATGGTTTAACGCTCAAGCTATATACGGGATAGGCCTTTTGGTTGACATTATCGAACTATTGTTCTATTATTATAGATAGGTGCAAATAGGATAGTACTAAAGTATTGACTATAAGGAGTTTGTATGATTGCATATATTAAAGGTGAATTAGTGTATATCGGAATTGATACAATTGTAGTAGAGACTGGTGGCATTGGATACGAGATTCGGGTGCCATTAACAGTGATGGAGGAGCTTCCTGAGACTGGAGAGGAAGTTCGCATACACACTTACCTATACGTCAGAGAGGATGCAATAAATCTTTATGGATTTACGTCAAAGGATGATTTGGATGTCTTTAAGCTGTTGATTACAGTGAATGGAATAGGTCCAAAGGGAGCGCTTGGGATTTTAGGTGCAATTTCTCCTGATACATTACGTTTTGCTGTTTTATCTGATGATGTGAAGACGATTTCAAAGGCTCCCGGTATAGGAACAAAGACGGCAGGGAAGCTAATCATAGAATTAAAGGACAAACTTAAGTTAGAGGATGCATTTGAACAAAGATTAGCTAAGACAGTAGAGAGTCCAGCAGCTGACAATTCTGCAAAGGGAGATTTAAAGAGAATTCGTAATGAAGCAATACAGGCATTGGTTGCTTTAGGTTACTCTAGTACAGATGCTATGAAAGCTGTAAGGCAGGTTGAGTTATCCGAGGGTATGGATGTGGAGACAGTGTTAAAGCAGAGTTTAAAGCAGATGTCTTTTTTCTAAAGTAAGGATGAAAGAATTGGAAGGGTTTGAACAGGATGAATAATCGCGTAATTACCACTGATCTTATGGAAGAAGATTTAAAAATTGAAAATCACTTGCGTCCTAAACTTTTAAAGGACTATATTGGCCAGAGCAAGGTGAAGGACAATTTAAAAGTGTATATAGAGGCAGCTAAGAAGAGGGGGGAACCATTGGATCATGTATTACTCTATGGCCCTCCAGGACTTGGTAAGACCACACTGGCAAGTATAATAGCCAATGAGATGAATGTTAATATAAAGATTACATCTGGACCAGCTATTGAGAAGCCTGGGGAGATGGCAGCTATTCTTAACAATCTTCAAGATGGGGATTTGCTGTTTGTAGATGAGATTCATAGATTAAATCGGCAGGTAGAAGAGGTACTATATCCTGCCATGGAGGATTATGCTATTGATATTATCATTGGTAAAGGTGCCACGGCTCGTTCCATTCGTTTGGAGCTACCAAAGTTTACTTTAGTTGGTGCTACAACTAGGGCAGGTATGTTGACGGCTCCACTTAGAGATCGTTTTGGAGTAGTGAACCGTCTCGAATTTTATACTAATGAAGAGTTGACAGACATTATTTTACGTTCCGCTAAAGTTTTAAATGTAGAGATTGCATTAGATGGAGCGAAGGAGATGGCAAAGCGTTCTAGGGGGACTCCAAGGCTAGCCAATCGCTTATTAAAGAGAGTTCGTGATTTTGCCCAAGTAAAGTACGATGGCAAGATTACAAAAGAGGTTGCTCAGTTTGCCTTAGATCTACTAGAGGTAGATAAGTTGGGACTAGACAATATCGACCGTGAAATATTAATGGCCATGATAGATAAATTTGGTGGAAAGCCAGTAGGACTAGATACGATAGCAGCGGCAATAGGAGAAGATTCTGGTACCATCGAAGATGTGTATGAGCCATATTTGATTCAAAATGGCTTACTACAAAGAACGCCAAGAGGAAGAATGGTAACAGATTTGACCTATGAACATTTTGGATTAGAAAAGATAACAGAATAATAGTGACGTAAGGGAGATTTTTCTGTTGTTTTATGGCATAACTATGGTATAATGACCATAGTAAAGTAGGAGAAAAGTGCGGATATACAATAAACTTTAAGGGGCGGTTTCATGAACAAGAAAACGGATGTTGAAGTTGTTATTAATAATAAAAAGTATGTGATATGTGGGTATGAAAGCCCAGATTACTTGGAACAGATCGCGATTTATATTAATAAGAAACTAGCTGTTCTTAAGAACGAGGACTGGTATAACCGTATAGAGACCGATTTGAAGAATGTTCTTTTGGAGATTAACCTAGCAGATGATTATTTCAAAGCAGAGCAAAAGATTCGTGAATTGGAGTCAGATCGTACTCAATCCAATGAAGATTTGTTTGATTTAAAACACGATGCAGTAAGGCGACAAACAGAACTAGAGTTTTTACAGAAAAAGAATGAAGAGTTAGAGAAAAAGTATCAAGAGGCGCAGAAAACTATAATTGAGTTGAATGCAAGGCTTGACGCAGCAAAACGATAAGAAAAGGAAAGGCTGTATATGGGGAACCTAACAGCCTTTTTACTATATAGGAACTTGCGAATTGTTATATAGAATATATCCAAACAGAAGTAGATAGGAGTATTATGAGAAAAATTGAAATACTTGCCCCAGCAGGGTCATATGAAACAATGGTTGCTGCCATAAACGGTGGTTGTGATGCCGTTTATGTAGGAGGTAGTGCATTTGGGGCTAGGGCCTATGCCAATAATTTTACAGAGGAGGAACTATTAAAGGCAATTGAATATGTTCACTTACACGGCAAACAACTGTTTTTAACAGTTAACACCTTGCTTAAGGACGATGAACTTAAGACGCAGCTCTATGAATATTTAAAAAGGCCATATTTGGCAGGCTTAGATGCGGTTATTGTTCAAGATGTTGGCGTTATGCATTTTATTCATACACATTTTCCGGATTTACAAATTCATGCGTCAACCCAGATGACTCTCACTATGGCAGAAAGTGCGAACCTTCTTAAGAAATATGGCGTTACTAGACTAGTTACCAGTAGAGAACTAAGTCTAAAAGAAATTAAAGAGATTCGAGGCAAAACAGATCTTGAGATAGAGAGCTTTGTTCATGGGGCCTTATGCTATAGCTATTCTGGGCAATGTCTGATGAGTAGTATGCTAGGAGGTAGAAGTGGCAACCGTGGACGTTGTGCACAGACCTGTCGTATGCCTTATGAATTAAAGGAAGAAGGACAGGTAATATCGGATAGCAAAAAGCCATTTTTGCTAAGTCCAAAGGATATTTGTACCTTAACTATTATTCCGCAGTTAGTAGAGTCTGGAATTGATTCATTTAAAATTGAAGGACGAATGAAACGACCAGAGTACTCAGCTTATGTGGCGCATCTATACCGAAAATATGTAGACCTTTATCAGAATCTTGGACCAGAGGGATACGAAGCTTACCTAAATAAGAATAAAAATGAGTTTGAACAGGATATTGCCAATGTGATGGATCTTTATAATCGAGGAAATTTTAGCACAGGGTATTATACGAGTCACAATGGAAAACAGATGATGTCCACAGAACGTCCGAATCACAATGGTGTATTTGTAGGTAAGGTAGAGGCAGTGAAGAAGAACCAGGCTGTTATTCTTTTAGAACAGGATGTCTATAGTCAGGATATTCTAGAGATTCGTGGAAAAAATGGGCAAGTCTATGAGTATACATTAAAAACGGGGGCCATAGCTGGGGAGAAACTTATCTCTAATTTTAAGTATGGCTTATCTTTTAGTAAGGGTGATCTTGTTTATCGTACAAAGAATCAAATGTTACTAGAAACCTTACAGGAGCAGTTTATTAACAACAATAAAAAAATACCAGTTGTCATGAGTTTCTGTGCAGATAGTATTACTCCTATGAAATTGACACTTTCCGTAAGGGGATATGAATGTACTGTTTTTGGAGCTGTTGCTGACGTGGCTAATAAGCAACCTGCAACCTTTGAAACAGTCAATAAGCAGCTAAAGAAGCTTAATGATACACCATTTGTACTAGATGATTTGTCTGTTACCTTAAAAGGTGATTTATTCCTTCCTGTCAGTGCTTTAAATGATCTGCGTAGAGAAGGAATTGAGAAATTAAAGAAGACAATCACTTCTAACTACACTAGAGTATTAATACCTTTAGAGGATGGAGGACACACTACAGATGTAGAACAATTTGAAAGAACATCTGAAAGCGAAAGAACAGGGCTGGTTTGCTGTGTAGTGAACGAGGAACAGTTAAATGAAGCACAATGTCATCCAGAGGTAACCGCTATCTACTATCGTATGGATCAAATCGACTTAATAGAGGGATTTGAACTAGGAAAGCAGTCAAAGAAGGATTTCTACTTAGTTATGCCTCATGTATTTCGTAAAGATGCCTATGAGTTATTTGAAAAACAGATAAGAGATATGAAATCTACAGGAGTAGAATATGATTTATCAGGTGTAAAGGGATTCGTTGTACACAGTCTGGAAGAGCTTGCTTTTGCAAATAAATATTTAAAGGATAAGTTTTCAATTGTCTTAGACTATAGTATGTATATCATGAATCATGAATCTAGGAAGTTTTATAGCGAGCAGGGAGTTACTCATTATACCGTTCCACTAGAACTGAATGAGAAGGAACTAAAACGTCTTGGTTGCAATAATAGCGATATTATCGTCTATGGTCATGTACCACTAATGACTTCTGCCCAGTGTGTAGTGAAAAATACAAAGGGGTGTAATCATAAGACAGGTCTGTATACATTGAAGGATCGTTATGATAAGAATTTTATCGTATATAATTATTGTAAATATTGTTATAATGTAATATACAATGCAGACCCAATTGTACTTTTAAATCAGAGCAAGGAGATTATGAAAATGTCTCCAGCAAATCTGCGTCTAGATTTTACTGTGGAGTCGAAAGAAGAAATGCAGACAATAATAAAAGCGTATGTAATGGCATTTTTTGAACAGAAAGAGGCTGAGCTTTTAGTGAAAAACTTTACTAAAGGTCATTACAAGCGTGGTATTGAGTAGGTGAAGGAATGGAAGCTATCATAATTACTGTTTTGAAGTATGTTATATGTCTATTGATAAATGTATATACTTTGTACAGTTTTATTGTATTTCGAAGAAAGGGTGAGAGGAGTAAGGCGTATGTATATAGCCTACAAACACTCTTAATATTTCTCATCCATGGATTTTGTTTTGTATGTATTTATCTAGGAAGTGACCTTTCTAAAAGTGGGGAGGTAATAAAACTTAGTATCTTTTATTTGGCTCAGGTTTTAGCCTTTATTTTTGCTATCATTTTATATAAGATATCCTATAAAAAGTTATCTAAGCTTGTATTTAATAATATGCTACTGTTATTGATGCTTGGACTAGTGATGTTAACTAGGTTAGATTTTGAAGCAGCAGTCAAACAGTTTATATTTATATGTGCAGGGCTTGGTGCTTGTATTATTGTACCGTTTATTATTAAAAAGATTCGCTATTTAAAGGAATTTGGTTGGCTTTATGGAATGTTAGGGTTAGCTTGCCTTCTTTTAGTGTTAGTAGTTGGTAAGGCCCAATACGGAGCAAAGAACTGGATTATAATAGGTGGTTTTGCCATGCAACCATCGGAGTTTGTAAAGATTTTATTTGTATTTTTTGTAGCCTCATGCTTTAGCAAAGCCAAGGATTTTAAAGCAGTAGTTAAGGTTACAGTTTTAGCTGCTGCCCATGTGATTGTATTGGTACTAGAAAAGGATCTAGGTGGGGCATTGATTTTCTTTATGACGTATCTAGTGATGCTTTATGTGGCTACTTGTAACATCGGTTATCTTTTAGCTGGCTTAATAGGTGGCTCTGGTGCAGCGATTGGTGCATATTATGTCTTTAGTCATGTTAGAGTTAGAGTGATTGCATGGAAAGATCCTTTTAGTGTGATTGAAAATGAAGGATATCAGATTACTCAGTCCCTATTTGCCATTGGTACGGGAGGCTGGTTTGGAATGGGCCTTACGAGAGGGTTGCCGACTAGTATTCCTGTCGTAACTTCTGATTTCATCTTTTCAGCAATTATGGAGGAGATGGGTGGAATAGTAGGAATCTGTGTAATCCTGATATATCTGTCTTGCTTTTTAATGTTTATTAATATATCCATGAAGATGAGGGACGATTTTTATCGGTTGATTGCGTTAGGGCTTAGTGTTCTTTATATGTTTCAAGTATTTCTGACAATAGGAGGGGTGATTAAGTTCATTCCTTCCACTGGTGTAACACTACCATTAATAAGTAGTGGTGGTAGCTCGGTGCTTAGTACTTTAATCATGTTTAGTATTATCCAGGGCTTATATGTATTAAATCAAGATGAGGTAGATGCAATTGAAAAAGAAAAGAGAGAGAGAAGTCGATATAGAACAAATGCAAGAGTATCAGAGGGATATGGACGCAACGATTAAACCAACTAAAAAGAGAAATCGTGAGCTATTAGTGGTAACCTATACCTTTGTTCTCATGTTTGTAGGTGTTATTGCTTATCTTGTACACTTTGAACTAGTGGACAGTAAACAGATTATCAATAACAGCTATAATAAACGAGCTTCCCTTTTGGAGGAAACCATTGATAGAGGTATGATATTGGGAAGTGGAGGAGAGATATTAGCGAAAACAGATTATGACAGCAAAGGAAATATGTTTCGCGTATATCCATATGGTTCTTTGTTTAGTCATACCGTTGGTAGATATGAGAAAACAAAAACTGGTTTAGAGAATAGTATGAGTTTTACCTTGCTGACCTCTAATATTAATGGAATAGAGAAAGCATGGAATGATCTAAATGGTGAGAAAAGTAAGGGTGACAGTATAAAAACCACCTTAGATGTGAATCTTACCGAAGTAGCCAGTGATGCAATGGGAAAATACAAAGGTTCCATTGTGGTTATGGAGCCAAGTACGGGAAGGATATTAACTATGATATCCAAACCAGATTATGATCCCAATAAAGTGTCTGAGAACTGGGAAGACATTATAAGTCTTAAGGATAGTGATTCAGTTTTAATCAATCGTGCCACTCAATCTACCTATCCACCAGGCTCAGTGTTTAAAATTGTCACAGCTCTTGCTTATATTAGAGATCATGCTGATTACAATTCCTTTTCCTATGACTGTCATGGTAGTTTTGCTACTGATCGTAAAGATGTGGAGTGTTATAAAGGAAAGAAGCATGGGGAAGTAGATTTAACGAAAGCATTTGCAAAATCTTGTAATGGTGCATTTGCAAAAATGTTATCTGAGACTTCTTATACTACCTTTATGAGTACTGCAAAGCAGCTTCTTTTTAATTATTCCTTTGATAAACTAGATATTGGTATAAAAACAAGCAAGGTGAAGTATTCAGAACAAGATGACTTATGGATGACAGCACAGACAGCCATTGGTCAAGGTGAGACAACCACTAGTCCAATGCATATGGCAATGATAGTTGCAGCAATTGCCAATGGTGGAAAGCTTATGATGCCTTATATGGTGGATGAGGTTGTAAATGCAAATCAAGAAATTGTGAAAACTAATCTTCCTAAAACCTATGCTACCTTAATGACCAGTGAGGAAGCTGAGATTCTATCCGATTTAATGGATTCTGTAGTGACCTCTGGTACTGCTACATCATTAAAGAATAAGAAATATACAGTTGCTGGAAAGACAGGAACTGCTGAAAAAACAGGAGAAGTGCCTTATGTTTGGTTTGTTGGTTCTTCCTCTATGAATGACTCCGCAGATATCGTAGTAAGTGTCTGTATTGAAGAGGGTGGTTCTAGCACAGACGTAGCTGTCCCAATCGCCAAGAAGATATTTCAGGCTTACTATAAAAACAAATAGCTAGTAAGAATCCTATGCTTATAAGACACTCTATAGTAGTTTAATTTTACGGGTTGAAATAATAAGTGAAAAGAGTTATACTAATCAACAAGTATGTACACACCAAATTGAAACAGGGGGCTTTGCAATGATTGAGGCAACGAGCTGTGGCGGTGTGGTTATTTTCAGAGGTAAGATTTTACTGCTGTATAAAAATTATCGAAATAAGTATGAGGGCTGGGTTTTGCCAAAGGGGACCGTCGAGGAAGGGGAAGAGTATAAAGAAACTGCCATTCGCGAAGTGTGCGAGGAAACAGGAGTAAAGGCTTCCATCATCAAATATGTCGGGAAGAGTCAATATAGCTTTAGTACACCCCTGGATACTGTAATGAAAGACGTTCATTGGTATTTAATGATGTCGGATAGTTATTATAGCAAACCACAACGTGAAGAGTTTTTCATGGACTCTGGATACTATAAGTTCCATGAAGCGTACCACTTATTAAAGTTCTCCAATGAAAAGCAGATTCTTGAAAAAGCATATAATGAATACTTGTATTTGAAGAAAAGTAATCTTTGGGGAAGCAGAAAATATTTCTAAAAAAGATAGTGCCATAATTAGTAATGTTACTAATTATGGCACTTTTTTTGTGTTTATTAACACTTCTCAGGAGCAGGGTACTCTACACCAAAGGTATCCACAGTTACCTTTGCCATTCTTTGAGCTTTCACAGGACGATCACTGTAATCTGTATCAACAGAAGCAATAGTATTTACTACATCCAATCCCTCAATTACCTTACCAAAAGCTGCATAAGAACCATCTAGATGAGGAGAGTTTTTATGCATGATAAAGAACTGAGATCCTGCAGAGTTTGGCATCATGGAACGTGCCATAGACAATACACCTTCTGTATGCTTTAAGTTATTGGTGAATCCATTTTGACTAAATTCACCCTTTATACTATATCCAGGGCCACCCATACCATTGCCATCTGGACAACCACCTTGAATCATAAATCCACTTATGACACGGTGAAAAATAAGTCCATCATAATATCCCTTATTTATTAAGTCAATAAAGTTATTAACTGTGTTAGGGGCGATACTTGGGTATAGCTCTGCTTTAATTACATCACCATTTTCCATCTCAATGGTTACAATAGGATTCTTGTTTTCCATATATTATTTCCTTTCGTCTTTTGATTTCAAAATATACATTAGTATCATAATAGATAAATGTAAAAATGTAAATCATAAACGCCTTATTCATAAATAATTATAGATGCATATGCTCTGATAGCAACCTTTTGTCCAAAAGCCAATTGACACGTTTGTATTCATCATAAGGATCTATTATGGATAGGTTACCCTCTTTTTGGGAAACATAGTCCTGCCACTGGCACTGTATGCAACTAGTTGCAGTATTCTCACCTAAAGCCAAGCAACCAGAACAGCTTAAAGAATCAAGATTCATAACACTGTTTGCCCTTCTGCAATAAATTTGGCTGTTGTTATCTGGGTAGTTGAAATGAGAGATAAGATGCACCTCGTTAATATCTTCCTCTGTAGCAGCAAATTCCAGTGTATTAATCATGGAATGAACCCATTGTTTTAAATCATAGGTTCCGTGAATGACAAATTCCTCACTTATTGAGGAAGCTATAAAAAAGTTCTTACCAGAGATGAATCCATTATTACGGTTATTGTGATATGTTATTTTTACATCTGGGGAGCAAAGAAAGTCAGGAAGTTGCCACTGATTATAGTTACAGCCTGGTTTAGTTAACACTAATTTGGAATGATAAGAGAGTATACTACAACCTGGTTGGTGGTTGTTATAAGAAAGTTTTTTGGTAGGAAGGTAGATGGTGCTAGGTATGGAATTGTTTTTATCAATAAAGGTATGTAGTTGCCAATTATACTGTTTGGAAAAGAAAGAAATATCCTTAATAATTGCGCCAATCTGAAAGTAGGAAAAAATAATACTTTGCGCTGGACTATTGGGAACAAATCTTAACCTATGTGCGCTATCATATTCCGTCTGTCGAAACCATCCATAAAATAGAAAAATGTCACCAACAGTTACTCTCTGCTTGGTTAGATGACTTTCTAAAGCACCATTACGATGGTAGGCTGGATACCATACTAGGGGTGGATTATGACTTATAGGGTTTATATAGCAACCAGTTTGGCACATGGCTTCATCTAATGGTTCTTTTAAATCCTCGTTTAGAGACACTGCAATATCATAATAAGAATGTCCCTGATAAGATAAATCGTGAAAACTAATGGTTCCGTTCTCTACAGGCTTCGGTAGTAGTAGTAATGTTCCATCCGGCAAAATGGGGGATGGAATTCCTCCATGGGTAGGCTCAAATCCCTTTCTGCTTAGTATTACTCTCATAAGCGAACCTCCTGTAGTAACATAAAATTGTTATGTGCTACATACATTATATTCTAAGTTTTACATATATACAATATATGGAAATTAATTTAGTACTAATTTTAAAATAATGGTATAATTATCTATATATTCTCAAATACTATCCTTGATATGTATCATCATGCATAATCAATAAAATCAGTGACATATAAGAAAGGATGTAAGGTATGAAAAGAGTATTTAGTTTTGCAATCATTTTATGTTTAACATTTACAATGGTTGCTTGTGGCAGAAATAATGCCGGAGACAATAATTCACCATCCCCAACAGCTACAAACAGTGCGGGGACTAATGGAGGAGCAAACACAGGAACAAACACAGGAACAAATAATGATACCAATAATAATGGTACAGGCATAACAAACACAGAGGTATTAAAGATTGGTAAAGCAGATTATGCAGCTCATGGAACAAAAGGTTTCACTGTAGCAGTAGCAGTTGTACAAGGGGACACTATTGTACAAGCTTATATTGACGAATATCAAGTAATGTCCAAAAAAGATGCTACTTGTGTTCCAAACAGCGATTCTGACTTTGGAAACTATTTTGCAGATACTACTAGTGGATTAGCTTCTAAGAGAACCAATGCGACATATTATTCTAACTTAATGAAATCTGTAGCTAATGCAACAGTGCCTATTAATAAGAGTTTTGATGCGATTGCAGATTACGCTATCGGCAAAACTATAAAAGAACTTCAAGATGAGTGTGATCAAAAGAGTAGTGAGAAAATGGTAGATGCAGTTTCTGGCTCAACCTTAGCAGATACAAGAAATTATCTACTTGCTATTGTTGAAGCTGCAAAGAATGCCGCTAATGGAGACAATACTCAGGATAATAGTGAGATTATGGATGACACTAATGGAAATAACAACCCATCTGGTGTTGACAAAAATAATTCAGATTTAAGTAACGGTGGTGCAAACGCTACAAATAATGCAAATGGTAAGACATCCGCATCTCCATCTGCATCTCCATCAGTATCTCCATCAGCATCAGCATCTCCATCAACAACACCAGGTAATGGGAATAATACAAATAGATAATTAATAATGAGAAATGCCTTAACTGCTTCATGATGATACTAAAGTTAAGGCATTTTTTACGTGAACTTTGGCATTTGAATACAAAAAAAGATTTTATAAATTTCATGCAACATATTAATGCTCTCATTACATTTATAGTTATAAGAACATCCATAAGGATAGGAGGAGTAAAGCATGCAACATAAAAAGGTAGTGATAGTGGCTTTTGTTTCTATGGTAACTATAGTAGGATTATTTATTGGTATAAATTCATGGATTCAGAAGGAGAATCCCAAACCAGGTAAAATAGTAACTTTAACTAATGTTCCAAATGTCACAGACGATTCTTTGACAGCGAAATCATATGAAGAGATCTATAATCAGCTTATGCTAGCAAAGATTAGGGATTACTTTACCTATGGAGGAATAAAAGGGGAAAGTAATAGTACTGATTCTAGTATACCTGAAACTTCTGTGGATTCAGCGGCTACAGGTGAAGATATGGCAATGGATAATGAAGGTTCTTCGGACTTTGGAACGACAAATGTACAGGTACAGGGGATAGATGAGGGCGACATTCTTAAAAATGACGGTAAGTATTTATATTGCTGTACAGGGGAAGAAGTTACAATTATTAATGCTGATTTAAAGAATATGGTGGTTGAGTCAAGGTTAACTGGTTATAGGGATTTACAAGATATCTATGTAATAGGTAATCAGATGGTTTTATTATCCCAGCGAGGATCAAACAATAGTATTTATGAATATGGAGAATATGCTATTTTTGAGGATGTCATTTCTAGTGGGGAAGATAAGGCTGCCACTTATGTTGAACCTAAAGTAGTAATCGATGTGTATGACATTACGAATCGAGAAAATCCAAAGCTTATTTCAAGTAAAACAATGGAGGGCTGGCTTCAAAGCTCTCGAGTTAGTGATGGATATTTATATGTAATTGCAGATAAGGATATGTATGGTTTAGAGTGTAAGGAAGAAGAGCCCTCTACATATGTGCCTAAGGTGGACGAAGAGGTGGTAAATTATAAGGATGTTGTTATTCCAGATACAGGGGTATCTAGAGGGTATTTAGTAATAGCTAGTCTTAAGGTTTCAGATCCAGAAAAGTTTGTAGATCAAAAAGCAATTTTTAGTAATGGTTATAATTATTACGTTAGTCAATCTAATATATATATTGCAGATACTTTATATAAGGAGGATACAAGAGAGACTCTCATTACAAAAATTAATTACTTAAATGGGAAATTGGTTGTAATGTCTCAAGGGAGAGTCAAAGGTTATATAAAAGATAATTTCTCCATGGATGAATATGAGGGTTACTTAAGGATAGTAACGACTGTTGATAGTTATAACGATTATGAGGTGACTATGTTTAATAACCTATATGTATTAAATGATTCTTTAAAAACTGTTGGAAAGATTGAAAAGCTTGCTAAGGATGAGATGATATATTCTTCTAGATTTATGGGAAAGGTAGGGTATTTTGTGACGTTTAAGCAGGTAGACCCGTTGTTTAGCGTAGATTTATCCGACCCACGAAATCCTAAAATTATCGGTAAACTAAAGATACCAGGGTTCTCCACTTATTTGCATTTTTATGGGGATAACCTACTGTTAGGAATAGGAGAAGAGGCAGATGAGGATACAGGCATTTCAAAAGGATTAAAGCTTAGTATGTTTGATATCTCTGATCCAAGTAATGTGAAAGAAGTGCATAAAATGCATTTAGGAAATGATGTAACCTCTGAAATTCTATATAATTATAAATCTATTTTGGTTGATCCTGAGAAAAACATCATTGGATTTTCATATAATATCAATATTAAGCAGTGCTATGGGATATATACCTATGACGATACTTTAGGATTTCAGGAAGAGTATACGTATCAGCAAGATACTAGTAATAATGCACCTCTTCGAGGAACCTATATAGGTGATACTGTGTATATCTTAAGTCTAGCTCGTTATAATATGGATAATTATAAAGAAGTTAGTTATGTGAAGGCGTTTGACCGGAAGACATACAAAATGATCGAAAGACTGAATATAGATTGATAAATAACAAGAAAAACCCAAAGTTCATTTAGAACTTTGGGTTTTTTAATGCCGGCGGCGGGACTTGAACCCGCACCCCATTGCTGGGAATGGATTTTGAGTCCACCTCGTCTGCCAATTCCAACACGCCGGCTTATCTTAGCTTGTTCTTGATTACTCAAGGCCTAGCGAAGATTATTCTAACACATGAGGTTTTAAGATGCAAGTCAAAAATACAAAAAAATGGATGTTATATATTACCATGGTTATATGTGTTAAATAATGTTTTATACAACTACAGGGAAACAATATGTGTATTTTTTAAACAGTTAATAGATGCAAATGATACTTTAACATAAAATTAAAAGTTGAAATATATCGAAAAATGTCTTACTATATGAGTGCAGTAGTCTGTTAAGCTTTTGTACCTTGATAACAAAATACTTTTTAGCATAATTTGATATTAATGAGATGTGTATAATACACGCAAATTACTGCAAATGAGTAGGCTTTCATTTCAGTTAGAAATAGGCTTAAAGGGGGGCTAGTTTTACTGGAAAAGGAAGCGAATTATACATGGCTAATTCATTAGCCAACAGATAAGTTAGGAGAATGCAAATGAAAAAAATCTTAAAGTTTATATCTGTTAGTTTATGTTTGGTCTTAGTGTTATCTATGATTCTTAAAAATGATTTTGCGGTGTTTGCTAGTGAAAGCACAGATGGAAGTGTTTCAGTAGACAAATCTATAAAATGGATAGATGTAAATGAAGGTCTTGCTGAAGTTACCGTCACAGTTCATGCGAATGATCAAAATATTACTACTCAGATTACAAAAACCACAGATATCGTTCTTGTATTGGATGTTTCAAATAGTATGAAGGGGAACAAACTTAAGAATGCAAAGACAGCAGCATCTAATTTTGCCTCTGCCATGCTAGAGAAAGATTCTAAAGGGAAAATTAAAATTGCAGTAGTAGAATATTGCAATGAGGCCACTACCTTAACTGAATTTAGTGATTCAATGAGCACAGTGTTAAATGCAATTAGTAAAGTATCTACTCCTTCTAATGAAGAACTAGGTGGTACAAACATTCAGGCAGGCCTTAAAACTGCCCGTACCATGTTAGAGGCTAGTTTGGCTGAAAACAAATTCGTAATTCTTCTAAGTGACGGAGAGCCAACATACAGTTACGAAGTTGAAGATGTAGTATTTACAGTGACTCAGGAGGATTCTTGTATCAATGGTATTTATCATAATGTAAAAATAACAGATTGTAGTTATGATATAAAAGCCATTGACTATAACACAATTATAGGAAACGGAAGTGATTATACATTCCATAATTCCTTTACAGAAAATATTCCTATATATTGCTCTCATGAAAAATTTGTAAAGAATTATAAAGCATCTCTTCCAAATAATCATGGAGTAGCTACTATCTATGAAGCCTCTGCTATTGAAAATGCAAGTATTTATTCCATTGGATTTGGCATTGAATCTGGTTCAAATGCAGAGGATGTATTATCTCAAGTAGCAGATCAAGGACAATATTTCTTATCTGATATTTCACAAGATGAAATCTCTAAAGTATTTAATAAGATTCAGACAAGTGTAGATAGTCAAATATCAGCTGGTGAGGAGGCTAGTCTTTCTTCAGGCAATAATGATGTATACGTAGGAAATACGTCTGATAAGGTGTTAGCAAACTATACAGTAATAGAAGATAGTATTTCAGTTGATTTAGGTTCTGCAGTATTAAAAGATGGAGAGGTAGATTGGACCATCGGTAGACTACCTAATGGGAGTGCTACCTTAATCTATCAAATAAAGATAGATATGTCCACTATACCATA
The DNA here is from genome assembly GCA_023416695.1 of Bacillota bacterium. Lineage (GTDB taxonomy): Bacteria > Bacillota > Clostridia > Lachnospirales > Lachnospiraceae > KM106-2. The sequence goes on along the minus strand of JAEZGY010000065.1, from coordinate 5,585 downwards.
TGGTAATATAATTTCCATTGCACCGTCCTCTCTTACTTACAGACCATACATAGGAGAGCAGTTATCTCTAACAACTACAGCAATTGAATCTCAGATTCTTAATAATCTTGAGTTTTATAGAGTGGTGTTTCAAAATGCGGATGAAAATGGTACAGTTGTTAAGAAACAATATGTTGATAAGGGCGGCAGTGCTACAGTACCTGCAATAAATCCTACTAAACAAGACACCCAGCAATATAAGTATACTTTTATTGGGTGGAAGGGAAATTATGCAAATGTTAATAAGGATGAAATTGTAATTGCTGAGTATGAATCTAAATTACAGGAATACAATGTATCCTTCTATTTAGATGGAACCCTTGTGAAAACAGAGACGGTAGAGTATGGAAAGGATGCAGCACCGCCAACTATAGAAAAAGACGAGTCAAAAATCTATAGTGATTGGATTGGAAGATATACGAATGTTACCAAGGATGAAGAAGTAAGAATGACTTCTACGGTGAAGACGTTTACGGTTACGTTCTATCTGGATGGTAACGTATTAAAAACAGAGACTGTAGAGTATGGAAAAGATGCAATACCACCAACTATAGAAAAAGAAGAGTCAAAAAACTATAGTGACTGGATTGGAAGCTATACGAATGTGACCAAGGATGAGGAAGTAAACATGACATCTACGGTAAAGACCTTCACGGTTACGTTCTATCTGGATGGTAACGTAGTAAAGACGGAGACTGTGGAGTATGGAAAAGATGCAACAGCTCCTGTTATAGAAAAGGAAGAGTCTAAAAACTATAGTGACTGGGTTGGACGCTATACGAATGTGACCAAGGATGAAGAAGTAAAAATGACTTCTACGGTAAAGACCTTCACGGTTACGTTCTATCTGGATGGTAACGTGATAAAGACAGATGTTGTATCTTATGGAAAAGATGCAATCCCCCCAACTATAGAAAAGGACGAGTCAAAAAACTATAGTGACTGGGTTGGACGCTATACTAATGTTACCAAGGATGAAGAAGTAAAAATGACTTCTACGGTAAAGACCTTCACGGTTACGTTCTATCTGGATGGTAATGTAGTAAAGACAGATGTTGTAGCTTATGGAAAAGATGCAATACCACCAACTATAGAAAAGGATGAGTCAAAAAACTATAGTGACTGGGTTGGTACCTATACGAATGTTACCAAGAATGAGGAAGTAAGAATGACTTCCTCAGTGAAGACGTTCACGGTTACGTTCTATCTGGATGGTAATGTGATAAAGACAGATGTTGTAGCTTATGGAAAAGATGCAATACCACCAACTATAGAAAAGGAAGAGTCTAAAAACTATAGTGACTGGGTTGGAAGCTATACGAATGTTATCAAGGATGAAGAAGTAAGAATGACTTCTACGGTAAAGACGTTTACGGTTACGTTCTATCTGGATGGTAATGTGATAAAGACAGATGTTGTATCGTATGGAAAAGATGCAATACCACCAACTATAGAAAAGGAAGAGTCTAAAAACTATAGTGACTGGGTTGGAAGTTATACGAATGTTACCAAGAATGAGGAAGTAAGAATGACTTCCTCAGTAAAGACGTTCACGGTTACGTTCTATTTGGATGGTAATGTGATAAAGACAGATGTTGTAGCTTATGGAAAAGATGCAACAGCTCCTGTTATTGAAAAAGAAGAGTCAAAAACCTATAGTGACTGGGTTGGAAGCTATACTAATGTTACCAAGAATGAGGAAGTAAGAATGACTTCCTCAGTAAAGACCTTCACGGTTACGTTCTATCTGAATGGTAACGTAGTAAAGACAGATGTTGTAGCTTATGGAAAAGATGCAATACCACCAACTATAGAAAAAGAAGAGTCAAAAACCTATAGTGACTGGGTTGGACGCTATACGAATGTTACCAAGGATGAAGAAGTAAAAATGACTTCCTCAGTGAAGACGTTTACGGTTACGTTCTATCTGGATGGTAATGTGATAAAGACAGATGTTGTATCGTATGGAAAAGATGCAATACCTCCAATTATTGAAAAGGAAGAGTCTAAAAACTACAGTGATTGGATTGGAAGATATACGAATGTTACCAAGGATGAAGAAGTAAGAATGACTTCTACGGTGAAGACGTTTACGGTTACGTTCTATCTGGATGGTAACGTAGTAAAAACAGAGACTGTAGAGTATGGAAAAGATGCAATACCACCAACTATAGAAAAAGAGGAGTCTAAGAACTATAGTGATTGGATTGGAAGATATACGAATGTTACCAAGGATGAGGAAGTAAACATGACTTCTACGGTAAAGACCTTCACGGTTACGTTCTATCTGGATGGTAACGTAGTAAAGACGGAGACGGTAGAGTATGGAAAGGATGCAGCAGCTCCTGTTATTGAAAAGGAAGAGTCTAAAAACTACAGTGACTGGGTTGGAAACTATACGAATGTTACCAAGGATGAAGAAGTAAGAATAACTTCCTCAGTGAAGATGTTTACAGTATCTTTCTATTTAGATGGAACCCTTGTGAAAACAGAGACTGTGGAGTATGGAAAAGATGCAAAAGCTCCTGTTATTAAAAAAGAAGAGTCTAAGAACTATAGTGACTGGGTTGGAAGCTATACGAATGTTACCAAGGATGAAGAAGTAAGAATGACTTCCTCAGTGAAGACGTTTACGGTAACCTTTGTTGACAATGACGGTAGTACTGTATTAGCAACAGACATAGTAAATTATGGTGAGGATGCTTATTACAATGGAGTGACACCATCAAAACCAAGCAATGTTAATTTTACTTATACTTTTAAAGGTTGGGATAAAGAATTTACAAAGATTACTTCTGATCTTATTGTTATAGCTCAGTATAGTGCCATTCCTGCTATTATAGTAGACGAGGAGATAGTTCCTGAATCTCCGATAACCCCTACTGTCGTACCGTCAATTAAACCAACAGAAAAACCTGTAATAATTCCATCTATTGTTATTGATGATGAGGATACCCCAGCTGGTTCAGTATCGTTACCGGAAGCAGGAACTAGATCAAAAGAGGAGTTCTATTTGGTTGGCTGTATTATTTTACTATTAGGTGTAAGTTTAGTTAGTGTAACCAGAGGTAAAAAAGCTTAATTTATATCAAATATGTAATTGTTGAGAGGTGATAGAGAAATCTATCACCTCTCTTGTAGTTAATTAATGTAAATATGTAATTAATATTGTATATGATTGTTAATTATCAATAATACCAATTGTATATTATGGAAATATGTGGTATGCTATGGTAAATATACATAAATGACACTAATTCATGGTAATAAATCATTTTATATGATTTGTTATAGATTAAGCTTTTCTGCACCTTGAGAATTGAATACTGTCTAGCAAAGAGTAATGTAGCTTTTATAGGAATACTTTGCTATGATAAATTTTCAATTTGTATATTATATTGGAAATTGAAGTGTGTAAAACATTTGATAACCAGGTTAACCACGTTTTCCTAAAACGAGGCTGAAAACGAGTGCCTGCCCTCAGAATGACAGGTAGGTTAACCACGCTTTCCTCAAAAGCGAGGCTGAAAACAGGAGCTTGGCCCTATATCGCCAAGTAGGTTAACCACGTTTTCCTCAAAAAGCGAGGCTGAAAATAGGGTGCTTACCTCATTATAAAAGTAAGCGAATTAAACAATAGTGTTTAATTAATCCGAAAATAAGCTAAGGAGTGTTTTATATGAAGAAAATGAAAAGGTTCATGTCTTTCGGTTTATGTTTTATCATGGTGTTATCATTAGTTTTACAAAATCATAGCATAGTACGTGCAAATGATGAACCAACAGCTGGAAATGCTTCTATATCAAAGTCTATTAGATGGTTAGATGCAGAGCAAAGTGAGGCAGAGATTACGCTTACAGTAAAAGCTAAAGATCGAAAGGTCGAAATTACACCGTCTACGGATATTGTTTTAGTCTTGGATGCTTCTTACAGTATGCTGAGTAACAACAAATATATTTCAGCAAAGAATGCTGCAACGAGTTTTGTTACTAAGATGTTAGATGGAGATACATCAGGAGCTATACGTATAGCAACTGTTGGATTTAGCAACAGCGTTACATCTAATGCGTTTAGCAAAGTCAAAAATAGTATACTAACAGATATTGGTAGCATCTATGCAAGAAATAACGTAGATAGTACTAATGCATTTGGTACGAATATTCAAGATGCATTAATACGAGCAAATGGTCTTTTAGCTGCTAGTAATGCAACTAATAAAATTATTATCTTACTCAGTGATGGAGAACCAAACCGTAGCTATAAGGTTACTGGTGCAAATTTTACTGTTACCAAGTATACGACAACTGGGAGTGGATCCAATAAAAAATTAAACCAAGTAACCGATTATACCTATGAGGTTACTAGTGTAAATTATAATAGTCTTGTTTCCACTAATTATGGTTACGAATTGAGCAATTCAGACATGTACAAAAAGGATGTAGAAGTTTCTGAAGGTGGTCGAACGATTGGTAGCCAACAGTTAAGTGTTAGTAATCATGGCGGTGCAACGATATACGAAGGCAAGAAAGTTCGTGATGCAGGAACTACTGTTTATACAATTGGTTATGATGTTAATTCCAATGCTGAAAAAGTTTTAAAGGGTGTTGCTGGTTCTGATTCTCGTTACTTTTCTTCGAGTTTTAGTGAAACAGAAATCCAGAAAGTATTTGATCTAATTCATAATAAAGTGGATAAAACTATTGCGGCTGGAAAGAATGCTGTTGTTAAATCATATCCAAAGGACTTAGTAGTAGAGTCCACTGATGATACTAAAACATATCCTAATTACACTATAGTCGATGGTAGCGCAAATACATATGGTGTTGGTTCTGTAGTTTATGCATCAGATAAACAATCTATTACTTGGAATATTGGGAATTTGACAGAGGGTACCTATATCTTAACCTACAGAATTAGAATTGATATATCCAGTTTAACCTCAAGTAATGATATTTCAACTGACGAGTCCCAATTAATCTATGATAAATATGATGAAAGTGGGACAACTACTACTGGTGCTACAGTTGATTCAAATAAAGGTGCTTTGCCAATCTATAAAGTTACCTTTAAGAATGCAGATGATGCTGAAACTATATTAAAAACCCAGTTTGTTCCACAGGGTGGAAATGCTACTCCTCCTAGTGATCCTTCGATTCCAGACACTCAAGAGTATAAGTATAAATTTGATGGTTGGAATGGTACTTATACGAATGTTCAACAGGATGAAGTAGTAATTGCGAAATACAAATCTGAAAAACAAAAGTATACAGTTCGTTTTTATGTAAATAACGACTTTATTGGAAGCGATACCGTAGACTTTGGAACAGCAGCAGAAGCCCCAGATTATACTTATGATGATACAAAGGAGTATAGTGATTGGGATAAGGATTTTAGTTATGTTACTAGTAATCTTAGTGTTTATAGAACTTCAGTACAAACATATCAAGTAAATTTCTTTGTTGATGGAATTTTAATTGATACTCAAAGAGTAGTGTCAGGTGATGATGCAACGGAACCAGATTACGACTATAATGAGACAAGAGATT
>JAEZGY010000042.1 GCA_023416695.1 Bacillota bacterium | reverse complement strand
TAAATATTATATATTTTACCATAAATACCCAATATAAACAATAAAAAAATAGATACTATATTACTTAAAATCTAAGATATAGTATCTATTTTCTATTGTTTTATTATATTTATTTTACCCCTAATACTTGATTGTATAGTATCTTTTTTTATGGTTTTATACGGATAAATGTGGTAAAATCTACATCATATAATCAAAAGAAAAATAGTGAGGAGGTAACGAAATGGTTTACTTTAATCAAAAGACTAAAACCTCACCATGGCTCATCGACGAGATAGGAGAATAAGTAAATATAAAAGTCCAAAGGAACTACATATAATCACATTTAGAGAAAAAGTCGGGTATGGGAAGGAAAAACATGATAGTATAGAAGCATCTTAAGATGAATGAGGGATATTCAGTGAATTATTATGAAAGAGTTCAAAAATCCATTGATTTTATGGAAGATAATCTGGAGAATGATATCAAAGTGAGTGATATGGCGAAACAAGCATATATGTCAGTTTCAAGTTTTCATCGTATCTTTTTTGCCATTACTGGATATCAAGCGAAAGAATATCTTATTAATTGACGACTAAGTAGTGCTTCAAGAGACCTTGGCAAGGGGAATAGTAAGGTAATCGATGTGGCTATGAAATATTCCTATAACAGTGTCGATGCTTTTTCAAGGATTTTTAGAAAAGTAGCTGGATATACTCCAAGCACATGTGTAACAGGTAACGTTCCCTATAAATTTGAAAGGATTGATGTGATGGAGAAGTATTTTGTTCAAGAGGATCAGGATATGCTGGAGAAATACCCTGATATTAAGGTGTTAAGTAATTTACCACAGATGAAAGTGGCCTATTATTGCTTCTATGGAAAGAACCCAGAGGATGGGGCTTTCTCCGTAATGAAGCAATGGGTGTTATCTAGTCAATTGGATTATCAAAATGGAAACTACCGTATATTCGGATACAATGCACCAGATACAGATGCTAGTGCAGAGGAGTACGGCTACGAGGTATGTGTTACAATACCAGAAGACATGGAAGTGTCAGATGAGAAAGTTAAGACAAAAACCATATCAGGTGGCCTGTATGCTGTGGTATCCATAGAACCTAAGGAGAACCTAGGAGAAGAAATAATGCGTGGCTGGAAGAGGTTTACGAAATGGCTAGAAGGTAGCAAATATGATTATGGAGAGGCACAGTGGTTAGAGGAACACTTAGGGTTTGGAGATAATTTTGAACACCTTGGTGGAGTAGATTTATATATGCCAATCAAAGAGAAGACAAATTAATAAATATAACAATCCACCCGTTTCATAATATGTGAAGCGGGTGGATTGTTATTTTATTTAAATTAATAAATCAAAGCATAGTGTATTCATGTCCGTAGAATGGTAAACTATAGGGTATAGGAAGTGATGATGCTATGAGAGTGTTTATTGCAATTAATTTTACCAATGAAGTGAAAGAACATTTAGCCAAAACGATTAAAGATTTACGCCTCAAATCGGTAAAAGGTAGTTTTACAAGAATAGAGAATCTACATTTAACCATAGCGTTTATAGGGGAAGTGTCACCTGAACGTATTCCAGACATTATAACTGTATTAAATGACAGGATATCTACGAGATCACCTATCACCATAGAAATAGGTGGTCTTGGCAAATTTGTCAGGCAAAAGGAATACTTATACTGGTGTGGAATCAAAGATAATGATGAATTAGGTAGGTTACAGAAAGCCCTAGTAAATGGCTTAAAAGAGCATCATTTTTCAGTAGATGACAAACCTTTTAAGCCCCATATTACCTTGGCAAGAAGGTGTGTCATGAAGCAAGGGTTTGAAGAGAGTAGGTTTTCGAAAAGTATCCCTAATATGAGTATGAGAGTAGAAAGCATCAGCCTAATGAAGTCAGAGCGAATAGAAGGAAGATTAGTATATAGTAGTCTTAATGAGGTTAGGTTACAGGGATAAGAAGCCATAAGGAGGTCATTACGTGAATATCAAAGCAGCTTATATCGTTCCACATCCACCACTGATTGTACCAGCAGTAGGAAAGGGACAAGAAAAAGAGATTGGGGAAACCATCAATGCTTACAAAGAGGTAGCAGAGGATATCAAACACCTGAATCCAGATACCATTGTGATTGTATCTCCTCATAGTATCATGTATGCAGATTATTTTCATATTTCGCCAGGAAGTAGTGCTGTGGGAGACTTTGGAGGCTTCAGAGCACCTCAGGTTTCCTTTCAAATTAAATACGATCAAGAGTTTAGCAACTACTTGGTTACGTTATCAGAGAAGAATGACATAGCAGCAGGCTTCTTAGGGGAACGAGAGGCAAACCTTGATCATGGAACTATGGTACCTCTTTACTTTATAAAAGAGGCTTGTGGAGAGCAGTTGTCAAGTAAATTCGTCCGTATCGGCTTGTCTGGTTTTTCCTTTGAAGAGCATTATAAATTAGGGCAACTCATTCAAAAAACAGCCACAGAGTTAGGAAGGAACATAGTTTTTATTGCTAGTGGTGATTTATCTCATCGACTAAAGAAGGAAGGCCCTTATGGTTATAAAAAAGAGGGGCCAGAATATGACAACCAGATAATGGACTATGTTTCCAATGCGGATTTTTATAGTTTACTGATGATGAAGGAAGAGTTCTGTGAGCTAGCAGGAGAATGTGGTCAGCGTTCTTTCTGTATGATGGCTGGAGTATTAGATGGAATTGATGTGAAGGCTAGGAAGCTCTCTTATGAAGGTCCCTTTGGTGTAGGTTATGGTATTGTTTCCTTTCACCCGCTTGGCTTTAAGGTGGATAGAAAAATACTTGAAAAGGTCAATTTCGATAAGAGAAAGCGACGAGAAGAAAGAAAAGAAAAAGAGGATAGCTATGTCAAATTAGCCAGAAAATCCTTAGAGGAGTATGTAAGTAGTGGAAGAAAGATTTGGGTAGAGGAGGATTTACCAGAAGAACTTCTTAATAGTAGAGCAGGCTGCTTTGTGTCCTTAAAAATTGAGGGAAGGCTCCGTGGGTGTATTGGAACAACAGCACCAACGAAAAATTCTTTAGCTGAAGAGATTATAGAGAATGCCATCAATGCGGCTGTGCATGATCCAAGATTTGACCCTGTTGAAGTAGGGGAATTAGAGTATCTTGAGTATAGTGTGGATGTATTAGGACCAACCACTGACATTGCGTCTCCAGAGGAGCTGGATGTAAAAAAATACGGAGTCATCGTTTCCAAAGGCTATAAAAGAGGCCTACTGTTACCGAATCTAGAAGGGATAGACACAATAGAGGAGCAGATTCGTATTGCTAAGCAAAAAGCAGGTATTGCTGAGAAAGAGGACGTAAAGTTACAGAGGTTTGAGGTCATTCGCCATTTTTAGTGTTTTATAGATTGCCTGCATAATGATCAGGAGGTGAAGCATGGAAGGTAAGGAAATCGTTTGTAATGTGTGTATGCATCACTGTCGTTTAAAAGAGGGACAGGTTGGAAGATGCAAAGCAAGGAGAAATGAGAAAGGAAGTAGTCTTTGCATTAATTATGGACAGATTACCAGCCTCTCATTAGATCCTATTGAAAAGAAACCACTGGCCTGTTTTCATCCAGGAAGTATGATTTTATCAGTTGGTAGTTTTGGTTGTAACCTCAATTGTCCCTTCTGTCAGAATGATTCTATTGCAATGGCTCATAAAGAGGAGGTAGAAGCTTTTACTGTGACTCCAGAGATCCTAGCAAAAGAAGCCTATGCTTTGAAAAGTCAAGGGAATATAGGGTTAGCATTTACCTATAATGAACCATTAGTTGGATATGAATTTGTTAGGGATACCGCAAAGCTCATTCATGAGTATGATATGCTAAATGTAGTGGTCACCAACGGATCTCTTTCTATGGAAGCCGCCAATGAGATTCTCCCTTATATTGATGCGTATAATATCGATTTAAAGGGTTTTACCAAGGAATATTATGATAAATTAGGTGGCAATTTGGAATATGTCAAAGCCTTCATTCAGTTAGCGGCTAAACATGCCCATGTGGAAATTACCACATTAATTGTACCAGGGGAGAATGACACAAGAGAGGAAATTAGAGAGCTTTCAAAGTGGCTAGCTTCTGTTGATCCTAATATGCCATTACACCTCACAAGATTTTTCCCACGAAGGCATATGAGGGACAAAGAACCCACTGATGTTGCGTTATTATTTGAGCTACAAAAAGAGGCACAGAAGTACTTGAAGCGTGTGTTTGTAGGTAATGTTTAAATGGTTGATCTTAAAAATAAAAGGAGTTAGTGAACGATGAAGAATCATTGTATCACTAGCTCCTTATTAATACTATATGAGATTATTGTTGATCTTCTCCTCCAGGGCCGTCTCGTCTTGGTCTTGAGGATTCAGGAAGAGGGTCAACAGGTTTAGGGCGATGACAGTTGCTTGCATCCATAAAATCTTCCTGGTGCATAGATTGAGTATTTTTATAGGTATTGCTAGATTGGTTCTTATTTTGCTCGTGCATAGTAACACATCCTTTCTACTAATAGTATTGTCTTAAAATAAAATTTTATGTTATGATAGCATTATATGGAAAAGAAAGGAAGAGAATTGTGTTATACGCATATTTAACTGATACTATGTTAGGAATGACTTGGGAAGAGATAGAGAAAGCGGCTAAGAACCAAGCTATTGTATTGCTTCCTGTTGGAGTAGTAGAAGCTCATGGTCCACATTTACCACTAGGGACAGATATCTATATGGCAACAGCTCAAGCACTTGATATTAAAAAGCATTTAGAAGAAAGACAGATACCTTGCATTATTGCTCCTCCATTTTATTGGGGTGGAACTCAGGCCATGACTAGACAATTTCCTGGTACGTTTACTGCGTCTCTTACTACAATTGTTGCTGCTATGAGGGATATCTTACATAGTTTAGATAAATTCGGTTTTGTAAAAACTGTGTTGTTAAATGCCCATGGCGATGATTTGCACAAAAAAGCCATGAAGGAGGCTATCATGATCAGCAATACTGAGCTAGCCATGAAAACCTATTGGCCAGTTTATGAAGATGATATTGAATACGAAGGGTTTACTGGGGAGGAAGATTATCTTGCGTTAATTCCACCATTTGCATTTGAGCAGGTGTTTCAAATTGAGCAGACTCTAGTCGATCAATTTGATGTTCATGCGGGAGCTTTTGAGACGTCAATGATGCAAGAGATGATGCCAGAGCTTATAAGATATGAGAAAATAGAAGGGCTTGAAGCAACTATGCTAGAGGGAGAAAAGATTACCCTATGGAATGATGGTGAAAAGGAGAATAAGAATCTCGTTCCTAAGGGATATGTTGGAGATCCAGCAAGCTATAAATATATTAAAACAAATTTGAAAACTGTCAATAAAGCATTTGCGGAAGGGTTGGCAAAGTTTTTGGGGTATTCTAACTGATATTTTATAATATAATTTGAAAAATGGATTGACAAATCATTAAAAAGGTAATACATTACTTATTATAGGTAATGTATTACCTTTTTGCTACAGGAGGACTACTATGAAGTATAAAATTGCAGAAGGACAAGAGATTGATTTTAAAGACATGGATAACTCATTCTTTCTTATTGGTCTTTTAAATGAATTTATGAATCGCTACCAGGTATTAGCAGATCGTTTTTTTTGTGAGATTAGCTGGAAACAGTGCTTCTTACTAATATGTATCAATTTATTTAAGGAAGCACCCACTTTAAAAGAGGTTTCAGAGATTATGGGTACCAGTCATCAGAATGTAAAGCAGATGTTGATACGTTTAGAAAAATTAGACTATGTAAGACTTGAGACAGATCCATCGGATAAACGTAAGCAGAGGATAACTTTAACTGAGAAAACAAAGAAATTCAATGAAGAGAATGACGCACCAAGTCAGGAGATTATGAATCAGCTATTCTCCTGTGTTGATAAAGAAGAATTGGAAATAACTATTAACACGATTCTTAAGTTAGATGCACAACTAAAATTAATGAGGTGATAGGAATGAAAACGATTGTAGTTTATCAAAGCTCTACAGGTTTTACGAAACAGTATGCTCAGTGGATAGCAGAAGAGTTAAACTGTGAACTAGTTGATATAAAGAAAATGCCAAAGAATACGGTCAATGAGTATGACCATATTATCTTTGGGGGATGGATTATGGGTAATATGATTATGGGATTAAAGAAAATTACAGCTCTAAATCCCAAGAAGCTTACACTATATGCAGTAGGATCTACTCCTTATAGTGAAGAGTTGTATACAACCATCAAGACAGAAAATCATATAGAAGATAGAACATTTTATTATTTTGTTGGTGGTTTTCATTATGATAAGCTGAAGCTACCAGTAAGATTAATGCTTAAAATGGTAAAGAAATCAGTAGTAAAAAAGGAGCAAAAAACCAAACAAGATGAATATATGATTAAGGTGTTAGGGACAAGTTTTGACAATTCAGATAAATCCTCCATTAAAGGCCTAGTAGAGGACATTAAGGCATAACCAGGATTCATTTGCTAAGCTTATATCTTTGATTAAAAGGTAAGAATATAAAGGCTAAAATAATCTCAAAAATATTGCAAAGTAACAAAAGTAACATTAGTAGCCCGATTGTGTGCATAAGTACACCTGCTTTCCTTTAGCGTTCTATCAATCCTGTAAGTTCACAGACTACATACAGCCTAACAAAAGTAATTAGTAAATAAAATAGTGGAGTAAATAATACGAGTCCTAATGAAATATTTAACCTTGTTATACATATCACAAGTAAACACAGAGGGATTCTACATATCCAGGCTTATAAGTAAGCTTGATAAATAATTATCAAGTATTAGAGAATAGCATTGTATTGTTTATCATACATAATCCTTTTTGTTCAGAAAAAACTCTATATTCAGTACTAAATAATAATGGATGTCAATAGAGGCATGGTAAGTTATGGTATTAATTGTTGGATGATTGACATAGTATCCTAATTATAGTATTTTATATTTACAAAAGTGTGTTAAAAAAATATCACACTTAATGTTATAAAAAGGCTAATAAAGAGTAAGAGGTATTGTATGAAAAAGAGAATTTATGCTGTTGCAATCATTGCATCTGCAGTGTTAGTTGGATGCTCCAGTGAGTCTACTGACAAGGAGGGGAGTTCATCTACAAACAAAAGTAATGCAACTGGTGTCTTTGAAGGAAGCGGACATGGTTATGGTGGAGAGTTAAAGGTTAAAGTGACCTTAAAGGATGGAACAATTACTGATATGGAGTTAGTGTCCAATGAGGACACTTCTGTAGTAATTGACCGTGCATTTCCTGTTCTAAAAGAGAGAATTATAGAGGCTCAGACCCCAGTAGTAGATAGCGTTTCTGGTGCAACTTTTTCTTCCTTCGGGATCAAGACTGCAGTAGCAGAGGTATTAAAGCAAAATGGTGCAAAAGTAGAAGATATTACAATAGCTACCAAAGGACCTGAAACTAAGCGTCGTGATCTTGAAGCTGTAAATACACAGATTGTAGTTGTTGGTGGTGGTCCAGCTGGGCTTTCTGCAGCTATCGAAGCAAAGGAAAATGGAGCTAAGGATGTTATTTTGATTGAAAAGCTAGATATCCTAAGTGGTAATGGTAAGTTCGATATGGACTTTGTGAATATTATCAATACAAAAGCACAAAAGGAACTTGGTATTGAAGATAGTGTAGAAGATTTTGTAAACTACTTACGTGACGAGAAAAAAGTATGGGATACCCAGGAGCGTATATATGCCCAAGCAGAGGGTGCTTATGTTTTAGATGAATGGCTTAGAGACATGGGTACTGAGTTAAACTACTGTTTTGACGAACGTAACCATATGGCTGAAAAAGACCAGTATGCAGGGGAAGTGATTCAAGCAAATCTTGAAAAGAGAGCCTATGAACTTGGTATCGATATTCGTACTGGCACAGAAGGTCTAGATCTCATTATGAAGGATGGGAAAGCAGTTGGCGTGAAGGTGAAACACAAAAATGATTACTATGACATCAATGCAGAAGCAGTAATTATTGCAACAGGTGGATTCTCCAGTAATAAGGAATTATTAAAGAAATATAATACTGGTGCTGAAACTCTTCAGACTTCCAACCAAATGGGAACTACTGGTGATTTTATTCCAGTATTCGAAAAGAATAACATTGCTTTAGATAAGATGGATGTGACTCGTATCTTCCCATTTATCAACATTCCAAGAAAAGACTTAACTGGTGGACCAGATGGATTTATTTTAGTAAACTCTGATGGGGAACGTTTCGTAGATGAGACGAAGAGAGAAAAAGAATTAGCAACAGCAATTCAAAGCCAGAAGGACGGAAAAGTATACTACATTTATGATCAGGATTTATACGAAAACACCTATCGTTTCCAAAAGCATTATAAATTAGGATACCATACAAAGGCAGATTCTTTAGAAGAATTAGCAGAAAAATTGGGAATTGATGCAGAAGGATTAAAACAGTCAGTAGCAACCTTTAATAAAGCCGTAAAAGGGGAAATTGATGATCCTTACCGTGAAACTGCATTTACCGATGAAATCAATGCATCTGGCCCATACTATGGTGTGCAGGTAGAGTCTGCCATCCACATGACTAGAGGTGGAGTTGTTGCCAACGAAAAAGCTCAAGTTCTTGATAATGACGGTAATGTAGTAGAAGGCTTATATGCAGCAGGAGAAGTAACTGCAACTAGCCAGGCTTACAGTGCAGCTGTTATCTTTGGTAGAATCTCAGGAGCAGAGGCAGCGGCATACGTTCAAAAATAATAAGGCGAGTATGTTATCATATTAATTGGAAAAGAAAAGTGTAAAGGCAAGGGAGTGAAATGCCTCCCTTGCCTTTTGCTATGAAAAATAGGATGTTATAGAATAGTTAGTTAGTAGGTGCTTCGGCTACAATTTCTTCAAGTACATGAATTAAGTCATAAATAGTATACAAATGAACGTCCCGTTCCAATATTTTATTTTTTAAATCGATGGATAAGGTTTCAAATTTCGTTCGTAGAGTAGGTGAGACATAAGAAGCCATGTTTATTCCTCCATTTAAATTAGCATATTATTATTATGTCAAGGATATGGATTTTTAGCAGTGCCTTAAAAGTAAAAGTATATTTTATAATTAATTTGTACTATTTTGGGGAAATTAATAATATCACTTTACATCTTTATAATAGAATGGAGGCTGCATTATGAAATTTAATAGTAGAGTAGATAAAGTTGTCGGAACAATCAAAGAAAACACAGGCAAGCTTATGGGTTCAGAAGAACTGGAGA
>JAEZGY010000015.1 GCA_023416695.1 Bacillota bacterium | reverse complement strand
TCTTTCGATGCCATTTACTGTTTCATAAAGAAACGTTCATTCTGAAATTCTTATTGAATTTTCAGGGTTGTTTCACTGTTTAGTTATCAATGTTCTTTGTTGTCGCTCTCGCAAGCGACTCGTCTATCTTAACACAGTTTAGAGTGAGTGTCAAGCACTTTTTCAACTTTTTTTCATCAAGCATTTTTTTACCAGTTGGCGATTGCCAACGGAGAAAGAGGGATTTGAACCCTCGCGCCGCGCAAACGACCTACACCCTTAGCAGGGGCGCCTCTTCAGCCTCTTGAGTATTTCTCCGAACTGAACTTGAAGTTCCTATTAAGTTGACGTCTCTGCTAATGCGTCAGACGCAAGAATTAGTATATCAAAAACAATACTCTTTGTCAATATATTTCTGAAACAATTTTTCAGTATTTTAATACAATATTTATTATTGAATGTGAATTGTATTAAATATACTATAAAAACAATGCTATTTTTTATATTTTTCAGGTGCCGTATCATATAAGTTGTTACCTTCACTATCAACAACCACAATAACTGGTAGTTTCTCTACTCTTAACTTGCGGATAGCTTCTGTCCCTAAATCCTCATAAGCAACTACCTCTGCTTCTTTAATGCATCTAGAAAGCAACGCACCTGCTCCACCAACTGCTGCAAAATAAACAGCTTTATTTTTTACTATAGAATTAATTACTTCTATATTACGTTTCCCTTTACCAATCATACCACATAAACCATTCTCTAAAAGTAAAGGTGTATATTTGTCCATCCTGCTACTGGTAGTTGGTCCAGCTGATCCTATCACTTCTCCTTCTCTAGCAGGGGAAGGTCCTAGATAGTAAATAATATTGTTGGATAATTCGATAGGTAAGGCTTCTCCTTTATTGAAAGCTTCAAATAATCTCTTATGGGCAGCGTCTCTTGCTGTATAGATAGTACCAGAAATATATACATAATCTCCTGACTTTAAACCTTGCACTTTATCTTTCGTTAGTGGTGTTTCTATTATTTGATTCACTTTACAATTATCCTCCTTTTCTTTTGAATTATTCATTATAATGTTTTTTTCACGTGTCTATTTACATGGCAACATATATTAACTGCTACAGGAAGGCCTGCTATGTGTGTAGGATAGGTCTCAATATTAACACCTAAAGCTGTAATTCTTCCACCCAAACCTCCTGGTCCAATTCCAAGATTATTAATCTTAGTAAGAAGCTCGTCTTCTAATTGGCGAACATAGGTAATAGAGCTATGGCAATCCATATCACGTGCTAATGCCTTCTTCGCTAATATGGCACACTTTTCAAAGGTTCCACCTATGCCTACACCAATAACCATTGGAGGGCAGGCATTTGGACCTGCATTTTTTACTGCATCTAAAACAGCTTCTTTTACCCCTTCTATTCCATCTGCAGGCTTAAGCATATATATCTTACTCATATTTTCACTACCAAACCCCTTTGGCGCTACAGTAAGGGTAATGGCATCACCTGGGACGATAGAATAATGAATAATACCAGGAGTATTGTCCTTTGTATTTTCTCTTATTATAGGATCCCCTACCACTGATTTACGAAGATATCCTTCTTTATAGCCCTGTCTGATTCCCTCATTGATAGCATCCTCTAGAGCACATCCTTCTATATGCACATCCTGTCCGACTTCCACAAATACTACTGCCATTCCTGTATCCTGGCAAATAGGGATTTGCTGCTCTCTTGCTATAAGTAAATTTTCTTGTAGTTGTTTTAGAATCTTAACTCCAACTGGAGATTCTTCATTTTGTACTGCCTCATCTAATCTTGACTCCACGTCCTTCTCAAGATGTAGATTTGCTTCTATACACATCTCTTTAATTGCTCTTGTAATCTCCTCCGTATGTATAGTTCTCATAGTTACCTCCTTCATAATATAGAATGCAAGCAATTAAGGAGTTCTTTTCTCCAATCAATTGCTTGCATCTTATCTGTTACTAGATTGATATTCTTTAGTTATTGTTTTGCTCTTCTATATCTACTTCTGCTGCCCTAATTAAACGATTGATATCCTGATCTTCTTGGACACTAGTTTCTTCTGTATTATCAGCTTCTTCAGTATTACTAGATTCTTCTGTATTATTAGATTCTTCTGCAGCATTGGCGGAAGTCTCACTTTCTCTTACCTTTGCAATACTTGCAACTACAATGTCACTATCAGTATCAATATCCATAAGTTTAACACCAGAGGTATTACGCCCAATAGATGAGATTCCATTTACCATCATACGAATAATGATACCCTCATTGGTAATAATCATAATTTCATTATCTTCATTTACAGCCTTTACACCTACCACATTACCGGTTTTTTCTGTAATCTTATAGCACTTCACACCTTTTCCACCACGGTGTTGTACACTAAACTCGCTAATGGCAGTACGTTTACCTAAACCTTTTTCTGAAACAATTAAAAGATCGCTTCCCTGGGTATCCATTTGCATACCAACTATTTCATCTCCAGGCTCAAGATTCATACCAATAACACCCATAGATGTTCTTCCTGTTGGTCGAACATCTCTTTCGTTAAAACGAATACATTGACCATATTTAGTAACCATCAAAATATCCTTCTTATTATTGGTGGACTTTACTTCAATTAACTCATCATCTTCTCTAAGATTAATTGCTTGAAGACCTGACTTACGAATATTCTGATAATCCTTAATAGGAGTCTTCTTTACAATACCACCCTTGGTAGCCATAAAGAGATATCTGCTTTCATCATACTCACGTAATGGAATAATTGCAGTAATTCTTTCTCCTGGCAGTAGTTGGAGCAAGTTAATAATTGCTGTACCTCTTGCTGTTCTACCCGCTTCAGGAATCTCATATGCTTTTAATCGGTATACTCGTCCTTGATTAGTAAAGAACATAATAAAGTGATGAGTGGTTGTCATTAGAAGATCTTCAATAAAATCTTCTTCTATTGTTTGCATTCCCTTAATACCTTTTCCGCCACGATTCTGGCTTCTAAAGTTATCAACGGTCATACGCTTAATATATCCCATTCGGGTCATAGCTATTACAGTATTTTCTCTAGGAATTAAGTCCTCTGTTGTAACATCTAGTTCATCCATTCCGATTAATGTTCTTCTTGGATCTCCAAATTTATTACTAATTACAAGAATTTCTTCTCTAATTACAGATAAAAGCTTTTTCTCATTTGAAAGAATTTCTTTGTACTCTGCTATTCTAGACATTAACTCTTTAAATTCTGATTCTAGCTTCTCGCGTTCCAAACCTGTTAATGCACGAAGACGCATATCAATAATAGCCTGAGCCTGAGGTTCAGAAAGTCCGAAGCGCTCTATTAAACGCTCCTTGGCAATATTACCATTGGCAGAACCACGTATTATGCTAATAACCTCATCTATATTATCTAATGCCTTTAGTAAACCTTGTAAAATATGAGCTCTTTCTTCTGCTTTATTTAAATCATATTGAGTCCTTCTAGTTACAACCTCTTCTTGGTGTAGGAGGTAGTACTGTAGCATTTCTAGTAAGTTTAAGACCTTAGGTTCATTGTTTACCAATGCTAACATAATTACACCAAAGGTATCTTGGAGCTGAGTATGTTTATACAGCTGGTTTAGTATAATATTAGCATTAACATCTCTACGAAGCTCAATACAGATTCTCATACCTTGACGATCTGACTCATCTCTTAACTCTGTAATACCGTCAATCTTCTTTTCTCTGACTAATTCTGCAATCTTCTCGATTAATCTAGCCTTATTTACCATATAAGGTAATTCAGACACGATAATTCGATTTTTACCGTTAGCCATAGGTTCTACTTCTGTTATGGCACGAACTCTAATTTTACCACGGCCAGTACGATATGCTTCGTCAATTCCTCTTCGTCCTAGAATGGTAGCACCTGTTGGAAAGTCAGGTCCTTTTACAATCTCCATTACTTCATCAATGGTAGTTGCCCTGTCTTCCTCAATGCGATTATCAATTATTTTAACAACAGCACTAATAATCTCTCTTAGGTTGTGAGGAGGAATATTAGTCGCCATACCTACTGCTATACCTGAAGTACCGTTTACCAAAAGGTTTGGATATCTGGAAGGTAGTACTACCGGTTCCTTCTCTGTTTCATCAAAGTTAGGAATAAAATCTACAGTATCTTTATTAATATCTGAAAGCATCTCCATGGAGATTTTACTTAATCTTGCTTCGGTATAACGCATGGCTGCTGCACTATCACCATCCACAGAACCAAAATTACCGTGACCATCCACTAATGGATATCTCGTATTAAAATCCTGGGCAAGCTTAACTAAAGCTTCATAAATGGAGCTATCACCATGAGGATGATATTTACCCATTGTATCACCGACAATACGTGCGCATTTACGATGTGGTTTATCCGGTCCATTATTTAATTCTATCATTGCATATAAAATTCTTCTCTGTACCGGCTTTAAACCATCTCGAACGTCTGGCAAGGCACGAGCCGCAATAACTGACATGGCATAGTCTATATAAGATGTTTCCATAGTCTTTTTTAGGTCCACATCATGCACTTTATCGAAGATATTCTCGTCCATTTTACTTCCTCCAAATTTGTAAAATCACTCTCTTCCGAGTGTTAGATATCTAAATTCTTAACATATTTTGCATTTGCTTCAATGAACTCACGTCTAGGTTCTACCTTATCTCCCATAAGGGTATTAAAGGTTACATCTAGTTCAGAGCTAGCTTCCTCGTCCATATTAACACGAAGAAGAACCCTCTTTTCTGGATCCATTGTAGTATCCCATAACTGCTCAGCATCCATCTCACCAAGACCTTTGTAACGTTGAATCTTATTGTTACCATCACGGCCAAGTTCTGTAAGAATCTTATTTAACTCCTCATCACTATATGCATAACGAACATTCTTATTTTTCTCAACTTTATATAGTGGTGGTTGAGCTAAGTAAACATGTCCTTCTCTAATGAGGTCTGGCATAAATCGATATAAAAAGGTTAACAATAGGGTACTAATATGAGCACCATCCACATCCGCATCTGTCATAATGATAATCTTATGATATCTTAATTTACTAATATCGAAATCATCTGAAATACCAGTACCAAATGCTGTAATCATAGCCTTTATTTCTTCATTTACTAAGATCTTATCAAGACGGGATTTCTCTACGTTAAGAATCTTACCACGTAGAGGAAGTATTGCCTGAGTAGCACGAGAACGTGCTGTCTTCGCACTTCCACCTGCGGAATCTCCTTCGACAATGTAGATTTCACAATTCTTTGGATTTTTGTCAGAGCAGTCTGCAAGTTTTCCTGGTAAACTTAAGCCTTCCAAAGCAGACTTTCTTCTTGTAAGCTCTCTAGCTTTTCTGGCAGCATCACGAGCACGCTGAGCAAGAACAGACTTTTCAACAATCATTTTGGCTACAGTAGGATTTTGCTCTAAGAAAATGGTTACTTGTTCTGCTACAATATTATCAACAGCTCCTCTTGCCTCACTGTTACCTAATTTCTGTTTCGTCTGTCCTTCAAACTGAGGTTCAGGAATCTTTATACTAACAATGGCAGTAAGACCTTCTCTGATATCTTCTCCACTTAGATTTGACTCGTTATCTTTAAGAATTTTCTGACTTCTTGCATAATCATTAAACACCTTAGTTAAGGCATTCTTAAAACCAGCAAGGTGAGTACCACCTTCTGGTGTCGTGATATTATTAACAAAACTGTAAATGCCTTCGTTGTAGGTATTATTATGTTGGAATGCTACTTCTACATAAACTTCTTCCTTACGACCTTCACAGTAAATAACATTTTCATAAAGAGGATTTTTATGGCGATTCAAATACTCTACATACTCTATGATACCACCTTCATAGTGGAAGGTTCTTTCAACCTCTTTTTCTTCTCTCTTATCACGTAAAATAATTTTAACATTCTTTGTTAAGAATGCCATTTCACGTAATCTCTGTTTTAATACCTCATAATCAAAAACAGTTTCCTCGAAAATAGTAGCATCTGGTTTAAAGGTGACCATAGTACCTTGCTTATCTGTTTCACCGACTTCCTTTAGAGGATACATAACTTTTCCTCGCTCATAACGTTGCTTATACATCTTACCTTCAGAAAAAATTACTACCTCAAGCCATTCAGAAAGTGCATTAACAACAGAGGCTCCAACTCCGTGAAGTCCACCAGATACCTTATATCCTCCACCACCAAACTTACCGCCGGCATGAAGTATCGTAAATACTACTTCAACAGCAGGAAGTCCAGCCTTTTTATTAATGCCAACTGGTATACCACGGCCGTTATCAATAACAGTGATAGAATTATCTTCGTTAATTGTGACATCTATCGTATCACAATATCCCGCAAGTGCTTCATCCACTGAATTATCTACGATTTCATAAACCAGATGATGAAGTCCCTTGGAAGAAGTACTTCCAATGTACATACCTGGTCTTTTACGTACAGCTTCTAAACCTTCTAATATTTGTATCTGGTCTGCTCCGTATTCTGCACTCATATATATCCTCCTAATTTAATAAAAACTTACTAGTTAGACAACTGCTCCTTCACAGTGCCCTCAACCACTTGAAAAGTTTTATTAATTCTAATCCTTTGGTTAACAAATTCTTCTAATCCTGTACATGTAACAAATGTCTGTATATTGTTTATACTATCTAGTAAATAAGTCTGTCTATTTCTGTCAAGCTCCGATAGTACATCATCTAATAAAAGAATTGGTTCATCCTTAATTACCTTTCGAACTAACTCTATCTCAGAAAGCTTTAGTGACAAAGCAGAAGTTCTTTGCTGTCCTTGGGAACCAAATTTACGAATGTCCACATCATGTATCATAAAAATGATATCATCTCTATGTGGTCCCACAGAAGTCATTTTTGTCTGAATATCTCGGTTTATAGATTTTCTCAGTTTATCTTCCAATACATCAGCAGTTACATTTGGATCATATTTCACTACAAGTTCTTCACGTCCACCTGATAACTTCTTATGTATTCCAAAAATAATGGAATTTAATTGTTCTATAAACTGTTCTCTTGCTTTAATGATTTCTTTCCCACATGCCACTAATTGTTGATCCCATACCTCTAAGGTATCTCTAAGTGAATTCGAAAAATTAATCTGTTTTAATAAATTATTTCTTTGCGCAATAATTTTATTGTATTTTGTTAGATTATATAAATAAAACTTATCTAACTGACATAGTTCCATATCTATAAATCGACGTCTTTCTCCAGGACCATTCTTAATAATACTTAAGTCTTCTGGAGAAAAAAACACGATATGAATAAATCCTAAAAGTTCCCCTGATTTACGAATAGGAATTCCATCAATAGCAATACCCTTTGGTTTATTCTTCTTTAGATGCATATCAATCTTATGAGGAATTCCATCCTTCTCAGTTCTCATTCTAATGTGAGATTCCTCATATCCAAGACGAATTACCTCTCGATCTTTGCTTCCACGATGAGATTTGGTCGTGGAGCAAAGATACATTGCTTCCAAAATGTTGGTTTTTCCTTGAGCATTATCTCCATAAAGAATATTAATGCCTTTATCAAATTTTAGAGACATTCTGTCATAATTGCGATAATCACTTAACTCTAAGGATTCTATAATCATTGTTCTATTTTTACCTGTTCATTTTGAAACTCTACGATATCTCCATCGTGTAATTTTTTGCCTCTTTGTAGTTCTACCTGGCCATTTACTTTCACTTGTCCATCTTGAATCACTATTTTAGCTTCTACTCCAGAGCTAACTAAATTAGCAACCTTTAAGGCTTGACCAAGTTTAATATATTCTTCTCGCAATTTAATTATATCCATAAATAACTCCTTCTAAAACAATTTTTTCCATTAAGAAATTATTAATGTTGTTTCAACTAATTAGAAGCAGCATTAAAGTTGACTGGCAAAATGAGGTAAATGTAAGTTTCTTCCTTATCCTTAATAAAACATGGTGCTTTTGGATTGATTAGATAGATATCAACCTCTTCATCATCAATTACTCTTAATGCATCTATTAGAAACTTTGGATTAAATCCAATTAAGATATCCTTACCTTCTTTACGAATATCAATATCCTCATCCATAGAACCAATGGAGGAATTTATTTTTAATCCCATATTGTCATCTGTAACATTTACAATGATTGGTTTCTTTTCAGATTCTTTAATTAAAAGTGTAGCACGATCAATACATTCTAAAAACTCACGGTTATTAATTGTAACCTTAGTTTCATAATCATTAGAAAGCATTTGATCAATGTTATAGTATTCTCCTTCAATTAATCTGGATAATACCATAGTATTGTCAAACTCAAATACTATATGACGGTTTGTAAAGAAGATACGAACTTGAGCTTCCATATCTCCAGACAAAATCTTACTGATTTCAATTAAAGTTTTACCTGGAACAATAACTTTTTGCGCTGCATAGTGTTCTTTTAATTCAATCTTACGAATAGAAATTCTATGTCCATCCAAAGAAACTACCTTTAGATGATTGTCTTTAATTTCAAAAAGTTCACCAGTCATGATTTTATTACTTTCGTTATCTGCAATAGAAAATACTGTCTGTCTAATAACTTCTTTTAAAGTAAACTGAGAAATTGAAATGTAGTTATCTTTCTCTACTACAGGTAAGAAAGGAAATTCATCTGAAGACTTACCAGCAATATTAAATTTTGCTTTGCTACAAGTAATCTCAGTACGGAAATTACTATCTACATCTATGGTAACATTATTATCAGGAAGTTTACGTATAATCTCGGAAAAAACCTTTGCATTAATAGCAACAGTACCTTCTTCTATAACCTGTCCTTCTACTAAGGTTTCGATACCAAGTTCCATATCATTACCTATTAATTTGATATAAGAAGAAGTTGCTTCTATAACTAAGCATTCTAGGATAGGCATTGTAGATTTGTTGGATACTGCTTTTAATACGATATTAATCCCATTTAGTAGATTAGATTTTGGAGAAATGATTTTCATGTGTGTATAACTCCCTTCGTGGTTTTTTTCATGAAATATATAATTAAATAATAGCAGAAGTAGTAATAGGGGGTGTGAATTTGTGAATAAGTCTCTTAGCCCTCTAAAACACTAATAAAAATCCATTTAACAAGTATGTGAATAACTTCAAAAAAATCTGTGAAAATTTTAAAAGTTATTCACAGGTGAATTTTACACGAAAAAATATTAACAGGACACCAACATCCTATCAACGTTTTATCAACTTCACATTGTGTATAACTATTGTGGACAAATTTTCTTACTCAAAACAGAGATGGTATTCTCTAATGCACCATCTTGATTAATGTCATTTTCAATTTTATTGATACCATGAAGAACAGTTGTGTGATCACGATTGCCTAACTTCTTACCTATATCATTTAGTGAGATATCTGTTAGCTTTCGGCATAAATACATGGTTACCTGTCTTGGGAAAGCAATATTACGGCTTTTCTTAGTTGACAATATTTCTGCTGGAGTAATATTAAAGTGCTCTGCAACGATTTCAACAATCAGTTCAGGTGTAATATCTTTCTGATTGTTAGGTGAAATCAAATCTTTAAGAGCCTCTTCTGCTAACTCCACATTTACTTCTCTATTCTTTAGCCTTGAAAGAGCAACGATCTTAGTTAACGCTCCTTCTAATTCACGAATGTTAGATTTTACATTAGTAGCAATGTATTTCATAACTTCATCATCAATCTGAAGACCATCTAACTCTTCTTTTTTCTTAAGAATAGCCATTCTTGTTTCATAATCTGGTTGTTGAATATCAACAGTTAACCCCCATTCAAAACGGGAGCGAAGTCTTTCCTCTAAAGTTTCAATATCTTTTGGAGGCTTATCTGAGGAAATTATGATCTGCTTCTTAGATTCATGAAGAGCATTGAAAGTATGGAAGAATTCTTCCTGGGTACTTTCCTTTCCTATAATAAACTGAATATCATCAATTAAAAGTACGTCGATATTACGATATTTTTGGCGAAACTCTGCTGTCGAGGAGTTTTCATTTCTATTACGAATAGAGTCAATGAGCTCATTAGTAAAGGTTTCACTAGTTACATATAAAACTTTGCTATTTGGGTTGTGGTCTAAGATGAAATGGGCAATTGAGTGCATTAAGTGGGTCTTTCCAAGACCAACGCCTCCATATATAAAGAGAGGATTGTATACTTCAGCTGGGGATTCAGCAACGGCTAAGGAGGCAGCATGTGCTAAGTTATTGTTGGTACCAACTACAAAGGTATCAAAGGTATACCGGGGATTTAAAAATGGATGCTTATTTGTAGAGGCAGGATTTTCTGTTTTTCTTATATCATTATGAATTTCTTCTTTTTGAGCTTGGGTAGAAGAAATAAAAGAGACGTCAAAACTTTGGCCAGTAACCTCTTCAATGGCAACTTTTAATGGGAGACCATATTTTCGACTAATAAAATCAATACTCCCAGAGCCTAATACAACGTCATCTATTAGAATTGTTACTTTATTATTATCAACGGTATACACCTTTAAGGGTAGTAACCAGGTTCGGAACGAGACGTCTGAAATAGAATGTTCAATCTTAAGAGCTTCTAAAATCTCACTCCATTTTTCTTGAATTATGTTTTTCATCATAATCCCCCTAATTATAAAATTTTCTAATTACAAGTTTACCCCATATCAAATTAATTTTCAATACGAACTTCCTTTGTGTTGTGGATATCTTCGAAAAAAACTAAAAATATGAGAAAAACTATGCATAAAGGGATGAAAGTTATACAGAATATCAACTATCAACACCCTGTCTATATTGTGGATAACTCAGTAGCACTTAAGAGTTATACCATAGAATCCACGAGTTATCAACAGAATAATATTGCTAAATTCACAATGATGTTAATAAAAAACTAAAATTATAAACAACATTGGAAATACGTATAATTTCTAGATAAATTAAGAGTGTTGTTGATACAATTAACAAAATATTAAGGCGTTATCCACAATTTATCAACAATTTGTGGATAACTTAAAAATACTTGCTGTGAATAATGAAAATTATAAAAAAAATTGTGTATTGCATGTGGACTAATAAATTGACTCCATTTAGTGTGGAGTATTTTCCTTATTAAGAAAAAATATTCACTTGACGATATCCCCCAATACTTATATAATATAACGTGATATTCCAACTATTAAAATAGAACAAATATGCTTACTATAGTAGTTAGTAAAGTG
>JAEZGY010000013.1 GCA_023416695.1 Bacillota bacterium | reverse complement strand
TCTTTCGATGCCATTTACTGTTTCATAAAGAAACGTTCATTCTGAAATTCTTATTGAATTTTCAGGGTTGTTTCACTGTTTAGTTATCAATGTTCTTTGTTGTCGCTCTCGCAAGCGACTCGTCTATTTTAACACAGTTTAGAGTGAGTGTCAAGCGCTTTTTTGAAGTTTTTTAACTTCTTTTTCAAAATTTCGACAAGAATCAACAGTCACCAAAAGTCATTTAAGCTTTCTTGTTTTGTTGCTCGTCGCTGACGACTTGCTTATAATATCATATAGAAAAATCTATGTCAACAAGTTTTTTGAATTTTTTATACATTTAAAACAATTTAATCAATTCTTCTGACTGATATGCCAGATTTAAAGGTCCATGTGTATGTCTAATACACTCTGATTTCCTTTACTTTGACAATACAAATGATTCTCTACATTTACATATATTATGTAGAACGCTTACACTTTATGTATATAAAAACAATTATTGATCTAAAAAGAACCTCTGATTGTTTTCAAGAGGTCTCTCTAGCATTCTAACCTCAGCCTTTAATCTCTTTTAACAATAAAATAGTCTATTGCAATTAATTATAGTCTTAGAAATAATAGAGTATAAAGTTATTAAGCAAGGACCTTTTGTCGATAAAACATACAGCAGCCTCAAACTCTTAAGAAGAAATATGTAAGCTATGAAAGTTGAAGTAACAATACTTTTATATAGAGAAAGGAATTCCTTATGAAGAAAAAAATAAGTATCGGCTCACATCTTATCACTGAAAACTCACCCACCTATATTATTGCTGAAATGTCAGCCAATCATAATATGGACTTCTCCAGAGCAAAAGCAATTATTGATGCTGCTGCACAAGCAGGTGCAGACGCAATAAAAATACAAACCTATACCCCTGATACCATTACCATTGACTGTAACAACCCTGCATTTCAAGCCAAAGGGCTTTGGGAAGGTAGAACCTTATATGAACTGTATGGGAAAGCATACACCCCATGGGAGTGGCAAAAAGAACTAATGGAATATGCAAACAGCATTGGAATCGACTTTTTCTCCTCTCCTTTTGATTTAACATCTGTTGATTTTTTGGAAACACTTAATGTACCAGCATACAAGATTGCCTCTTTCGAAATTACAGATATACCACTAATTAGAAAGGTTGCAGCACTAAAAAAACCTATGATTATCTCAACGGGAATTGCTCGTTTAGAGGATATTGATTTAGCTATAAGGACATGTAAGGAAGAGGGAAACGATTCGATTATACTTCTAAAGTGTATCTCCTCCTATCCAACCCCTTATGAAGGTATGAATCTTAAAACGATTCCGAATTTAAAAGAGACCTTTGATTGTATCTGTGGTTTATCCGATCATTCTATGGGTACTGAAGTAGCTATCGCAAGTGTTGCACTTGGAGCTAAAGTAGTGGAAAAACATTTTACCCTACGGAGAAGTGATGGAGGTGAGGACTCCGCATTTTCTATGGAACCAGAAGAATTTGCTTTAATGGTTAACCAAATTCGCAATGTAGAGAAGGCTTTAGGTAAGGTTACCTATGAATTAAGCAAGGATCAATTAGCTAGTAGAACACATGCCAGATCTTTATTTGTTGTAAAAGATATAAAACAAGGAGAAACATTTACCGAAGAAAATGTAAGATCTATACGCCCTGGTATCGGCATGCATACAAAGTATTGGGTCGATATCCTTGGAAAAACAGCAAAATGTGATATAAAAAAAGGGACTCCAATGGACTGGACCCTACTCAATTAGAATTCAATAGACACAACAAAAAAGAGAAGCATGGCTTCTCTTTTCTATTTCTTATTATGTTAGTTTAAGCTCTTCTAGTTATGCCCCTAGTGTGCACTTGGGAAGAATGGGCGAAGACTCATAGCCATGTTACTAGCAGGCATTGTTTGAAGTATAATGTTACCAGGTCCAGTTACTACCGTATTAAAGAAACCTTCTCCACCTAATAACTTATTTTTTATGCCAGGAACCGTAACGATATCCATGGAACAAGTCGCATCCATCGCTACTAGATACCCTGTGTCTAGCACCATAGACTGACCTGGTGCAAGGCTATACTCCATAGCATATCCATCTATTTCAATAAATGCTTTTCCCGTGCCGGATAATCGTTGCATAATAAATCCTTCACCACCAAAGAATCCTGAGCCTAATTTTTTCTGAAAATGAATGGATAATTCTACACCGCTTTCAGATGCTAAGAAGGCAGATTTCTGTGTAATGATAGGACGATTTGGGGTTATATCAAACGCACGAATAGAACCAGGGAAGCTAGAAGCAAAGGCAATCATACCTTGACCGCCTTCTGCAGTATAGTTGTTTTGAAAAATGGAATCTCCTGAAAACATTCTTCCAAAAGCCTTCCCAATTCCTCCATTAGAAGATGTCTCCATTCTCATATTAGGTGACATCCAGCTCATAGAGCCACTCTCAGTAATCATTCTCTCACCAGGCTGTAAATAACAAACTACAACCGGCATAGGTTCTCCCTTGATTTCATATTGCATGCTATATTCCTCCTCTTGTTATAATATATAAATTATACCATATATATCCATTATAACAGATTGGAACAGCAAATAGAATATCTTAAATTGTGAAAACCTGGTTTTCTTCTTTTATTGAAACAATGTGGTTTACGTATTTTTCTGCCCGATGGTCTTGCTTTAGCATTGTGATGATATCATACTTCTCCCAGCAATGCATTGGGAAAACAGTTTCAGCCCCTACAACATTCATAAAGTAATCAAAGCCCCACCAATATCGTTCTTCTTGTCTAGGATCCAAAACAACAAAAGCAACATCTATATGGGTTCCCTTTAATTTATTGATTTCTTCCGTATAGGCTAATTCCATACGATTATCTTCCTGGGATTCTTCTCCAGGCCATGACCACCAGTTAAGATCTCCTGCGTGATAAATGTTCTTTCCTTCACAGGTAATTACAAAAGCCACACCTGCATCTGTAGAAGTCAATGTTTTAATCTGTATTCTATTCTTCTCTTCTCCTAGTTCATACTCTTTATTCTTCCCTACAAACGTAATATCTTCCTTTACTGAATTGTCTACCCCATTACGTTCCAGATAGTTCGGACTTAGGCGAATATCCTTAGAAAAAATAAAATGAACTTTAGAATAATCCTTTAATTGTTCAAAAATCTTCATATCAAAATGGTCATGATGTTTATGACTTGAAAATATATAGACTTGCTTATTAGGATCTAGTTTTGGTAAGTCACCTTTAAACCAATCAAATAATAATATATTCTCTTCCAACTCTATAAGAAAGCAGCTATGATAAATATAGGTTATTTTCAATATAAAACCTCCCTTCTCTACTATTATAAGTGATAATACTCAAAAAAGAAATTGGATATAGGAATAGCTATATCCAATTTCTTTTTTATTGTTTCATGCTTAGTTTTATATTAGGAAACTTAATTCCTATATATTTTATAATAATATCCACACAATGTTCTCTCCCTATTTTATCACTATTAAGAACCATATGATAATTAATCGGGTTAGTCCAATTCCCACCACCAGTATAAAAGTTATAATAATTTGCTCGATACCGATCTGTACTTTGGATTAATTGACTTGCACGCTCTTTTGTAATGTACATCTTACTCATCACTGATTTTATACATGCCTCTCTGGGTGCCTCTATATAGATACTTATTACATTATGATGTTCTCGTAAGATATAATCAGCACATTTCCCAACGATTACACAGCTTTCTGTATTAGCTAGGTTACGTATAATTTCTGCTTGAATGTTATATAGATTAATGTCAGATACAAACTTCTTCTCATGTGGTTCTAAGACAGTGGTTGGAGGTATTTTATGTAGGAGACTTGCCATCTTTTGACTTCGTAATCGCTCATCTGTTTCTACAAACAAACTCTCATCTATTCCACTTTGATCTGATGCCATGGTGAGTAATTGCCTATCATAGCACTCAATCCCTAGTCTCTCAGCTAACTTTGTTCCTATTTCCTTCCCACCACTACCAAATCCTCTTGCTATCGTTATAATTACATTATCCATGATCAGACCTCCTTGGTTCTATTCACGATCCGCCTTAAGTACTGCATTAAGCATTACAGTTGCTCCAGCTGTACAATGCTCTGGCTTAGAGTACTCAGGCTCGCAATGGGACAATCCATCCTTACTTTGTACAAAGATCATGGTTGTAGGAATCATATAAGATGCAAACTGTGCATCGTGTCCAGCCCCGGAATGAATATATTGATGACTCACTCCACATTCATTGGCGGCCTCTTTTACATAACCAACAAGCTTCTTATCCCAATATACTGTATCCCGATTCCACATTTTCACTACTTCACAAGTACAACCAGACCATTTCTTACGACTACAACTTGTTACAATGGTAAGAACCTGATTTAGGACTTCTGGATCTTCATGCCTAGCATCAAAAGAAAAATCAAAATAATCTGGCACACAGGTATGTACACTTGGATGACAAACTACCTCTCCTGTGGTATACACAAGCTCTGATATGCCCAGCTTATCTATTTCTTCATGTAGATAAATAAGTGCCTGAGAAGCTGCATAGAAGGCATCTTTTCTCTTTGACATTGGAAATGTACCTGCATGAGTAGTCTGGCCATAGAACTTAAGTCGATAATTAAACATTCCTAACACACAATCTACCACACCAATTTCATTATTATTATCCTCTAAGATTGGACCTTGCTCAATATGGGTTTCGAACATATATAGGTACTGTTTAGGATTTAGACGGTACTTCTTATCTCCTTTAAAACCAGACTTTTCTAAAGCCTCCCCAAAGGTACTCTTATGGTCAATAATACTCGTTTGCTTCATCATATCATCATATTGGAATTTAACTCGAATCTCTTTTGGAAGATAATCATAGCAAACGATACCAGAACACATCATGGCTGGAGGGTATAAAGAGCCCTCCTCATTGGTCCAGATCATAGCAGTCAATGGATGTTTATGAGGAATCTTTTGCTCCACCACTGTTTCCAGTACTTCCATTGCCGATATAACACCTAAGATTCCATCGTAGTTCCCACCATTTTTTACGGAATCACAATGAGAAGCCATTACAATTCTTTTTGCATTAGGGTCAGAGCCTGGAATGGTAGCATAGACATTGGCCACATCATCTATTTCAATCGTCGCACCTATCTGCTTCATCCTCGTAACAAACTCATTGCGAGCCATAATATCTTCTGAGGAAAGGGCATATCTTGTAATTCCACCATGCCCTGCATCTCCAAACTGACTCATCCTACTAATTATATTCTCCATTCTTTCCTGACTGCATTTATACATATTACACTCCACCCCTTCTTTATTGAATTCGTACCCTTGTTCCTGCATATATGGCACCTACTGGACAGACAAGCTTACATAATTGGCAACCCACACATTTCTTTGGATCTACTCTTGGCTTTTTATCGTTGCCTATCACAATAGCCTGATGTCCACCGTCGTAACAGGATAGATAACATCTGCCACAATCTACACAAAGACTACGGTCAATTTTAGGATAACTGATACTGTTTCGATTCAGCTCCTGGGCCGGAAGCAGATTAGGCAATGCCTTACCAACAAGTTCTCTAACAGAAGCATAGTTATTACTAATAAGATAGCTTTTTAATCCCTCGAGTAAGTCCTCAATGATTCTATATCCATATTGCATAATCGCCGTTGTAATTTGAACAGTTTCACAGCCCATGGACATAAACTCCAATGCATCAATCCAAGTTTCAATACCACCCATACCACTAATAGGAATGGTTTTTAGTTCATCATTACTCTTCATATCATAAATAAAACGTAGCGCGATAGGCTTCACTGCCTTACCGGAATAGCCTCCTACTGCAGACTTACCAATAACATTAGGACCAGACACAAAGGTATTTAGGTCAATATTCATAATGCTCTTAATAGTATTAATGGCTGCTATTCCATCTGCTCCTGCCTTGACTGCGGCAAGTGCTGGAACCTCCATATTGGTGATATTCGGTGTCATCTTTGCGAGTACTGGTAGTGTCGTTCCTTTTTTTGTTGCTTTCGTATAGCGCTCCACTAGTTCAGGGTTTGTACCTACATCACTTCCCAACCCCTCCCCACTCATATGAGGACAGGAGAAGTTACATTCTATAACATCAGCTCCTGCTTCTTCTACTTTCCTGGCAAGATAAGTCCATTCCTCTTCATTCTGTCCCATTATGGAGGCTATGATCACTTTGGAGGGATAGTTCTTTTTCAGTCTTTTGATGTATTGAAGATTCTCTTCCAAGGTATGGTCGGATATCTGCTCGATGTTTTTAAATCCCACAAAGGGACTATTTCCCTTTTCATAACAGTCGAATCTTGGTGATACCTCCTCAGGCACAAACATTCCAATGGTTTTAAAAGCAACTCCTGCCCACCCCATATCGAATGCTTTAGCTACCATTTCATAATTACTTCCTACAATAGACGAAGATAGAAAAAACGGGTTTTCACAAGGGACTCCACATAGACTTACCGTCATATCAATTGAAGCTTCCTCTTTACTAGGGACTGGTTTTACCCTACTAAGTATTCTCTTAATAGGAACCGCATCCCCTAGTTTCCCTCGATTACAGACCGCCTGACAATCTTGTGATGAACAACTAGTACAGGGGTTACTCTCTTTAATAAGGATTGCTGCCCCATGAGGATTCTCAAATCGATAGGAACGAATCATCTGACTTACTGGAAGCCCTGCGGGACAAGCCCCACTACATGGGGCGTCATAGCATAGTAAACACTTATCTATATCCGTTCTTAAATTAATTAGTTCATATGCCATCCTTCTACCTCCTATTTCCATTCCTCTTATTTTGATGGAACACGTTTTACATACTGTCCACTACCAGGTACTCCAACAAACTCCCCATTATCATAAACTAGTTTTCCTCTTAGATAGGTCTGTACTGGGTATCCATGGAGCTTCTTTCCTTCCCAAATGGTATGATCATAATCAGAATGCATATTATTTACACTAATGGTAAATTCCTTTTCTCGGTCATAAATTACTATGTCAGCATCTTTTCCAATGGCGATGGCTCCTTTTTTCTCACACCCGAAAATCCTAGCTGGGTTAGTAGCACATACCTGTACCACCCTTTCAAATGTAAGCTTTCCGCTATTGGCAGCGTCTAACATGTATGGATAAAGATTCTCTATACCAGCACAACCATTGGGAATCTTGGTAAAATCATCTTTTCCCCAGTCCTTTTCGTAGCTCTGAAATGGGCAATGATCTGTAGCCACAGTGTCAATAAAGCCTAATTTAAGTGCCTTCCAAAGCGCATCCTGACTATCTTTTCCCTTCATTGGTGGGGAACAGACAAAATTCCTTCCATCCTCTCGTTTATACACATCACAGGTAAATTCTAAGTA
The DNA here is from genome assembly GCA_023416695.1 of Bacillota bacterium. Classification (GTDB taxonomy): domain Bacteria; phylum Bacillota; class Clostridia; order Lachnospirales; family Lachnospiraceae; genus KM106-2. The sequence goes on along the minus strand of JAEZGY010000013.1, from coordinate 17,123 downwards.
TTGAGGACAAGTTTCCACATAGATTTGATGCCCCTGATGTTTCGCTGCAATACAAGCCTCCAACCCTTCCTTATCTGCCATATGTACTATATAAAGAGGTGCATTAAGATTGACTGCCCAGTGAACTGCCCTTTTATCTGCTTCTGCCTCCACAAATTCCGGTCTACTTAGATAGTGATACCAAGCAGAGGTATTCCCTTCTTTTAAGAATTTCTCAATATTTAAATCAATTAAATCTGGGTTTTCAGCATGGACGTTAATGATAGCACCTAACTCTTTTGCTCTTAATAATAGGCGTGCTAACGTTCCATCGTCTACCATCATTCCCTCTTTTTTATACACTAAGAAACACTTAAAGCTAGTAATCCCTTCCTTTACTGCCTGCTCCATTTCCTCTAAGATACTTCCTCCATTCAAATTTGTAATGCAACAATGAAAGGCATAATCGACACAAGCCTCTTTTGTTAGAACCTCTTTTTTGGATTGGATCAAATCAAGAATTGTACCTCCTGCACGCTGTACAGGATAATCAAATACTGTAGTAACACCACCACAGGCTGCTGCTCTTGTACCTGATAAGTAGCTATCTGCAGATACGGTTCCACCAAAAGGCATGGCCAGATGAGTATGAACATCTAAAGCTCCCGGAAGAACCATTTTCCCTGTTGCATCTACTTCCTTTTCTGCTTTAACCTGAAGATTTGTTCCAATCGCTGTAATCGTTCCATCCTGTACTGCTACATCTGCAATATAACTACCGGATGCTGTTACAACTGTTCCATTCTTAATTAGTAAGTCCATATTCATCCTCCATTCATGTACGGCACAGACAACCTTATGGAAATAAGCTTAAATTTACTTCGCATAAGATGCCTGGTGCCAAACCATTTAATCTTTATTTAAAGTTGTCATATTTATAAACAAGAACCAGACCAGATCTCTGATATACTTGAGCAATTTCAAGCAAATTCATGCCACCTGCATTAGCAGAAATCAAATTAGAAACCCAAGTCACACCAAAATCAACGGTTCCATTATTAACTGCCGTAGTCTCACTAATATCACCACCACCAGATACGATGTTTACATTGAGCCCCACTTCGTCATAATATCCTTTGTCCTTTGCTACGTAATAACCCATAAACTGAGCCTGTGGTAACCATTTTAATTGTATTTTGACATCCTTCTTCTCAACAGCAAACTTACCGTCTGAAGAAGCTAATGCATCTGTAATAAAGGAAGCATCACGAATATCATCTAGGGTAATGGTCTTTAATTTTTCTGCTGCTGTAGCATCATCTAACTTGATATACTGTTTTGCTAAATCCAGAGTCTGCTGCATAGCCTTTTCATCCATTTTTCCAATATCCGATACGGCCTTACCATTCATGTCTGTCTCAACTAACTTTTTCACTTCAGAAGCCATATATGCTTGATGATCTGCAGATACGGAGGAACCGTATTTATATACAATTTCTGCTGCTTCCTTTGGATTTTCACAAGCATATTTCCATCCTTTTAAGGAGGCATATAGGAAAGCCTTTACTGTATTAGGATTCTCCTTAGCAAATGCCTTGGTACAGAAGATATTATCCTCTAACATGGCTACGCCTTCTTTATTCATATCAATGAAACCTACTTTGTCCCCGTAGCCATAACCACCATCATAATCATTTACTACAAGACCAAGCTCGTTATACGTCATGGCAGAGGCTAAGGTAATAGAGTCATCATCGAAACCATCCATATCAAAGGCTTGACTAAGATACTTAATATCCTGACCGTTCTTAGCTAATAGCGCTTGCACCTCATACTCATTTCCAAGTCCCCAGTTTCCTACCTTGCCGTCCTTTGCCGCTTTTACTACAATATCTGAACTTGACATTGCCGGAGCCTTTGTAGATGCCACGGTTTGCGTCGGAGTTGCTGTGGAAGGCTCTTTAGAATCACTTTCCTTAGAACTACTGTTAGAACCTCCACAACTTACCATACAGGTAATTGTAAATACCACCAAACATAATAATGCTACTAATTTTTTCATTTCTTTTCTCATATATTTTCCTCCTTTTAAATGGGTTTTATATTCAATTAAGTGTCATGCTTATACATGCTTCCTTAACAAAATACTTTGAACTAACATTAATATTCCATACATGATAATACCAATAAGACAAGCTACTACAATATATGCCCATGCAGCGGAATATTGGGCCAATACGATATTTTCTCGAATCTGTCTTCCAACACCAACAATGTATTCAGCAAAATACTCACTTACTAAGGCACTAATTACACTAGCTGGAACGGCCACCTTAAGGGCAGTAAATATGTAGGGTACACTATTAGGAATCCTTAGTTTATATAAAGTTTTCCATTTCCCAGCAGCTATTGAGCGCATTAAATCTTCTGAATGGGGTTTTAAGTCAGTCAATCCCCTGAATGCATTCATACTCATGTTTGCCATGCAAACAATCACTACCACCAGAATCTTTGCAACCATACTTCTTACATTGGCATCACTACTTACGTCCTTGGTCCAATTAGTCATAACAGGTGCCAGTGCCACAATAGGGATGGCATTAAAGGCAGCTACAAGAGTAACTCCACTACTCCCCCATTTAGGAAATAAGGCAGCGAGGACAGCAAGTAAATAGCCTAGTAAAGAACCTCCTAGTAATCCCAGAATTGCTACCAATACAGTAGCTTTCACATCTACCATAATATTTCCTAAGTTATCTGAAATGATCGTCACAATTCTCCCTGGTAAAGGAAGTGTAAAGGTATCCGTACGTAATATTGCGTGTAAAATCTTTGTCTGCCAGGTTACTAAAATCAGTAGCCCAAAGAGCAATGGAAAAACCACAGCTTCTATGACTAAAATTCGTTTATTTTCCTGCATTCTTGCCCACAGACTTTTCTTTCTTTTCAATTTCGGACTCATGATTTACACCTCCTCTTCCTATTCTGAGGGGTGCAAATTCTCTCGATTACCCCCATCAGCTTAGAACTAAGAATTCCCACTACTGCACTAAAGAAGATAATGATCCAAAAGACATAGATGGACATTGCATGTTTTTGAGATTGAGATAGCATACATCCTAACCCACCATCTCCCTGTAAAGTGTCTACTAAAATAGAAGCAGTAATGGCCATTGGTGCTGATATCTTGAGGCCAGTAAAAAAGTAAGGGATAGAATATGGGATCAACACCTTCCTATAGATTGTAGATTTCTTCGCAGCATAGGAGTACATTAGTTCATATTTTTCTCTTTCTACTGCATTAAAGCCTGCTAGGGTATTGGTTGCTACTGGATAGAAGGTAAGTATAGCTGCAATAATGACCCTGCTTACATTTATATTTCCTGTTATTGCAAGAATAATAGGTGCCATACCTAGAATAGGAATCATCTGTATTAACATTAAATAAGGAAATATGACCTTTTCTGCAATCTTTGATATTTTTAAGAGTAAGGCCATTCCAAATCCTAACATGGTTCCAAGGAGGAACCCATATAATGCTCGAAGAAGGGTTTTCCCTGCACTAGACAGTACCACCATCAAAGCAGTCTCACCATTAGCTACCGGTTTATCACTGACTATGGAGCCAATGATTTGATATAAATGAGGTAAAACATTCTCGGGAGTTCTTTTACTTGATTCTATGGCATTTGCACCTATCTCCCATACAGCAATTAGGGCTAGTACCCAGGCTAGCATTGTAATCCATTTAGGTATCTTTCTTTTTTTCATAGACTCCCTCCCTCGAAACTATCACGGACCTTCTTTACTAGTCGTGTAAACTCTAGAGTTTCTTTTATGTCTATACTTCTAGGCCTTGGTAAGTCAATATCTACAATGGCAGATAGCCTTCCCGGATGAGGAGAGAGTACACAGACACGGTCTGACAAGAATACTGCCTCCGAGATGTTATGAGTAACAAAAAGAATGGTCTTATTGGTCTGTCTCCAAATTCTAAGTAGATCCTCATGAAGTTTTTCCTTGGTAAACTCATCTAATGCAGAAAATGGCTCATCCATTAACAGGATTTCAGGGTGAATAGATAGAGCTCTGGCGATATTTACTCTCTGCTGCATCCCACCACTCAACTGTTTAGGATAATGCTTTTTAAAATTAGATAAGCCTACCATCTCAAGCATTTCCTCCGCTCTTTGACGCCTCTCTGCTTTTGAAAAATGTAGGGTTTCCAGTGGAAGTTCAATGTTCTGCTGCACGGTTCTCCAATCAAAGAGCACTGCACTTTGAAACACGATACCGAACTTTTTTTGAAGGCGAATTTCCCTTGGAGTCATGCCACCAATATGAACTTCACCATCCGTAGGTTCTAGAAGATCCGCCACGATACGAAGTAAGGTTGTCTTTCCACAACCAGATGGCCCAAGAAGTGAAATAAATTCTCCTTTATAGACATCTAAATTCACATTGGTTAAGGCTGTTACGTCATGTCCACTATTGTCCTTAAAAGTCATCCCCAATTTTTTCATCTTTATTTCAATCTCTTTTTTGTTTTTCTCCATGACTTCGCTCATATGAAAACCTCCCATGCAATTTATAATTAAAAGCAGGCAATAGGGCTAACCTCTTATTAGCTCCATTGCCTGCTTTTTTTATTATTCCCTGAGTCCATAAACTCTCTTATAGATCTTTATACAATCTTCCTTAGTCACAACTTTTCTTGTATTTGTGGGGCTCCCAGATGCAATTGCATCCTCTGCCATTTTATCTAATACCCTTAAAAACTCCTCCTTACTAATATCATAATCCTTTAACGAAGGCACTTGACAAAGTGCGCATAGTTGTTCGACTTCTACTAAAAACTTAATCGCTGCTTCTTTGTCGGTATCCTCATATTTAGCCACTCCTATCACCTTACCAAGATTGGCAAATCGCTGTATGGCACCATCCAGAGCAAAGGCAAGACAATCTTTTAATAGAATAGCATTGGACATTCCGTGGGGCACATGAAAGAGGGCACCAATAGGACGACTCATACCATGAACAATGGTAACACTGGAATTGTTAATACATATCCCTGCTTCTAGGGCTGCTATAGCCATCTGTTCTCTTGCTATCACATCATATCCATTGTAGTAAACAATAGGAAGATACTTCATGATTCTCTTTACTGCAGATATCGCTAAGGTATCCGTTAATTCAAATGCTTTCTTAGAGGTGTAAGCCTCTACTGCATGAGTTAACGCATCAAGACCTGTTGCAACAGTGATGGATTTTGGCATATCCATAGAAAAATCATAGTCTACTACAGCAATGGTAGGCACAAGTTTATCTCCCTTAAGTAGCATCTTGATGCCATTGTTATTATCCGTAATAATGGTGAATTTGGTGGCTTCAGAACCTGTGCCTGCTGTAGTAGGAACGGCGATGATGGGAGGAATCATCCCCGTGATTTCTTTGTTCCTATAATCAGAAATCTTTCCTGAGTTAACAGACATAGCTGCAATTGCTTTTGCTGCATCTAGGGGACTTCCGCCACCAATTCCAATAACAAATTGACACTGATTTTCCTTATAGATAGAAAGCCCTTTCTCAACCATAACATCTGTAGGCTCTCCATTTATCTCATCAAAAGTGGTGAGACTGACGTCTTCTTTCTGAAGAATATCTACTAATTTCTCATACATTGGAGATTTACCTATATGCTTATCTGTCACTATAAGAGCTCTATTGCCACAGGTTTTTATGTAAGATGTGGCCTCTTCTATAGCATTTTTACCTATAAAAATATGTTGTGGAACAGTATAGTGAGACATATATTCCCCCCTTTTCTAACTTCCTATCATTTCATCTACAATAAATAATACCTTATCTAATTTCTCCAATTCCTCTAAGAGCTGCTCCTTTGTAATGATTAATGGGGGACATACAAAGATCATATTTTCATGAGAATAGGTCATAAAGCCTTCCTCCTTCAGCAATCCAATAATCTTTCCCATGATTCCATCCGGATCCTTCCCGTAAGGAACAAGTGGTTCTTTTGTGGTTTTGTCTTTCACCAGCTCAACACAAGAAAATAAACCAATATAACGTGCATCTCCTAGACATGAGTGACTTTCTTTTAGCTCTTCGAGCTTTGTTCCCAATATCTTCCCAACAGCATTGACATGATCTAATATATTTGCCTTACTATAATAATTCACACAGGCAACCCCAGCTGCACAGGCCAATGGATGACCACTATAGGTTAACCCACAGGATAAGAAATGATCGTCAAAATAGGATGCAATCTCTTTTTTTACTGCCACCCCTCCAAGCTGTACATAACCACAGGTAACACCTTTGGCAAAAGTTATCATATCTGGCACTACATCATAGTTCTCAAAAGCAAACATTTTACCCGTTCTTCCCCAGCCTGACATTACCTCATCACAAATCATTACGATTCCGTACTCATCACAAAGCTTTCTCACTCCTGGTAAATATCCTTTTGGTGGAAGTAATATACCATTGGAACCAGTAATGGTTTCAAGTACGATGGCAGCAATGCTTTCTGGGCCTTCGTAAAGGATTTGTTCCCTTAATTTTGCTACATAATAGATGGAAGCATCCTCTTCGGAATCAAATGTTATCTGTTCTCGATAAAGGTAAGGATCAAAGAACTTTACGAACCCTGGAATTCCAGGCTCAAGGGGATATCTTCTTGGTTCACCAGTTAAATTACCAGCTCCAAAAGTTGATCCATGATAGCTTCTATACCGGCTAAATATTTTCTTCCTTCCCGTATACATTCGTGCCATCTTTATGGCATTTTCGTTGGCATCTGCCCCGGCATTGGTAAAAAATATTTTCCCAAAGGTATCTGGAAGTAGCTTTATAATCATCTCGGCTAAGGTCGATCTAGATTCTACTGCGTAAGAAGGTCCTACAAAGCAAAACTGATCTACCTGTTCTTTTATTGCATCTGCTATGTCTTGATTTCCAAACCCCAAATTTAAATTCACCAGTTGTGAAGACATATCTGTATATCGATTATCCTCATAATCATAAAAGTAGATACCCTCCGCTCTTTTGACAGCAATGGGATTCATATTCCCTTGTTTACTCCAAGATTGCAGTACATAGTCCCTTTGATTACTTTTCACTTTTTCACCATTCATAGCATTACCTCTCCTCTATATGTATTATGTCAAGTGGTTTAACACTAGCATCAATCTGTTTTTCATAGAGTTATTATATTCCAGAAATACTTGAGAACAATAAATCAAAGCCTAAAATGGTCTGTGCTAGAGCACAAACTTAAGTCCTACACTTTATATCCAATACTTGACAAATTGGTTAAATGATATATAATTACAACAAAGGCGAAGGTGCAGATGCATCTTCGCCTTTGTTATTAAGAAGGTAGGTGTTTGTGTGTCAGTAGAATTAAAACGACTCATAGAAAAAGTCTCTCATATGGATATTACCTTAATTGCAGGGAAAGGTGGTATGACTAACATTGTTAGTTGGGTCCATATGGTGGAAACGAAAGAAGCTTCCACTTTCTTAGAAGGAGGAGAAATTGCATTTTCCACTGGAATTGGCCTTAATTCTAGCCAAACTCTTCTAGATCTTGTCCGTAATATTTGGAAACATAAGGCATCTGGTATTGTTCTTAATACGGGTCCATTTTTAGAAACGATTCCAAGTGAAATCATCGATTTTGGAAACCAACATGATTTTCCCATTTTTTTGGTTCCTTGGAAAACTCATATTGCAGAAATCATGCGGATTTTCTCCTATACCATTACCATTTCAGAGCAAATAAATCTAGCCATTGCCTCTGCATTTAAAAATGCTATCTTTTTCCCGAAGCAAGAGGAGCTTTACTTAGTTCCTCTTTTACAGCATGGGTTTAAAGTTGATTACGGATATCATGTCTGTGTCATCAAGGTGATTCATAAAAATCAAGATACTATTGATAGCAACCGACTTACCTATCTTATTATGTATATAGATAATTACATACAGCATCGTAAATATGATTCTTTTGCTACCTTTTCTCATGATAATGATATCGTACTAGTATTAGCCAATTATTCAGAAGAACGTATACGTTCCTTTATTAAGGATATAAAATCATATCTCGATCAATACCTACAGAAAGAAGAGTGCTACTACATTGGAATTGGTAAATGTACCAAAAGTATTCGATGTCTATACAAAAGTCACAGCCAGGCACTAAAAATTCTTAATCTTCAGTCCCTAGAAAAATTTCCTCCTGATATGATATGTTATTCCGATTTGGGAATTTATAAGCTGCTCATGGGAATAGAAGATCCAGATATTTTACTAGAATATTTTGAGAAGACAATAAAGCCACTAGCGGATTATGATACTATAAACCATTCCAATCTATGTGATGTATTAAGATGCTATTTAAGTCATAATGGAAGTGTAATGGATACTGCTACTGAACTATATGTCCATAGAAATACAATAAACTACAAACTTAACAAAGCCTCAGATATACTACATGCCAACTTGTCTGACTTAGATACTAGACTAAAACTTTCTCTAGGTTTTATGCTACAAGATATGTTATAAGTCAAAGAATCACTTAGAGTAAACAACCCCCGTTCAATAGACCATATCTCTCACCTATTGAATGGGGGTTGTGTTGTTATCTAAAGTTGTACTCTGTTAGAATTTTGTCTCTTCCTGTAGTTACATCATTATAATACTCATAAAAGGAGAGTCCTAGAAAACTTCCTGCAATGTTAAACACTTTATCATAACCTACATTTTGCAATGCCCTAGTCGCATTATAACTTCTTTGACCAGTTCGACAGTGCAGATATACTGGCTGATCTTTTGGAATCTCATCCATTCTATCTCTTAACTGGCTAAGTGGAATATTAATGGCATTTTTAATGTGACCTCGTTTATACTCATACTCTTCTCGCACATCAATAATCATACTGTTGTTTTCGACAAGTTCTCTTACCTTATCTACGGTTACCTGTTTATATACTCCATTTAATAAATTACTACCAACATAGCCTGCATAGTTAACTACGTCTTTTGCAGTAGTATATGGCGGCGCATAGGAGAATTCTAAATCCTTTAAATCCTGTATATTTCCTCCAAACTTAATAGCAGTTGCAATAACATCAATTCTCTTAGTGACATCTCCCTTGCCGATAGCTTGGGCTCCTAGAATTTTTCCAGTAGGTACTTCAAATAAGAGTTTAAAGTGCATTGGAGCAGAATCTGGCATTAGACCAACTTTATCTGAAGGGATGATATGCACTGTCTGATAAGATACATTTAGCTGATAGGCCTCAATCAAACCTTCACTAAGACCAGTAGCTGCACCATTGTATTCAAACACCTTAATTGCAGAGGAGCCAATGTAACCCTTGTTCAAAGTTTCTTTTCCATGGATATGATCTGCAACTGATCTCGCCTGTTTCAGTGCTGGACCAGCTAACGACAATCGAAACTTAGTCTGTAATTGTTGGTGATATACCTCTATAGCATCTCCAACAGCATAAATATCGGGATCGCTGGTTTGATTATTCTTATCAACTTTGATACCGCCAGTAGCTCCTATTCCTAGTCCGGCTTCTTTTGCCAGCTTAGTTTCCGGTAAAACTCCTATGGCCATAACCATTGCACTAACTTTCAATCGTTTTCCTGATTCTAATACTGCTTCATTTCCATCAAAATGCACAATTCTATCATTTACAATAAGATTAATACCATGATCTACTAATACCTTATGAAAAATCTGAACCATATCATAATCAAATGGCTTTAATATCTGTTTATAGCTTTCTACCAAGGTTACCTCATAACCAGCTTCTCGTAAATTCTCAGCTACTTCTATACCAATATAACCGCCTCCAATAACGGTAACTTCTTTACTTTCTAGGGCCTCTAGACCTTTTTTAAGATTGTGAATGTCTACTACATTACGTATAGAGAAGGTTGGTACGTGCTCTGCACCAGGAATTTCTGGAACAATTGGAAATGCACCAGGAGAAAGAATTAATTTGTCATAGCTCTCACGATATAATTCGTTGGTTAGCACATTTTTAACTACAACTTCTTTCTTAGGTCGATCAATGGATAACACTTCACTATTAATTCTAGCTTCTATATTATATTGTTTTTTAAAGATATCTGGACTCATCAAGATTAGATCCTCTTCTGATTTTACAACACCACTGAGGTGATATGGTAAGGAGCAGTTAGAAAAGGAAACATGTGGTCCTTTTTCAAACATAATAATTTGATCTTCTTCACTATTCCTTCTAAGTCTGGCTGCGGCAGACGCACCTCCCGCAACTCCACCAACAATTAATATTTTTCGTTGCATAATCGCTACCTCCTAGCGTCTATTTTCTTTTGGTTCCCACATAGGAACCATATCCACCTGAGACATTGATAACATCAAATCCTTGTTTCTCCAAACTACGTACTGCACTACTACTACGTCCGCCTGACTGGCACATAATATAGTAGGATTTCTCCTTTAAAAGATACTTTGCTGGAGAATCTAATAAAACACCCATCGGAATATTCTTTGCAGTTCTTATGCTTCCTCTTTTATACTCGTATGGTTCCCTGATATCTATCAGCTCAATCTTCCCAATCAGTTCGTCTATATCATTTACATGAATTGCTTTACTTGCTTTTCCTAAAAAACTTAACATATTAATTCCTCCTATCGATTATCACTTATTGTTTTCTTAAACTTATTATACAACAGATTTCTATTTCATCTGTAACAAAGTCACATACAAGAAAAAGGAAGGATAGTATGCTATGTTTATACATCTAAAAATTACTTAAGATTACTATGTAAGGAGGTAGAATGGTGAAATATGTCTTGGGAATCGTGATTGGAGGATTTTTTGGATTTTTATATTATCGTTTTGTGGGATGTTCCTCAGGTACCTGTGCAATTACCTCAAATCCCTATATAACTACACTGTATGGGGCTATATTGGGACTTTTACTTGTGTTGTGAAGGTCAAAATAATTTAAATGTATAAGACTAATGTCTTATATAAATACCACAAAACAAAGAAAGGGAAGCAACCCATAGGATGCTTCCCTTACATGTTTATATTAAGTCCTATTCTACCTTTAATCCAATAGTAACTTTACCTGATAATATACCCTTACCAATAATATTGCCAGTACTTCCATTGATTTCGTCTAGATTTTCCTCATTAGTACGAATATCAATAGCTGGACTATCCATTGTTCCTGGACATTTTTCTACTGGTTCTTTTAATGCATAAACAATAACCTGGTATTCATGAGTTCCACTTGGTGGATAAGGTCCAAAATATTTGCTCATCTCAAGCTCAGCACCCATATCAATTGATGTAGTAGTAATATTACCAGCTTTCCAGTGTAACCAATACCTTGCGGAAGCATCATACATATAGATTGCATAACAAGAAGCTCCCTCCACAGTATTCCAACTTAACTGTGGTGTCTGATTTAACCCTTTTGGATTGGCTCCCTTTCCAGTAATTGCTGTAAGCCACATCCCTTCCTCTGTAAGGGACTCTGAAGTTATCTTAATTTCTTGCAAAGGAATTGGTGTTGTTGTTGGTTCTAACGTTGGAGATATAGTAGGAACTAATGTTACATTACTTGTCTGTTTTGCTTCCTTTGTACTCTGTAGGTTGCTAGCATCCGAACTCTTACCACAACCACATACCAATACTAACATTAACCCACACACAATATAGGCTATCTTTTCCTTTTTCATTATTATCCTCCTATGTATTAACACTATACTACATATTAATGGTATCATATGACTTGCCGTTTGTATGCAAGTAAGTTGTAAAAATGTTGTAAACAAGCACAAAAGTAGTGAGTTTTTATATATTCTACTCATTCTAAAGTCAAAACCAACTTCAACATGGCAGGTGGTTTATTTTTATGCTCTCACAACGATATACATAGAATCATCACTTGAATTAGTGTTATTAACCTCATAATTAATTATACCAAAAATCGCTTATACCTCACGGTCTAAGCGATTTTTCTTTAAGGGAGTTTTTTACAACATGTTTTCTTTTACCAAGACATGGGGGTGTCAAGGTATCTTATGAATTGCAGGGTATACACTACAATACTTTGAATAGGAGGCATTATAATAGTTGGTGGAACTCTCATTCGGCTGATATATGGTACATTCCTCTGAGCTTAGCAAAGAATTGGTAAAACTCTGATAATTAGATAGGATCTTATAGTCAATCATCACTGCTGCCGCTATTGCCACAGAAGGTAAGTATTCACTATTGTTATATACAAGAACCTCATGATTTAACATATCAGCTAAAATCTGACACCACTCTTTACATCGTGCACCTCCACCTATGATAGATATCTTGTTTGGCTTACGACCGATACTCTCAATTCCTTGTCGAATGGAATAAGCGACACCTTCCAAACAAGCTCTCGCCATATCTTGCTTTGTTGTCTCTGGAGTAATTCCAATATAGCAGCCTTTAATCTCTGCATCCATTACAGGGAATCTTTCTCCTACAATATATGGAAGGAACATAACACCATTACTTCCAGTACTACTGTTTTGCAGCAATTCACTAATATAGTCGTATTTACTATCTTGTCTATTATCTGGTGTCAGTGTTTTACTAATCCATTTATGTACATTTCCTGCATTTAGAAAAGGCACTACATTAATAAATAAGTCTTTTTGAATAGCTGCAAGGTTAAAGACGCCTTTTCTATGAAGTATATCATCTGAAACACAGGCAATCCACCCAGAAGTTCCAAGATTAATGTTATATTCACCATCCCGTGAAATTCCACTTGCTAATGTGGTTGCTCCTGCATCTCCAGTACCTACGTAAACTGGAGTACCTACCATATATCCACTATCTGTAGCTCCTAGGTAAGTTATCACACCTGCTCTTTCACTGGTATATCCTAAATGGGGCAATATGTTGGGATTTAGTCCCATCATATCCATCCAGCCTCTCATCCAGTTTTTCTTTTGTATGTCCATTAATCCGGTAGTAGCACAAGTGGTAACATCAGATACATAGTTATTGGTAAGCTTACATATAATATAATCCTTTGAACTAAATAGTACTTTATAAACATCATTATATAAGTTTGGTTTATGTTCTTTCAGCCAAAGGAGTTTCGCAAATGGAAGGGAGCCGTTAAAGTCATTTCCAGTAGTTTGTAAAATGGTATCCTCTCCAATGACGTTCATTATCGCCTTCGCCTGTTCTTCTGCCCGTCCATCAGAATACAGAATAGCATTATCCATTGCATTGTACTCTTGATTAAGTAAAATAACATCCTGCATCTGACCACTCATGATGACACCGATAATATCCGTTTTATTGTACTCCGATACAAAGTTTTGTGAGATTTTAAGAAAAGCATGATACCAATCCTCTGGATTTTGTTCCTTCCTATCGTCAATAAATATCGTCTCAATACTTTGACTATCGGAATAGACTGGCTCTCCTTCTTCTGAGACGAGAACGCCTTTAATTGCTGTAGTGCCAATATCAAATGTAGCAATATATCTCATTCTTACCTCGCTCCTTCTGCCGCTTTCTTTAATAATTTCACGAACTCTATCAAATCGCCAAGAGAAACCTTACGCTTTTTCATCATGGCTGTTCCAACAATGACACCATCAAAGCCATTCACCAGTAATTCATTTACTCTTTCTGGTGTAGAAATTCCAAATCCTGCGAATACATATACATGGTTGTACTGTTTCACTTGTTCTAATAGTTCTCTATAATTATCTGAAGAGACCTGCATTCCAGTAGGACCTGAGTATAGCTGTTGATAAATCAATGCATTATGAGTTAAGCACTGGTGGACCTGTCTCGGATCCATGTCAGGACTAACAAAGCCCATCACATCCACTTCATAGCTTTCTAATTCCTTCACTAACTCTTCTCGTTCATCAAAGGTCATGTCGGGAATAACAATTGCATCGATTAGCTTCTCTTTTGCTAGTTCAAGACAGAAATGTTCTTCCATAATATCATTTTTATAAGCCATTAACCAAATGGGACTTTCTATCTCTTTTCGTACCCTTCTCCAAAAAGTAAGATCTGTTGAAATGGTCATATCTATCTCTAGATGTGCCTGCTTTATAACTTCTCCGTCAGCCATGGGCGATTTCGCCGGGTATCCGATTTCAACAATATCCATTTTTGCTTTCTCACATTCTCTTAGTGTTTCATAAAAACTTTCTTTATCTGGAAAACCCGCTGTTAAATATCCTACTAAGATGTGACCATTCTTTTTCACTATCTGTTGATTTTTAATGGATTTTAATTTTATCATTTTGCATCACCACGACCTACCTTCTGCGCTATGACAGCTAATATGATAATACATCCTGTTAATACATCTTGCATAAAAGAAGGTACCTGAAGTATTGTCAATCCATTAGCTAAGATACCAAGAATTGCTGCTCCAATAAAGGTACCCCAGATATTTGGTACTCCTTCGCGAAAAACAGTAGTCCCCAAGTACACTGCTGCATAAGATTGAAGGAAATATCCATCTCCACCAGTTGGATGGGCAGAACCTAACCTAGATGCCATTAACATTCCTGTTGCAGCGGAAAGCATTCCACATAAAGCAAATGCATATCTTTTGTATTTCTTTACATTGATTCCTGCAACCTTGGAAGCTTCTTCACTTCCTCCAATGGCATATAATTTACGTCCAAAGGATGTGTGGCGCATAATAAACCAGAAAACAACAACAACACATATCATAATGATGGATAAGGCCGGTATTCCTAATACATTTTTGGATCCAAGAATGGAAAAGTTCTTTGGAATGCTTTCAAATACAGTAGCACCACCTGTGATCCAAAAAGTAAAACCACCTAAAATTGTACTCACACCAAGAGTGGTAATAAAGGATAATATTTTGAACTTAGTAATTAACCATCCGTTAACCCATCCCACTACAAAGCAAAGTACTATAGGAGTAAGGAAGCAAAGGATCAGCGGCATCCCTGCAACTGCTAACTTAGCTGCCACTACTCCACCTAAACTTGCCAGGGCTCCAACAGATAAGTCAAACTCACCTACACTCATGGCAAGGGTAGCACCAAGTGCAATAATAACTAATAGGGAAATCTGTTTTGATATATTAATAAAGTTTGATAATGTGAAGAATGCATCTGGGCGCAATACACTGAATATTATCACTACTATGATACCCGCAATAATCGTACCATAGGATTGAAATATTTCTGATAGTGAGATCTTCTTTTTCATGACTTTACAGTCCTTTCTTCATATAAAATTATCTTTCGTCTACATAGCAAGCTGCCAGAACTGTCTCAGCAGTAAGACTTTCATTTTTAAATACTTGTTTCGTACGTCCATTGGCCATGATTTGTATGTTATCAGAAACTTCTAACACTTCTTTTAAATCAGAAGAGACAAACACTACCGCATTCCCTTCATCTGCCTTACTCCTAAGAAGCTTATGTATCTCAGCTCTTGTTATGACATCCACTGCTTGAGTTGGTTCATCGCATAATAGAACTTTTGGTTCTGACATAAGCGCTTTTGCAAACACAACCTTTTGCTGATTACCACCAGAGAGCTGCAATACTGGCTGATTAGGACCTTCTGTTTTAATACTTAAGCTATTAATTTTATCTAGCGTATCCGAAATTTCTTTCTTGTCGTTAATCACACCCATTTTTGCATAGTTATCTATGGTTGAAAGTACGACATTTTGTTTCACACTCAAACTACTAACAAGTGCTTTTCCTCTACGGTCTTCACAAATCAATACCATACCATTTTTTATGGAGTCTGCAGGGGTTAGCTTGTTATTACTCTTACCATCCAAGATAACTTTTCCACTTGCTAGTGTCCTATAGCCATAAATACTTTCTAACAATTCGGTACGTCCACTTCCGCCCAAACCAAATATTCCAAGGATTTCTCCTTTATGTACTGTTACATTCGCATTCTTTACTATATTATCTTTGGATTGTAGGTTCTCAACGATTAAAAGTGGTGTACCATAGTTCTTTCTAGAAGACAACTTTTCACTTACCCAACTATCGGTCATAAGGGAAATTATCTTATCCTTATCCATATCTTTGGTCTCTACTGTCTTTACCATTTGACCATTTTTGAATACAGTGATGCGACTAGTCAATCGAAAGATTTCATCCATTCGGTGTGTTACATATAAAATCGAAGTGCCTCTTGCTTTTAGTTTTTCTATGATGGAAAAGAGTACTTCGGTCTCTTTATCCGTTAGGGAAGCTGTGGGTTCATCTAGTATTAAGAGTTTACAATCTGTCATCATGGCACGAATGATTTCAATTAATGTCTTCTGTGGTGGTGTCAATGAGGAAGCAGGTGCATTAAGATCTACCTCTATACCTAACTCATTCGCAACTGCTTCCACTCGTTTACGCATCTTGTTCCAATCAACAGAAAAACCATTTTTTCTTTCGTACGCCAAGCCGAGGTATGCATTCTCTATTCCATTAAAGGAAGGTATCAAATTTCTGTCTTGATGTATTACATTAATCCCAATTTCGCGACTTTGTTGAGGATTTGTGATAGTAACCTTTTCGCCATTCCATATGATCTCACCTTGATCCATGCTGTATACACCAGTTAGTATCTTAATTAAGGTTGATTTACCTGCACCGTTCTCTCCTACTAATCCATGAATCTCGCCTTCTTGTATCTGAAAGCTAATGTCCTTTAATGCATACATACTACCAAATTGCTTTGTGACTTGTTTGGTTTGTAAAAGCATTGTTTTCACTCCTTATATGCTTTCATTTGCTTGTTGTCTTATTATTTTGTAATGAGCGTCGCTGGAGCGTACTTTTCACCTTTTTCGATATTTTCTCCATTAAACATTTTTACCATATCATCCAGTACAAGCTTTGCCATACCTTCAAAGTTTTGAGCTAAGGTCGCTTTTAAATTGGTACCTTCTTGGATTAATGAAACTGCCTGTTCATTTCCATCTACACCAACTACGATTACTTCCTCTCTACCAGCATCTTTTAAAGCTTGTGTCGCACCAATTGCAGGTTCATCCCAACCACACCAAATAGCAGTAATGGAACCTTTTTC
>JAEZGY010000003.1 GCA_023416695.1 Bacillota bacterium | reverse complement strand
AAAGCCTGTCTATGACCATTTTTCTTATGATATCCAGTTTTTCTCTTATATCTGTAAACGATAACTTTTTTAGCTTTTCCGTTAGCTACTACAGAAGCAGTTACGGTTGCACCAGCTACAGTAGGGTTACCTACAGTAACTTCTCCGTTATTTACTACAAGAACTTGATCAAATGTAACTGTATCACCAGCTTCAACACCAAGTTTTTCAACTCTGATTACGTCGCCTTCAGCTACTTTGTACTGTTTACCACCTGTTGCAATAATCGCGTACATATGGCACCTCCTATAATCATTACTCGCCAACTTCGGTGATTGGTTAGCCCAATTCTTTTACCTCATTGTGCGGCACACTAGATTAGTGTATCATCAAGAGCTATGTTTGTCAAGTTTTGTTTTATGCATTTTCACTAATACTATTACTGCTTTTATATCCATATTTTCTTCTATAGTATAAGTAATTAATACCACCTCTAATCGTCTCATCAATAAAAATTGTAATAAAAATTGCCATCATGTTCATATGTAACTTTATGATAAGAAAACTTGAGATACTGACAACCAAGGTGGAACCAATGATCTGTGAAATAAGCATCCATTTCGTATTGCCATGAGCCTTAATCCCATTCCCACAAATCACGTTAACACTTTGTGGAAACATAATGAACCCTATAAAAATAAGATATGGTACTGCATTATAAATTAACTTACTGTCGTTTGAAAAAATGTCTAAAAGTACATGTGGAAAGCAAATAAAGCAAATAGCTGCTACTAATACAATAAAGAAATTAATTACAATACAGTTATAAAATAACTGATCGGCTCGTTTTGGGTGTTTGGCGCCTAAACTTTGTCCCATTAAGGTTAGAGCTGATTTTGAAATACCTTCAAAGATAATATAGATTATACACTGAAGTCCAAACACCAAGGTATATATTCCCATGGCTTCATAACTAAAGCTGTTGATAAAACGAATTAATAATAGGTTGGATGCATTCCATAGTAAATACTCTATTCCAACAGGGATTCCAATCTTGATTACATTTAAATAAGGTTTGATGGTAAACCACATATGGTCTAATGTATTAAGTTGTAATTCTTTTCGTTTTATTACAAGACAATAGATAGCAATAAATAAAAAGGCAATGAAATTAGCTGCCATAGTTCCTATTGCTGCACCAGTAACGTGCATAGCAGGAAAACCAAGTTTACCAAAGATTAATACCCAAGAGATTAACAAGTTTAAGCCTACCTTAATGATTCCAGCATACATAATTGGTTTGGTATCACCTATTCCTTGTAGCATAGACTGTAGTGCACAGTCGAAGCCATATACAAGTAGATAAACAGCACATATTTTAATATAGGTAACACTGTACTCTATAATTTGCACATCTGTTTTAAAGAAAGTAAGGATTGGTGCTGCAAAAAGCTCCCATAAGAAAAAGATAGCGATTCCTAGTAACATGTTAAAAAAGGCGGTACTCTTTACAAAGGAATTAATTTTTTCTTTTTCTCTAGCACCATAAAGCTTTGAAACAATGATGACAAGGCCGACACTAATTGCCCCCATACTATCTACTACTGTATAAAATGGCATCTGTGCTGCTCCTACCGCAGACACATATTTTGTTTCAAGATTCCCTAAAAATGCTTTGTCAGTAAGGGATTGTATTTGAAATACAAGTCCCTGTATCAAAAGGGGAAAGGCAACATGAAAGATACTGCCTATCCGCCCTCTTAAGTTGTTATTTTCTACTAGTTCCATATGTTCACCCTCTAAATTGTATTTTCCCAATATAACAGTATTCTTCTAAATAACCCTTCCTCGTACTTTAACTCCAACTCTTTTACTAGTTGTATTTCTGGAATCCTATTTTCAGGCAGCAGTTTACTTAGTTTCTCTATTATTCCAGATATCGTATCCTCTCTACAGTATTCTCCTGAAATATAGATAAGTGGTAGATTAAGGACGCAGGTTAATGCAAGGATACAGGTAGTTAGAGACTGTTCCTCGTCCTGTATATTCTCACACATATACTCTAGCTCTCCTGCATATCCTTTGCTTCCAGTATAAATTTCACCATTTAACACGATGCCAGTTCCTATACATTGCTTCATATAGGCAATGTGTGCAAAGCTTTCTTTTCCTCTTATTTGGGCTACAGAAATGGCATTTAGATCATTCTCTATAAACACTTCTACCTCAAATTGCTTTGTTAAGGTTTCTCCTAGAGCTGTTCCAACCAGGTTCGGAAATACTGGTAAAAATAAAATCTCATTTTTATAGACTACACCTGGAATTCCTATGGAGATTGCCGTGATTCTAGAATACTTTTTCAAAATAGTATCTACAAAGGATTCTACAGAATCTACCGTAATATCTGAAGATATCATAAAAGAAAATTCCTCTACAAATTGTCCATACACATTGTAAACCTTAGCGATCATAGTAGATTCTTTTAAATATACAACTAATCCATACTGAAACCGAATATCTAGCTCATACCGAACACCAGGCCTACCACCACTACTTTGCGGATTTTGATCTTGTATCACCTCACCCTTATCATTAAGCTCCTTTAGTAAAGCTGCAACAGTGGGATAAGTGAGAGATGCTTTACTTGCTAAGGCAGAGATACTCTGTGGTTTTTCCTTTCTCAATAAATTTCTTATTATTTTTTGATTTTGAAGTTTCACTAAATCAAAATGGGCCGTACTTTGGTCCATGTAAACACTTCCATTTCTTTTTAATAATACTTTTTAAAGTATCTTTAATAATACCATAAAATGGTAGATATGTCAATGCGGAGATAAAATATGAATTTCTTAGAAATTATATAGGGTTAATATTTATAATTAAAGTATATCAATCACAAAAACACATCCATTGTTTATATATCTATTAACAAAGTATGCGTTTTTAATTTTTGAATATATGTGTTCTTCATATGAAATTATTCTATGTGTCTAATCTAAACGTATAACTCTATCATCACAATACATTAAAATCGATGGATCACATGATGGTTCATTAAAAATATCATAGATTATTTTTTAGCCTTTTGATTCGCTGCTATATTTCTAAATATCTTTTTCGAATGAGTTAATATGTAGGGAGTATATAATACAAGCTCATTTATAATAGGCTATGTTACACCATGTGGTTGTTTTTTCCATGAAGAGTAGTATAATATTTGACAAGTAAATATTATTACTATATCAATTGGAGGAAAACTAAATGAAAAAGTATCAATATGTTCGTATTAATGGTGCTAAATTTGCTGGTGCAAAGTTTGAGGAACACCGAAAAATAATTGATGAATACGCTTTACAAGGATTCTCATTCATTGGATTTATTCCTGTAAATATCGATTCATATGGAAGGTTCAAAGAAATTGATTTGATTTTTGAGATTGAACGTAAATAATTATTTTGATTATAAACTTTAGTTCGAAAAATTCTTAACTAACCATATAAAATTTGTAGTTGTAGGAATGAGTTAAAAATGAAAGAAAATGTTCTCAGAATAATGAAATATGTGGGGATTATACTTATAGTATTATCCATCATAGAAGTTTCTGCCGTAATAGTGTTATGGAGTATGTTGTTTTTGCTTCTTTGCCAATTGATATCTAACATACATAAATGGAAAACGGGTAAATATTAGTTTGTAGGAGAGTTTGAGGCTCTCCTACAAAAATTCTCATTTATCAACTATATGTTTTGATATAGCCAAATATAAAAAGCAGAATATTTACTCTGTTTATTGTGATCTTAAACGTATTGACTTTATATACGAAATTTAAGGATTAGTAGGAGAAACGTGTATTTAACACTCAATTTACATCCTTCATTTGCTCATACAAGGGTTTTCTGACTTTTTTTCTAGTTACCTCTACTAGATTTAATGGAGTCATATCCACTACTACCGTACGAACAGGATCCTTTTTAAATAAATTCTTCAATAGAACCAATAATGCTTCTTTACTTGCTTTCGCCTTTACATCTATAAAATCAATGATAATAATTCCTGATAGATTACGTAGGCGGATTTGTCTCGCAATCTCCTCTGCTGCCTCTCTATTAATTCGTTCAAAGGTTTGCTCAGGATTACGTTTTCCTGCAATTGCTTTTCCTGTATTGACATCAATGACAACTAATGCTTCCGTAGGTTGTATCACAAGATATCCACCACTCTTTAGCCATACTCTTTCTTGTAACGCTTTCTCTAGTTTCGTTTCAATGGAATATAGCGCCTTTAGACTAAGCATCTTATCTTCATACAAAGTTAGCTTTGTAAGGTCCTTACTTTGATAGCTACTGATATAATGCTTTATTTTCTCATAGAGCAATGCATCATCTGTAATAATACGTTCCACCGAAGTATCATATCCATCGCGAATATCACAAAGGTAATCCGCAGGACTCTCATAAATCAGAGAATAACAGGTTTTATGAACCCCATAGGTCAATAGATTATGATACTCATCTGTTAGAGTTGTTATCTCATTTTCAATCAATTCTCTGTCTGCTTCAGCGGCATTGGTACGTATCACGAGCCCATAATTGTCATTTTTATATGACTCTATGACCTTCATTAGCTGTTCTCGCTTCTCCTGATCCGCTATCTTATTGGAGATTCCTAGATTCACCTTTCCATGAGTCAAAACAACATACTTACCTACTAAGGTCAAATGTGAGGTGACTACAGGGGCCTTTGTCTTTACTCCCTCTTTCTCCACCTGAACAATAATCTCGTCCCCAATGACAACCTTATGGTTATTCTTCTGATTCACAAAAATAGTATGAGAATTCTCCTCTAGAGAATAATAACACATTTGTCCATCTGCAATTTCTACAAAGGCCGCATTGATATTTTTTACAATGTTCTTCACCTTACCAATATAGATATTGTGCAGGAGTCCTTCACTGTTTTCACTGGAGATATTGATCTGCGCTAGTTGATCATTCTCTATAAGACAGGATAATATTCTATTGTTATGTCGAAGAATGACTAATTGATTTTTCATTGCAGGACATCCTTTCCATTAGTAAGTAATTTTACTGTAGTACCTGAAACTGGCTTAAAGGTACTAACCTTCTAATTCCTTCTTCCATTTCCTGTTTAGATACATCGTTAGCATATACCTCCATACGATGCACTTGATAAGCCAATGGTTGATACTCCACATTATTATACTGACAAAAGGCCTGCATCACTAGCTCTGGTTTTAGATTATTCACACTGCCAGAACATAGGCGTAAAAATACCACATTGTCATTTTCATAACTTTCAGCCTGTTCTACATTCACCTCATAAACACAGTGCTGATTAAATTCCTCTTTGGACAGGCTAGCCTCATAGATAAATGGTTTAATATCTAATTCAATCTCATTCTTTTTTGTCTTTTTGGTAATGGTAATATGAGGCATTAATAAAAACTCTTTAAACTTTTCAGAAAAGTTCTCAACAGCTTCATAACCATCCTTTAAGGATACCATATAGTCTGCTGCAGCCATTGCTGTCATAGACTTGATACTATCATCCCTTAACATGCTAAAACCAACTGCTTCTATCCCCTCTACAAGAGCAGGGTTTAGTTTGTTTAAAAACTCTTCCTCTGTAATGGAAGAATTCAGTTCCATATCCATATATTCAGCACCACTAGTAAGCCCTACTCCAAGGGGAGCCGCAAAAGAAGTAAGCTGATGAGGGCTGTACCCCTGTGAATAGGCTACATCTATGCCTGCCCTTCTGAAAGCCTTTTGAAAAAATCTCATGATGTCAAGATGACCGATAAATTTTACCGCACCATATTTTGTAAACTTAAGCCTTGCTTTCATAGCATACACCTCCTCCATAACTCATAGCACCACATCCAGAACACTTCTGTCTGCAATTTGGGGTAATAGTCGATGCCTTAGCTTGCTCATATTCTCTTATTAAGAACCTCTTAGTAACACCTACATCGATAAAGTCCCAAGGAAGTATTTCTTCATACTCGCGCTCCCTTGCAGTATAAAAGTCAATATCAATGTCGTGTTCCTTTAAGCTTTCTAACCATGCATCATATTTAAAATGCTCAGACCAAGAGTCGAAGATACAACCTTTTTTGTATGCATCTAAAAGAACATCATTTAACCTACGATCACCTCTGGCAAAGATGCCTTCTAGCATGGTAAGCTCTGCCTCATGCCAGTTATAGCGAATACTCTTGTAATTTAACTGCTCCTTCATCTTACCATTTAAGAAGCGCTGACGTTCTAAAAATTCCTCCGGTTTACACATTCTACTCCATTGAAATGGAGTAAATGGCTTTGGAACGAAGAAGGATGTACTAGAAGTAATCTGACAACGACCATTTCTCTCACTCTTGGGAATGGCATCATAGTATTCTCTCGCCACTAAATCTGAGAGTATGGCAATGCCCTCAATATCCTCCTCAGTCTCAGTAGGAATTCCAATCATAAAGTATAGTTTTACCTTATTCCAACCACCAAGGAAGGCATCTCTTGCCCCCTTAAGGATAACCTCCTCCGTTAAACCTTTATTAATAACATCTCTAAGTCGTTGCGAACCAGCCTCTGGTGCAAAGGTTAGGCTGCTTTTCTTCACATCTTGTACCTTACTCATAACATCTAAAGCAAAGGCATCGATACGCAAAGAAGGAAGAGAAATATTGACTCCTTTTGAGCCATACTCCTCAATCAGATAATACACAAGTTCTGGAAGCTGAGAATAATCACTGGAGCTTAGGGAACTTAAAGAAATCTCCTCATGACCAGTATTTGCTAACATGTGATCTGCTTTTTCCTTTAAGAATTCCACACTTCTTTCTCGAATTGGACGATAAATCATACCAGCTTGGCAGAATCTACACCCTCTAATGCAACCTCTTTGAATCTCTAAAACTACACGATCCTGAGTTACTTTGATATAAGGAACCAATGGTTTTTCAGGGTAAGAAGCATCGCTTAGTTCCATTTCAACCTGTTTCTTAATAGACGCTTTAGCATGGGTGTTATTCGGAGTAAAGCTTTTTATCGTACCATCCTCATTGTAAGCAACATCATAAAACATTGGTACATAAAGTCCTTCGATTTCTGCTGCTTCCTCTAAGAACTCCATACGGGAAGTCTTATTCTTCTTATGCTCCTTATAGGTATCTAAAAGTTTATCGTATACGGTTTCTCCTTCCCCAATATAGAAAATATCAAAGAAGTCAGCAATTGGCTCAGGATTATAGCTACAAGGACCTCCACCAATCACAATTGGATCTGACTCTGTACGATCACATGCCTTAAGTGGAATCTGAGATAGTTCAAGAACTTGCAGGATATTGGTATAACACATCTCATACTGCAGTGTAATTCCTAGAAAATCAAAATCCTTTATAGGTTGCTGACTTTCCAAAGCAAATAAAGGAATGTTTTTTTCCCTCATAATTTTATCTAAATCAACCCAAGGAGAGTATACTCTTTCACAGTAAGTATCCTCTCTTTTATTAAACATGTCGTAAAGAATCTGGATACCAAGATGAGACATACCTATTTCATATACATCTGGAAAACACATACAGAAACGAATGTCTACCTTACTTGGGTCCTTTACAACCATATTCACTTCATTTCCAATATATCTAGCGGGTTTTTCAACCGATAATAATATTTCATCTGAAAGCGCTAATTTTCTCATAAAAACCTCTTTCTTATTCGTCAATTGAACTTAACTGTTGTATTTTAGCACAAAAAAGCCAGTAGTACAAGGTAGATGTACTACTGGCCGTCCTTCTTATCTATTCCAAATACAGGAAGTACTGTATTTTCTGTAAAATCTGATACAAATTTCTCAATTTTCTGAATGGTAGAATTATTGGCTACAACATCCTTTACCTCATGGACACCTTTAGAACCAAAATGCACATTGAGCAAATCAAAGGACACTAATCCAATAAATAGACATAAGGAAATGATGGCTCGTATCCAAAGAGCTCTTAAAAACTGACTTCTGGAGGTATGTAGTTGTACTTCTTCTATCATTTCTTCCCCTAGGTGTTCCTTTAATACAATGGGAAGCTTATCATCTACCTTTTCCTCAACTTTTTTTAATACTTCTAAAGGTTTTGGCAAATCTTCGGTAGTCTCTAACGTAGACTCTTTAGCTATGTCATCTTCTTTTGCTTCCACATTATTTAAATTTATACTATGATCTGGCCTCTTTTGCACGTAAGACAGTTCCTTCTCACACTGCTCCCTTACGTACTGTATGTACTCCATTCTACTCATAGTCATGGGTTCTCCTACCCATTGTCTTTTACTATTACTAGACTCAGTTTCAGAATGTGATAGATTTACCCGATATGGGTCATGTAGCACTTCAGGAATACCTCTTAGAATAGCTTCTGAAGTCTTTTTCACCAGTTCATCACTGGAATCTCTATCCTCCTTTTTATAATGACTTAGAGGCACATACGTTGTCTTGCTACTTTTAAAAGGCTTTTCTATCGCCGCCACTCCAGCATCCTCAGGCACTTTAGTGGCAATGGACGTAGTATTGTTTTTTTCAAAAGAACCACTAGCTATCTTAGTACTTGGAATTAGATCTTTTGGCATATCTGGTGGAAGCTTACTGATTAACGTCTCCATTTTCTTAGTATCATAAGACAACATCTTAATACCCCCTATACTAGTTATCTACTCTATTTACACATCATGAATAGGTTTGTCTTTCTATTTCATATATATCAAACTTGACCCAAAAATATGCTTGCAGAATTTGGTTAATGCTTGAATTTTAAAACTCCTTATGGTACGATAACTTAGAACTATAGCCTTATAAAGGCTGTAAATATTGTTAGGAGGTTTTGTAATGTCTACAAATGTTTATGATGTGTTGCTGGAACGTGGATTTATCGAGCAGACAACTCATGAAGCTGAAATCAAAGAATTACTAGGTA
The DNA here is from genome assembly GCA_023416695.1 of Bacillota bacterium. Taxonomy (GTDB): domain Bacteria; phylum Bacillota; class Clostridia; order Lachnospirales; family Lachnospiraceae; genus KM106-2. The sequence goes on along the minus strand of JAEZGY010000003.1, from coordinate 22,589 downwards.
AGGAAAAAGTTACTTTTTATATAGGCTTTGATGCAACTGCAGACAGTCTTACTGCCGGCCATTTTCTTACTATTATGGCTATGATGCATATGCAAAAAGCTGGTCACAGACCAATTGCTCTTTTAGGTGGTGGTACTACAATGATCGGAGATCCTTCTGGAAAGTCCGATATGAGAACCATGATGACCAAGGAAAGGATTCAACATAATGCAGACTGTTTTTATAAGCAATTAAGTAAATTTATCGACTTTGATAACGATAATGCGATTATCGCTAATAACGCAGACTGGTTACTAGATTTAAATTATGTTGACTTTTTAAGAGAAGTTGGCGTTCATTTCTCTGTAAATAAGATGCTGAGTGCTGAGTGCTATAAGCAACGTATGGAGAAGGGCTTAACCTTCTTTGAATTTAACTATATGTTAATGCAGTCCTATGACTTCTGGAAATTAAATAAATTATATGATTGTACCCTGGAGTTAGGTGGCAATGATCAGTGGTCTAATATCCTAGGTGGTGTAGAATTAATTCGTCGTAAGGAAGGCAAACCTGCTTATGGATTAACCTTTAAACTCTTAACTACTTCTGAAGGTATTAAGATGGGTAAAACTATGAAGGGTGCTGTATGGATTGATCCTGCCAAGACTTCTCCATATGAGTTTTTCCAATACTGGCGTAATATCGAGGATGTAAAGGTCGAAGAATGCCTTGCTCTTCTAACCTTCCTTCCAATGGATGAGGTTCGTCGCTTAGGGGCTCTAAAGGATAGTGAAATAAACTATGCGAAAGAGGTTCTAGCTTTTGAAATTACTAAGATTGTTCACGGAGAAGACGAAGCAAAGAAAGCGCTAGAAGCTTCAAAAGCTCTCTTTGGTGGTAATCTTAAGACAGAAGATATCCCTACTACTACCTACTCTAGCAGTCAGTTTGAAGAAGGCATCGATTTAATTACTCTATTAGTTGACGGTAAGCTTGCTACTACCCGCTCCGATGCTAGAAGAACAATCCAGCAGGGTGGTGTTACTGTAAATGATGAGAAGGTAACTGCATTTGACCGCATCTTTACAACTGCTGATTTTAACGCAGATAATGCCCTACTGATTAAGAAGGGTAAGAAATCCTATCATCTATATAAAGTTCAGGATTAAATAACTATGAACTAGTGGTTAATTCTCTTGCATACAATACTATAATTAAGTTTGGATAGGTTCCGTATGGTGCTTATCCAAATTATTTAAGGAGGCAATAATATGTCCTGGTGTCCAAAATGCAAATATGAATACAAAGAAGGTATTACTGTATGTGCAGACTGTGGAGCTACTCTCGTGGATGAGTTAACATCACAATGCGATCAGTGTGTTGCTTTGTTTGAAAAGGAAGACGAAGCAATCAAATTCCATGAATTCTTAGGATATTCTGATATTGAAGAAGCGATGGTTCTCTATGATGAGCCCCAAGAGATTTATGGTGTCTATGTTACAGAAGATTATCTTGAAGAAGCCAAAAAGCTATACCTAGCCTATGATGCCTCAGAAAAAAAGGCTCAATTGGAAGCTAAAAACCCTTTTGAACAAGCTTTTGAAGAAGCTTTTTCAGAGAATGGTAAAGAGGATGAGGAAGGCAAAATTCAAGATGTAGAGATACCTTTATCCAAAATGATTCCTAAGAACTCCGTTACATACGTAAAGAAAGAAGAACGTTACAATGATTTTAGGTCCACCTTCTACATCTTTCTTGTGTTTGGAGTAGCTGGTATTATTTTTACAATTCTAAATGCCATTAAAGTAATTAACTTATTTAACAGTGTGATGCAATTTATCATACTGGGTGGTGTTTCTATCGCTTTTGTTGTAGTAGCCATTACTTCTTACTTTAGATCAAAAACGATATTTGATGAGATCGATGATGAAAAGGTGATCACTGCTTCTATAAAGGAATGGTTGATTGAGAATATTACTGCTGAGACGTTAGCTCAATTCGACAATGATGAAGATGCCAAAGAGGCAATCTTCCTTAAGAAGATTGATTATATGAAGCGGCGTCTATATGAGCGTTATACCTTTGATAATGAAGCCTATGTAGATGAGTTAATTGAAGAATTTTACACTGAAAACTTCGAATAATAGGATACAAAAAATCATAGTTGAAGAGTTTTAAAAGCAAAACTCTCACATTAAAAAGGTGGTACACATTCTTTGTGTACCACCTTTTATATTATTCTGTAAATAGCTCTTGTATCTCTTCCTTTGTAAGTTTATTAATAAATACTTCCTTGGACTGAATAACCGCCTCTGATAAAGCCTTTTTCTTTTGTTGTAATTTATATATTTTCTCTTCAATCGTACCCTTAGTAAGAAGCTTAATAACATGTACACGATTCATCTGACCTATACGGTAAGCACGATCTGTTGCCTGCTCCTCTACTGCTGGATTCCACCATGGATCAAAATGAATTACTGTGTCGGCTCCAGTGAGGTTAAGTCCTGTTCCACCAGCCTTTAAAGAAATCAAGAAGACATAGGTCTCTCCCTCATTGAATCTTCTTACATAGTCAGCTCTATCCTCCATAGAGGTTGAGCCTTCCAAATAAAAGTAACTAATATCTTGTTCTTTTAGTTCATTAGCTATAATCTCAAGCATAGATGTAAACTGTGAGAAAATGAGAATTCTATGCCCATTTAGAATGAAATCTGGCAAGAGATCCATTAATAGTTCTAGCTTACCACTACCACCCTCATATTGTTCTACAAATGTAGACGGATGGCAGCAAATCTGACGAAGTCTTGTTAAGGCAGCTAATATCTTCATCTGACTCTTACCAATTCCATTTTCATTAATCTCTTTCGTAATGTCATTTCGAATACTTTCCATATAAGAAAGATAGATGTTTCTTTGTTCGGTGGTCATTTCTGTTAAATATTTGCTTTCAATCTTTTCTGGTAATTCCTCTAAGACATCTTTCTTCATTCTTCGTAAGATAAATGGTTGAATATGACGGCTTAAGTCCTCTAAGGTCTTCTTATTATCATCCCGAATAATTGGTTTCTCATAGCGCTCCACAAATTTAGAGTGACTAAAGAGATAATAAGGCATAATAAAGTCAAAAATTGACCAAAGCTCTGATAAAGAATTCTCGATAGGAGTTCCTGTTAGTGCAAAACGATGTTTTGCAGGAACCTGCTTCACCACTTTTGCACTAATAGAATTGGCATTTTTAATGAACTGCGCCTCATCGATAAACATTGTATGAATATTCAGCTTTTCATAATGCTCAATATCTCTTCGAATCAGTGGATAAGAGGTAATGATAACATCATTATCTACGTGACTTTCAATAATTTCTTTACGCTGTTCTGGAGCACCGCTTACTACTACTGTACGTATATGAGGGGCAAAGTTATGAAATTCATCTTGCCAGTTGTATACTAAGGAGGTTGGACACACAATTAAAAAGAGTACCTTTTCGCCATCTTCTTCTATAGTAGCATTCTCTATACAGCTAGTCACATATACAATGGTCTGGAGTGTCTTACCAAGTCCCATATCGTCAGCTAAGATACCACCAAGACCGTTATCAGCCAAAGTTTTAAGCCATTTATATCCCGTTACCTGATAAGGTCTTAGCTCTACCTCAATTCCATCAGGAAGCTCATAATTTGTGGTACTTGGATTCACAATACCATCTACAAGCATCTTAAAATCTTCATTACGATTCGTAATAAAATCAACGTTATCATTCACTAGCTCGTTGACATATACAGCAGAATTCTTTGGAAGTAAAATGGCGTTGTCAGAGATGTTCTTTTCTTCTACATCTAGCTTGTCAAACATAGTAGATAAAGAGGCAAAGCTAGAATCCTCCAATGAAATGAATGCACCGTTTTTTAAACGATGATACTTCTTTTTTAATTGAAGGGAAGCAAATAATTCATGTAGCTCTTCCTTTGGAATCTGCTCATAATTAAGCTCCATCTCTAACATGTTGATCTCTTTATTCACCTTTAGATTAGTAGTCAGTTTTCCTGGAGAACGTAAGGTAAAGTTCTTAAAATCATTAGAATAATATAAGCCACAAAGGGTACTTAGGGAAGATACCCCTACGGTTAAAAATTCAAAGATATATCGCTCATCCCTTAAGGCATAATAATTTCTTGAAGGAACAAAATGCATATCCTCTAAGGCTGCAATAATCTCATTTTCCTTCTCTGGTTGACGTACAATAATTAATCCGTCTTTCGCTACATAATCGAGAGGATTAATCTCATAGTCCCCATATTGGAACTTTACAGTAGCCCTGATATTAAACTTATGCTTGTCTAAATAAATACTAGGCTTTAAATCCTCTACGATATATTTATCCTGTAGCTCATCTGGAATATCTAGACGCATCGTTTCATAAATCTTGGGAAGTACAATCTCTAAGAATTTATCTCTTGCTTCATCATGAAAAACAACTGGGCGATTTTCTCGACCAAATATATTATAAAATGGAAGGTAATTATGGATAAACTTGCGGTTTGGACGATAGAGGATATTATTTACTAACATTAATTCCCCTTTATCCGTTAAAGGAATAATAGTACTGTGTTCTTTATCCTCAAGGATAATAGAACCGTTGTCCATCTCTAATCCAAGTTTTATTACAGGATTTCCTTTTGCGTAATGAACCTTCTCTACTTCATTATTGTATACTTGAATATGAAAAGGTTGATCCTTCATACACTCTAGAAACTTAATAAACATATGCTTACTTAAAGCAACCATGTTTTTCTGGAATATGAGGTTGGACATATTGCTTCCTAGTACCTCTTGTACCTCATATATTTCTAAAAAGAAGTCAAGTATATTCTGTGATTCTTTTGTAAAAGTACTCTCTCCATGAATAAATTTAAATTCTTTGCCTAATACAATGGTTTCCTTACGCATATATTCATGAAGAAATTTACGAATATTTTGAATCTTATACTGCCTAGTGGCACCAGCAGACAATAATACATAGACTCTTGAATCAGCATTACGAAGTAAGGAAGGAATTCTTACCGTAACCTCAATATCATACACTTCACCATAGGTAGTGATATAATCCTGCTTTTCAAAATACTGAAGAATACGATAAGCAGAAGCATCCTCTGAAGAGTCTGGCTTTTTTGCATTTTTTTGTTCATAATAATCAGAAATAAATAAAAGCAATGCTACAACATGCTTACAGGCTCCTTCATGCTTTGCATGGGCCGGGCAGTTACATTGATGCGTAATCTCATCATTGTTTATGGAAAAACTAACATTATAGTCATTACTTCCCTTTACCGTAGCAAAATACTGCTGGTTGGCTTTATTCCATTTCACATTTGTCACAGCCTGACTAGAGTAGTAACGCATTCCACGTAGATATGTGGTTTCGTTGGTAGCAAGTTTTTTTATTTCATCTCTCGTTATTCCATCCATATAAAAACATCCTTTAAACGATAATAATATAATGCAACTAATACATCATATTATTATATCACGTTTAAAGGATAATTTGTACTACTTTTTATATTAATTAGAAATGTTCTAAAAAAGCTCCAAAGTATTTCCCTGAAAACGGGTAATATCCTCCCTATCATGGGTCACAACAAGCATTGTTCTTCCTTGTCTTTTCCTGTTTATATAGTTACTGACAAGCTCTTTGTTGTTCTCATCTAGGCCCTTTAAAGGCTCATCCATGCACAGAATATCTGCATCTGATAACATACACCGAACAATGGCCACTCGTCGCTTCATTCCACCACTAAACTGAGAAATAGGTTTATGTAACTCATCTAGTGGAATTCCAACTTCCTGTAGTTCCCTTTCTACTACCTTATAGCTTGTACCTTTTGGTAGCACTAAATTCACATTAGCTACAGCATCAAAGTCTTCGCAAAGTCTATCCTCTTGAAAGACTGCACCAATTTTTAACCCGGAGAGTTCTGTTACGAATCCTTGATCTGCCACCTCTAGCCCCATGATAATACGCAGTAAAGTAGTCTTTCCAACACCAGAGGGTCCCATAATACATATAACCTCTCCTTTTGATATTTTATAATCCAGATCTTTTAGAACTAGCTTTCCATTATATTCTTTACATACCTTTTTTAATTCGATCATTATTAAGATTCCCCCCTAAGTGTTCATAGCCTTTACGAATCATAAAAAGCGCCAGTCTCTCCAAGCAAACACTACAAACAATAATGACGATGGTCCATGCAAACACAGTATTAATGTCTAAATAAAGCTTTGCATTATAGAGACTAGCTCCAATGGAACCAGCTGGAATTCCAATAACCTCTGCTGCAATGCCCGCTTTAAAGCAAAGACCAAGGGAAAGGGTAGAACCCACCGTTAGATACGGTATAAGGCTAGGAAGGTATATGTAACGTATTTTCCTTCTAAAAGATAAACGAAAGATAGCGCTCATTTCTATCATTTCTGGTTGTACTTGGCAGTACCCTTGATAAATGTTACTGTAGATCACCGGAAATACCATAAGTAAAGCAATTACTACGACCAAATAGGAGGAGCCCACCCAAATTAATACGAGTATGATAAAGGCTGCTACAGGAGTAGACTTAATAACAGAGACAATTGGCTTTAATAAGTAAGAAACAATCTCATATTTATATGCTAAGGTAGCAAAACTAATCCCCAAAAAAAAGCCTGAAAAAAAGCCACCGAGAATTCTTGCCAGAGTAGTGAATAATTCATGATAGAATTCAACTGTCTTCATCATGTCCATTAATGTGAAAAATACCTGCACAGGTGATACCATCAATATCGTATTGTCAATCCACCTGCAAGCCACCTCCCAAACCATAAGCCAAAAGCATGTGGCTACTAAACCATATACTTTTGATTGCTTTCGCTTAATCGGGCCGAGTTTTAAATACTGTGTATTCTTCATCTTTATCACCCTTACCTTTTACATGGTTCTACTATTGTAGATAGAAATTATCCTCTGGTAGGGAACCACCAATACTTGCTGGATTAGCTTTAAAAAGGACGGACAAATAGCCAGATACCTTTGTCTTCATCTCCTCGCCTGTGATACAGGTAATATTACATTTAGGAATTGCTTGTTTTGCTACGGCAGCAGGTACAATTCCATACTTTTCACATAAAGCAGCTGCATCCTCTACGTTTTTATTTACCCAATCTACAGATTCCTTATAGCTTTGCATAAACGTCGTGAACGCATCTCTATTCTTTTCTAAAAACTCATTTCGCACTAACACTACCGCTGTTACCATACTAGAACCGTCATTAGAAACCTTATCCCATTCCTTAGTAAGGTCTAATACAGCATGAATCTTATTATTTTTCGTAGCAGCTGTAGTGACATATGGTTCAGGTAACACTGCAATTGCATTCTCTGAAGTATTTAACATTGCTACAACCTCAGTGGACTCTGACTTATATTCTATTGTAACGTCTTTGTTAGGGTCAATTCCGTTGGTAGTTAAGATATAGTTCATTACATACTCAGGAGTAGTACCTTTTCCAGTTGCGTAGATTGTCTTTCCCTTTAAATCCGAAACAGATTTGATGGTATCGTTTGTTCCTACGACATACAGAACTCCCAACGTATTAATCCCTGCAACAGTAACGCTTTGTTTTGTCTTTTGATATAAGACACTTGCTAGGTTACAAGGAACTAAGGCAACATCAACATCACCTTTAATCATACCAGCAGCAATCTCATCTGCAGTGCCATGCATGGTGACTTCATAGTTATCCTTGGTCTTTCCAGCCTCATTGTCAGACATCAGCTTAGTAATCCCTATCGTAGTTGGCCCTTTTAAGCTATGTATATTAAAGGTAACTGAATCCTTCTTTAAGGTAGTAGGACTACTTTGCTCTTCGTTGTTGGTACTCCCCTTTCCACAAGCACATAACGATATGGAAAGCACCATAACAAGAAAAAACGCTATTATATTTTTCTTCATTTTGACATCCTCTTTCTGTTTATTTAAAATAATGTTAGCTCTATCTATGTAACCCTTTACCGATTACTCGGTAAAGGTATTGATTTAATCACAAACTTTACTATTTATATTTTTAAACTCTCTCACCTAGATAATAAAAGCCCTTTGCTTCTATAAGATGAACATTTACAATGGAGCCAATCATAGACTCATCTCCAGGGAAATGCACTAACAGATTATTGACAAGACGTCCTGTCATATAACCTTCTTCATGGTCATTTACACTTTCCACAAGAACCGGCATAACCTGTCCCTCAAACTTCTTACATTCCTCAGCAGCAATGCTTTGTACGTCTTTTAATAGACGATCAAAGCGATCTTTAATCACCTCTTCTGGAATCTGATCCTCCATTACAGCAGCAGGTGTACCTGTACGTTTACTATAGATAAAGCTAAAGCAACTGGTATAACGAGCTTTTCTCACCACGTCTAAGGTATCTAAGAAATCCTCTTCTGTTTCTCCTGGGAAACCGACAATAATATCAGTTGTTAAGGCTACATCCGGCATAGCTGTCCTTACTTTATCCACTAAAGCAAGGTATGCTTCCTTAGTGTAGTGACGGTTCATCTTTTTTAGGATTGCACTACTACCGGACTGAACAGGAAGATGAACATGATGACAGATTTTTGTGGAATTCTTCATCACCTCAATAACTTCATCGGAGAAATCCTTTGGATGAGGTGTCATAAAGCGAATTCGCTCTAATCCTTCCACCTTTTCAATCTCTTGTAATAACTGGGCAAAAGTCATCTTATTCTCTAAGGTCTTTCCGTAGGAGTTAACATTTTGGCCAAGAAGCATTACTTCTACAACACCGTCTGCCACAAGGTCTTTTATTTCTTTAATAATGTCCTCTGGTTGTCGGCTTCTCTCCCTACCTCTTACATATGGTACGATGCAATAGGTACAAAAATTATTGCACCCATACATAATGTTTACACCAGCTTTAAAAGAATATTTTCTCTCACTTGGTAAATCCTCCACAATCTCCGTAGCTTCCTTCCAAATATCTACTACCATGCGGTCAGATTCTAATCTGGTAAGGATTAATTCCGCTAATTTAAAGATATTATGGGTTCCAAAAATAATATCTACAAAACGATAACTTTTTTGAATTTTCTCTACAACCGTATCCTCCTGCATCATACATCCACATAGAGCAATGATCATATTAGGATTCTTTTGTTTTAATTTATTCAAATGTCCGAGATGTCCATATACCTTTAAATTTGCATTCTCTCGAACAGTGCAGGTATTATAAATAACAAAATCTGCATGTTCCGTTTCCACTAGCTGATAGCCAATTTTCTCTAGAATACCAGCAATCTTTTCAGAATCCTTGGCATTCATCTGGCAACCAAATGTTACGATACATGCAGTTAAAGGACGCTCTAATTTATTCTTCAGTTCATTTAGTTTTTCTTTTGCAAGTTGTATAAACTGAAGCTGTCTAGCAGTTTCGCTTGCATCCGTATTGTACTCAGTTCTACTCATAACTATTTCCTTTCCCTATTATCTCCTAGTATTATATAGTTTTACCTATAAAAGTTCAAGTTTAAATGTATGGAAATGCCGAAACCCATAGTTTATGTACTTATAAGGTAACCACTACAAATGGGGTATACAATAGCTGACAGTAAACCGTTCGTTGAAATTGCAAGGACAGAGGAAAGTGCTCTTCCTCTGGCACCGTCTCTATAGTGAAAGATGGCATTTTTGTTTGCTCTGAATAGTAATGTACGGTATTACCTCCCGTATCCCCTACCTCAATTTCACGTTCAGGTTGTACCAGTTTATATCCAGTCACAAGGGATAAGGTCTTTGCTAAAGTAAGCTGTCTATTGTTATATTCTTTTGACATCTGACTACGATAATAATAAATTTCATTCCCTCTAGAGTGATAATCAATATAAGCCTCTGTTTTCACTTCCTTCATAATTTTCATTAAGGCCTTGGTTTCTAGTTCAGAGCCGGGGGCATCACCATCAAATTTAGATTTCCAGGTAGAGGATGGAAAATTTCGATTAATATCAATACTACATTGATTGTTCTTCCATTCTTGATACGGTATATTAAGACTTTGAGCAATCGTTCTTTCTTCCTCATTATGAATAATATGAAACCCCTGTAGAGCAATCATATACCCATCTGGATTTACTAATGGAATTGTGTATAAAGTAAACTCCTCAAAGAATTCTTGAAGATTAATATTCCATCTCCTTCTCATCACTTCTCCATCTGTAGGATTCGTATAAATATGCGCATATTCCTCAAGCATTCTCATTAGTGCTACAGAGTTTATAGACTCCCTTCCATGTACACCGGCACTAAGTAGAATTCCTCGTTTCCCTTTCCCAACCTTTAACATGATAATACTTCGATTTGAAACTGTCCTTCCTATGGTTTCCACCTGTATAAAGTCTGGATAAGCAATGCTAAGTAAAGAAGCATCCTTAATCAGATGATTATAATAATATGGTTTGTTTAGGGGTATCAATCTCACTAATATCACCCACTTCCTTTTGTTATATTATATTGTACCATACAGGTTTTATAACAAAAAAGCTGTAACCTTATGTTTGTTACAGCTCTTTTACTAATTTATTATTTATATCATTACCCGTTCCTGAGTGCTACACCAAATCATATCTTTTGGTGTGATAACATAATCAATAGTCACATCTCTCTCATCCACTGGAAGTGTCTTAACCACTTGAAAATCATAACCTATGCCACAGGTGATAAAAGCACCAAAGCGAAATAATGCAAGGTATCGATCATAGAACCCTCCTCCATAGCCTAAACGCTCTCCTCTTTTAGTAAAAGCAAGACCTGGAAGTAGCATAAGGGAAGGCTTGTCTATAGAAGGAATTGCTTTCTTAGTAGCGACCGGCTCTGGTATCCCCTGATATCCAGTAATTACCTGAGAGTAATCCGTAATTAAATAGAACTCTATATTATCTTCCTCAACTTTCGGTAAAGCCACTTTTTTACCCGAATTAAGGGCTTCTTTTATGATTTTAGTTGTTGGTAATTCTTTATTATAAGAAGCATAACAGTAGATGGTATCTGCATCTCTATATGGCTCAAAGGTCACTAGATGACGAAAAACTTCTTTAGAGGCTAATTCCATTTCAGTCTCCGTGAGACTTCTCCTCTTTTCTTTCATACTTTTACGAATATCATTTTTTGTCATTCGTAATCCTCCTTAGACCATCCGCATCCTAGTTAGACTTGTTGTTATCTATATTGCGTTCTCCAACCTTCTTTAATTCCGTAACAGACCCATCTGGATTTAAGATAGAGATATTATCTAGTTGACCTCTTAAATTACCACGGATTGTCTGAATGTATTGTTGACGAAGCTGTTTTTGCTCCTTCTTCTCTTCCTCTGTAAGACCCTCTGCTTTACTCTTTTTATATAGTTCATTAATTCTAGCAATTGTTGTATTATCCATAAAAATCCTTTCAATCTAAAACATTATTTTGAATACTGCTCTGTTTTGATATAATCCAATAAATTAAAGTCATCTTGCCCATGGGCTAAAAATATTGTACCAATCTCTTCTCCTTGGACGATATCTAAAATACTGTCAATATCTGCTCCATTGGCTATGACCATGTCGGCTCCTGACGTAGTAGCAATTTTAGCTGCACTTAACTTAGTAGCCATACCTCCAGTTCCTACTCCACTCACAGCTCCTTTTCCCATATCCATAAGTTTGGCATCCAATCGTTCTACTACACTGATAAACTTAGCTTCTGGATTGCTATGTGGGTCATCTGTATATAATCCATCGATGTCTGACATAAGGATCAATAAATCCGCACCTATTAAAGCTGCTACAATAGCAGAAAGGGTATCATTATCTCCAAAGTTATTGTATTGTAACTCATCCGTGGATACGGTATCATTTTCATTTACAATAGGGATAACACCCATCTCAAGAAGCTCTCTAAAGGTATTCTGAGCATTGGTACGACTAATATCATTGATCATGGTGTATTTTGTCATCAAAACCTGTGCACAAGTCTGGTTGTATTCAGCAAATATTTTTTGATAAACCATCATTAATCGAGCCTGTCCCACAGCGGCACAAGCCTGCCTAACGCTAGTCTCCGTTGGCTTCTCTTTCAGACCTAAGGCTTTTCTTCCTACTGCAATAGCTCCAGAAGAAACTAAAACAACTTCTTTTCCTGCATTACGTAAATCTGTTAGCACTCTGATTAACCTTTCCATTGTTCTCAAATTGATTTGACCGGTCTCGGAATGCGTTATAGTAGATGATCCAATTTTTACTACAATCCTCTTTTTATCCTTTAATGCTTCTCTGTAATTCATATTATCCCCCAAACTTTGATTGATACTCTATACTTATTATTTTGAATATCGGTTGGCAATTGCTTCAAATACCTTAATCCCATCCATGGCAGCAGAGGTTATTCCACCAGCATACCCTGCTCCTTCTCCACATGGATAAATACCTGAAACGGTGCTCTCAAATACTTCATTCCTTAGTATTCTGATAGGAGATGAGGTTCTTGTCTCCACACCAGAGAGAATCGCATCTTCATTACCAAACCCTTTAATTTTACTTTCAAAATATTCTACACCTTCTACAATAGCTTCTGCAACATAATTCGGCACACATTCACGAAGATTTGCAAAAGTATACTCTCCTTTTATGTTAGGATTTACCTTCCCGAACTCTTTAGTGACTTCACCAGTTTTAAAATCTCCAAATCTCTGTATTGGTACAAAACCTTTACCCAGCTCATATGCCGCCTTCTCAAACTTTCGCTGAAAATACATACCAGCTAAAGGTGAATCCCCATCAAAATCCTCCTTAGTAACATTTACTACCATAGCAGAGTTGGCATTATAAGCATCTCTCTTATAATTACTCATTCCATTTACAACCATATGGCCTTCTTCTGAGGATGAGTCTACTACAAACCCACCAGGACACATACAGAAGGAATAAATACTTCTATTGTTAGACGTATGATAAGTCAACTTATAATCCGCAGCAGGTAGCTTGTTATAGGCATCTCCATACTGACTTTGATTAATAATCTCCTGTGGGTGTTCAATACGAAGACCAATGGCAAAATTCTTTTGCTCCATTGGAAGTTTTCTTTTAAACATCATCTCAAAACTGTCTCTAGCACTATGCCCCAAAGCAAGTACACATAGATTGCAATCAATTCGTTTTTTATCATTGACTACAACTGCTTTTAAGGAGTTATTCTCTATAATCAAATCTGTCATCTTACTATTAAAATGAACTTCTCCACCCCAAGCAATAATTTGTTTTCTCATAGAACGTACAACATCACGTAGACGATCTGTTCCAATGTGTGGTTTATTTAAATATAGAATTTCCTCAGGTGCCCCATGCTCAACAAATGTCTTATATACTAACATATTTCGACCAGAAGCGTCCTTTACTACAGTATTAAGCTTCCCGTCTGAGAAGGTTCCTGCCCCACCTTCGCCAAACTGAACATTGGATTCTGGCTTTAACCGTCTTGTTTCCCAATACTCATTAACGTCTGAAACTCTTGTATCTACATCTGCCCCTCTCTCTAGAACAATGGGCTTATAACCTTCCTTAGCAAGCATATAGGCGCAAAAAAGACCAGCAGGGCCTGTGCCAACTACTACAGGGCGATACTTTAGGGGAAGCTGACCTGATGGAGTAAAGCTATAGCCTTCCTCCTTTGCCAGTGTTATATTTTGATTACGGTTTCGCTTAAGAATGGCATCTTCTTTTGGAAGTGATACATCAACCGTATAGATGTATTTTATCTCATACTTCTTTCTGGCATCGATGGATTTTTTACGAATGGCAAGCTTTAAAACCTTGCTTTCATCCATTCTAAAAACCTTGGCAACCTCTTTCCTTAGCTGCCCAAGCTCCTTACCCTCTTTGATCTTATCTATGCTAACCTTTAACTGTGTAATTCGTATCATGTCAATTCCTTTCTAAGCAGTGTTGTCCTGCTACATATCCCGAAGACCAAGCCCATTGAAGATTATAACCTCCACAGGTTCCCTCCACGTCTAATAACTCTCCAGTCATGTAAAGGCCCTTTACTAGGAGGCTCTCAAGCGTAGTTTTATTCACCTCTCCTGCACTTACACCACCAGCACAAACCTGTGCCTGCTCAAAGCCATTGGCGCCTTTTATAGGAACACGAAAGCTTTTTATTAGCTTAACAAGTGCATCTAATTTATGTCTATAAATTTGACCAACCATTTCATCTTCCTTAATTCCTGCTTCCTTAATAAAAAGAAATGCTAATTTATAAGGAAATAAGCCAATCAGGAATTCCTTGGCTGACTTTTGGGGACGAGACTTAAGACGATTCATTAAAAGTTGTAAGGTATCCTCCGTTGTCATATCAGGCAAAAAATCTAGCATTACATCCACTGGCTTACCTTCAACTAGCGCTCTAGTAACATACCTACTTACTTGAAATACTGGAATCCCAGAGATTCCATAATCAGTGAGCTGTAATTCTCCAACCTCACTTACATCATTCTTACCATTAATCACTACTGATACTCTAGCATTACACCTAATTCCCGCTATTTGCTTAAAGAGCTTTAGTGGAGAACGAAGTGCCACAAGGGCTTCTGTTACTGGGACTATAGTATGGCCTAATTTTTTCGCTAATTCATACCCACTTCCATCAGAACCAAGCTTACTTGAGGCTTTACCTCCAGTAGCTAGAATCACTGTTTTCGCCTGGTAGGAAGCCTTATCTGTTTTAATCACATAATTTGATCCCTTATTATGAATGCTTACTACACTTTCTTCTAGCTGAATTTTTACTTTTAGTCTATTTAACTCTATGATAAGGACTTCTACTATTGCAGCAGCCTGCATGGAAGCAGGATATAAATATCCGTTTTTCTCTTTTGGCTCAATTCCTAATTCTCTAAAAAAAGCTATGGTGTCCTCTACAGAAAATTGTTTTAGAATAGGAGCAATGATAGCTTTTGTATCGGTACGGTAAACTGTTTCGTCATAATAAGTATTAGAAAAGTTACACTTCCCATTTCCTGTGGCCAGAATCTTCTTCCCTAGCTTTTCTTTCTTTTCTATCAGTAGGACAGATTTACCTCTTCTTGCAGCTACAATCCCTGCTACCATCCCTGAGGCTCCACCACCTACTATTAAAACATCTGTATTCAAAGAATTTCCTCCTACTCGTTCTCATTATCATCATAATATCTATTTTAAATACCCTTGTCAACGTAAAGCGACAATAAGAAAAGCTACCTCTCCATAAAATTTACTCTTTTCTAGATACTATCCAGAGTAACATTCCATTGGGAAAGGTAGCTTATTTTTAACTAGTATAGCTTTCTAACAATCCATATAACTGATCTAGATTGTCTAGATAGACTCCATTTTTAACCTCTGCCTGCTGATCTAATGATAAATCCGAAATCAGTATTCCTGTTTGATCAACCAAGGTTTTCTTGTCGTTAGTATAAACCACTACATACCCACCATCTTCTGTTAGAAAATAAGCATAGTGTTCTTTATTATCATATACCTTACGGACAGTAATGGAAGCCTTTGAAAAAGCATTCAGGGTGACGGATAATAGCCCTTTCTTCACTTCTTCTTGTGGGGGATTTTTCATATACTCTTGTAATTTATTCTGTATTTCCACCCTTGTTAATCCAATATATTCTTTAGGAATTGCTATTTCTTTATCTTGATAAATCGCATCTGCAATGTCATAACTTTCTTCCACATACACTGTGTTGCTATCTGTTCGAATGACAGAAGCTTTATTAGCATCTACTGCTTGCAACTTAGTACTATTATCTTCTTCAGCGATGTTCTTAACCTGAGCTTTATTTAACTCACTCTGGGGACTCGTAACTTTTGCGTTATTAAAACTAATATAATAGCCAAATGAAAACAATATCACCAATATACTAAATCCGGTAATCGACCAATAAACCTTATTCATAGTAGGTCACACTCCTTTGGTCAAATTATTACCATATTTTCTCATATTATACAGTTCATGTTAGAATCTACTTAACAAATGAAGTTTCTTAGCAATTCTTACTAAAAGGCTTCCTTTTGGCATTGCAGCAAGTTCATTTTCTGTAACACCCTTTAAGAGAAGTAAAGATGCAAAGTATGTTGGTACTGCTAGCCCTAATGCTAATATAGTAGCGATGGCATTACTATGAGAAAGTATTACAATAAACTTATACACAACAAATGCTACCCCTCCCATAATGCCAGCACTGAGTAATGGTTTTATAAAGGTTCCCATAATCTCTTGTTTATAATTAATATTTTTTGCAATCTCACGCCAGTTTAAAATACAAATTACAATCGGGAAGGTTACATTACCAATGAGAAGACCATAGATACCCAGATTAGTAAAGTTAAGTAACAATGCTAAAAATGGCACATGTATCAAAAGGGCTATAGCAGAATGAATCACTGGCTTTCTCATTAAGTTAATAGCCTGTAGTATAGAATTCGTCATAGTCGATAAAGCAAAGAAAATGATTCCAATAGAACCAAATATCATCATATTCTTCTCCATCTCATTACATCCACCAAATAACATAGAAAAAACCGGTGCTCCTAGGACACTAAGTCCAACGGCAGATGGAATAGCAATGAGCATATTAAACTTAATGGCTGTATGAATACTGCTTCTAACCTGCTTAAAGTTTGCCATAGAAATGGAACCAACAATACCAGGAATGACTGCCGTACCAAGTGCCGCTGAGATGGAAATCGGTACATTGGTAAGAAGTATATACTTACTGTAATAACCGCTCCATAAACTACTTTGTTTAGAAACTATCCCTTTGCTTGTCATAATTTGTTTAAATAATATATCATCAAAAGAATTGTTTAATTGATACACTGCCTGACTTAAAATAACTGGAACAATAGTCATAAAGAGCATAGCATAGATTGCTGGATAGTGCTCTACTCTCCCTGTTCTATCCTTATAGATACGTCTTTTAAAGCCTGGATAATACATAGCAAAGGTAAAGGCCAAAAAGAGTAGCCCTGTAAACGCTCCAATTAAGGTTCCAAGGGTTCCTCCTGCAGCACCATAAGCTGCTACATCAGAAGCTGCATCATGGGCTTGCATAAATAAGTATGCTGCTACAATACTTACGATAGCATTGACTATTTGCTCTGCCACCTGAGAAATAGCCGTTGGTATCATGGTGTTTTTCCCTTGGAAGAAACCTCTAAATACACCCATTAGGGAAAATACAAATATGGTTGGCGCTAATACCTTTAATGGATAGGCCATTTCTGGCGTCTTATATATTACAGTTGCAATAAAGTCCGAACCAAAATATAGTAGACAGGTAAAAGAAAAGCCTACCACAATGGCAAACAATAACGCTGCTATTAAAATTCGATAGGAATTACGGTATTCCTTTTTTATATTACGTGCAGCAATTAGCTTAGAAACAGCTAGTGGCAAAGAATAGGAAGATAAAATCAATGCCAAGTTATAGATATTAAAAGCATACCCATAGATTGCATTACCCTCATCACCAATAATATTAATCAAAGGAATTCGGTATAATAGACCTATTACACGAACAAGGATTGACGATATGGCCAAAATACTTCCCTGGACAATGAACCTATTATTTCTCGAATTAGTTGAACTCATAATTAACTCCATTCATTCGTAGTGTTTATTTTACTGTATTCATTGTATCATAGGAAAAACTTATTTCAAGTTTTTTCTGTTTTATAACAATTCTTCAGACATAAAGAGAGCCCGTCCAATACTAAGTTTCGTTGGAAAGGCTCTCTATGTTTGTTTATTCTACTTTAATATTATCCTTTTTCTTTGATGGGAAAAGCCCAATATAGGTCTTTCCTGTATTCACAGTAAGCTTCTTACCATTTTCATCAAAATAGGACATTGATTCTTCACTCTCATTTTTCTTCCAGGTAATCTTCATAAACTTGCCATTGGTAAAGTAATAGCCATCTCCTGTTGCATTAGACAGATTCATATCCTGTCTTCCCTTTTCGTCCATAGTAGATTCCTCTACAAACTGGATAATAAGGTTTTTAAAGGTCAACTGTTCCTTCGTATTGGCATCTACATGTGGCTTGTTAAATTGGGAACGTTTGTATACCTTATTTGTTGCATCATATTCAAAATTAGGACTGTATTTCTTACTAAATGGAATAGTTACCTTATTTGCAGCTGTACCGCTAGCAAGGTCTGTATCACTATCATAAAAATCATAATGACTAGTCATGTTCTCACGGTACTCCGTACTATATTCAAGCTTACTTGTACCCTTTACAATGCCTTCGTAGCTTGCAAACGCATTATGTGGAGCTGAAATATTCTCATCTCGATAAAATACAGTGGATCCAATAGAAGTAAGACCACTTAAGTTATCTACCCCAAGCTTATCTAGTACATCCTGAGTATATTTAGATTGTCCATAATGAACATAAATCGCATCGTACTCATCGGCTATACTTACATAGTAATGTCTCGCACTTCTTACTGAGCCTATTCGGTCAGTATCAAAATTATCAAATACACCCATAAATCTAGTAATACCACCCTCTACTAGACATTCATATAAGATACCAGCTTGTCCAATTCCACTTTGTGGAGATGCCACTTCAATATTACTTAACATAATAGCATATGGACGAGCATTAGCCTTAGCCTCAGGTATCCATTCATTGGTCAGCTTTGATCTTGCCATCCCAGCTGGAGCTTTTTCTGTCTCTTTTGGTACTTCTGTCTGTACTACTGGAGGCTTTGAAGCTTCTGGGGATGGGGTTGTATCTTTTAGCTTCTCCTCTTTCTTACCACAGCCTACAAGTAACATTAGAACTAAAATAAATACGAAACTATATCTTATCTTATTCATATCTTAAATCTCTCCCTTTTTATGTTATCTTGTCAGTCCTATGTTCCTTAAAATCTCAGACTGTCTCATTTCCATTAAACTGCGCTCTTCCTCCTCCATATGATCATAACCAAATAAATGAAGCATACTGTGAGCCACTAGAAAGCCTAACTCTCTCTCTTCACTATGACCATAGGTACTCGCTTGTTCCTTAACCTTTTCTACACTAATCATAATATCTCCAAGAAGTAGTTCACCAGTCTCGGGGTTAAAGCAGTCCTCCATCTCCTCTACATTACTAAAGTCAGAAGGTACTTCATACTGAACCATAGGAAAGGATAAGACATCAGTAGGACGATCCATATCACGAAATTCTTTATTCACCTGATGGATTTCAACATTGTCGGTTAACACCACATTTACTTCACACTCATACGGACACTTTTCATACTCCACTGCCTCTAAAACTACCTTCTCAATAATAGTTTCATACTCAATGTCTAGCTGTTTATCCGTTTCATATGCAATATCAATTGTCATGGTTAGTCCTACCTTTATTATTACTTTTATTCGTAGTAGTTCTTTTATTCTTAGTCTTATTCTGCTTATTCTCAAATGCGTCATAAGCCTTAACAATCTTCTGAACCAATGGATGTCTTACTACATCCTGACTAGTTAAATAACTAAATCCGATATCATCCACCTTGGATAGCACCTTAACTGCCTGTTCTAACCCAGATAAGGAATTATGTGGTAAATCTTTTTGGGATAAATCACCTGTTATAATAACCTTAGAGCCAAATCCAATTCGTGTCAAAAACATCTTCATCTGTGCAGGTGTAGTATTTTGAGCTTCATCAAGGATAATATACGCATTATCTAAAGTACGCCCCCTCATATAAGCTAATGGAGCTACTTCAATCAGCCCTTTTTCTGAATTCTTAATAAAGCTTTCAGGGCCCATAATTTGATATAGCGCATCATATAATGGTCGCAAATATGGATCTACCTTGCTTTGTAAATCACCTGGTAAGAAACCAAGCTTCTCTCCTGCCTCAATCGCTGGACGAGTTAGTATAATTTTGCTTACTTCATCATTTTTAAATGCTGTAATGGCCATAGCCATAGCTAAGTAAGTCTTACCCGTACCTGCAGGTCCAATGCCGAATACAATCATCTTATCTCGAATGAGATCCACATAGGATTTTTGGCCTAACGTTTTAGGCTTAATAGGTTTTCCATTGATTGTGTGACATATGAGTTCCTTATCTATATCTATTATTTCGGATTCCTTGTTATCAAAGCAAAGAGAAAGTGTATAATTGACACTTTGCTCAGTAATCTCATTTCCACGCTTTGACAATTTTAGTAGTTGGGTAAATACACTCTTTGCCTTAGAAACCCCTTCTGAAGTTCCTATCACCTTGATCTCATCATCTCGCACAATGACAGTGATATGGAGTGTCTTTTCAATAATCTTTGTATAAGCATCTAAATTTCCAAAAATATTTTTCTGATGTTCTGTAGGTATTTCGATAATCGCCTCAACAATACTCATGTAGATTTAGTTTCCTCCATCATTTTGTTCCATATTTTTATTCGTTATTTATCATATCACTTATTAACGCTTAATTCAATGTAATTAATAATCTATTCCATAAATGCAATTATATACCAAAACCTAATAATTCATGCGTTTATTGATTTATAGGTGAATTACTTTCCCTAGGAATATTAGTTTCCTCCTCAGAAATAGGTACAGTCGTTCTGTTTTTTTGCTCCACAACCAACTTTCCAGATGCTATAATTTCATCATTAGATAACGTAAATACCACATCATTTTCAATTACTCTTACATTCTGTTTCTCTAACTCAGAGATATAACGATTTAACTTTTCAGTAGCAAGTTCTAGAGCCTCAGTTTCAGGATACGTCTTCTCTACAAGCTTATACTCTTTATTTGTAATGGAGGTCCACTTCACTGGTAAATAAAAATTCTCATTTAGACGCAAATCCTTTTCCTCTACTAGATGATCACTATAATCGTATTTATCGTAATTCTTAAACGGATTTAATAAGTAAAACTCATGACCAAACAAAAAAAGACTGTAATAGTGGTTACTTGTTCCTGTATATTCCTTATGGAAATAAGTAAGTGACAGCTTATCCATATAATTGTAATAGGTTTTTATGATAATATCTGCATCTGCAACAACGGCACCCTTTTTTATCACCGTTTGGTCATCTCCCATAACATCTACCACTCCTGATACCAGGACTTGACCTTTTCTTACAACATCCCCAATGGAAACCTTAGGGGTTCCTGTTCTGGTTACCATACTTATAACAATTCCATCTTTATCAGCTATAATATGACATGGACCTGTAGCCGTAACATATGGTTCTGGCATATTTGTCTCAGTTACCTTGATTAAAAGTCTAGTACCTCGTATTTCTGCTGACACCCAGCCGATGTCCTCATACTTTTTTCTAAGCATTTCTTCGATCCTAGTGCAATTAATATGATCTTTTTTAACCCCAGCGAATACACCCTCATTTTTTAAATACTCAACAATCGACTCCTCTGTATGACTATATTGACCTGTAATCTGCACATCCCATATATATAACGACATATAATAAACAAGTAATATGCCTAATAATAACCCAATAAAGAACATCTTTCTTTTTTTATATCTGTGAAAATAAAAAGGAAATCCTACTCTTTTTTTTACAATAGGCCTAGTTTTCGTCTTTCTTGCAATTGGTTTTAGACTAAAAAAATCTTTAAGCCTAATTTTGAACTGAAAGCCTTCTTCCGTTTTACTAAGTCCCCATATAATTATATGATGGTTTGAGCATAAATTCAAAAAGCGTTCCGGTGAGTAACCCTTTATCACTACCAATAGATAACCTTTCATCCATCTAAACAGAGAAACAAGCACTCTAGCACCTCCTACTACTGATATCTTATTGCTTCTATTGTGCCGGATATTCGCATTTCATCATTGGTAAAGTAATCTATATTCAGCTTTTTTCCTTCTATACAAATTTTACAGGTTTTTGTTTGTACCCGAATCAAGTTTCCCGTATATTCTATAATTCCTTTATAATTCTCAAGCACTAGTTGATGTTTACCTGTTGCCATAATAATAGGAGCACCAGCCAACATATCTGAGGGGAGCTTAAACCTTTCCGACAAAGACTCTCTAAAGGATTTTTTTGCTATAACCTTCTCAGCCTTTGCTTGCTGATCAAATTCCTCATAAATAGATTGACCATCTTTTTTTTTATATTTTTTATGGGTAGACTTCAGCCTTTTCTCCATATAGGAACCTCTCTATTTGATACTATTAACAATATATGTATTAGTTTATCAACTTAGAATTTAAAACCCAAAGAGTTATCACGCAAAACTCACCAACTTAAGAACAAAGAGATTTACTTCAAGAACTTTTCTTATGTAACAAAAAACCCCCGACCACATAGTGATCGAGGGTATTATTAACTGCACGTTACTTAAATTTACGTTTTCTAGCAGCCTCAGATTTCTTTTTACGCTTTACGCTTGGCTTTTCATAATGCTCTCTTTTACGAATCTCCTGTTGGATACCAGCTTTAGCACAGTTTCTTTTGAATCTGCGTAGAGCGCTATCTAAAGTTTCGTTTTCTT
>JAEZGY010000092.1 GCA_023416695.1 Bacillota bacterium | reverse complement strand
TGTGTAGTGCATAATCCAGCTATTCCATGCTCAAGGTAAGCATTTCGCCACTTTTGGATATCCCCCTTATTTACATGATACTCATCTACTAATGACTTGAGGCTAATGTCTCCCTTTAGATAACGTTGAGCTATTCTAATTTTAGTTCAGTACGGTACATACTTTTTGGCATAAAAATACCCCTTTCATTAGATTATTTTGTCTAACATAAGGGGTTCAATTCATAGCCGGTGGCTTGCACTAGCCCTATAAGGGCTTTTTATTGCTTTCTTATTTCTGCATACTCCTTGAACATTTCATAATAACTCTATAACAGATAATAAGAAAAGAGAAAGAACGCCCCCTAACACAGTTCGTTCTATCTCTCACACAAAACATCAAGTGTCACTAAGAAGCTATACAAACAGCTAAGGTGTTTGCAGCATTTTGCTCAACTATATTATTCTATAATCTCGTATCCATAAGTCCACAAAAAGGATCCACCGGATTTACTCCCTTAAACTGAGACTTACCAAACACTTTATCAAGCGTTGCTCGCACTATGACTTTTGTTGCTGTATAGGCATTAATATATACAGAAACTCTAGGAATATCTTGTAAAAGATATGGGTTCCCAAAGGAAATAAATACACAATCCTCCTCATTTACGAAACGCGGTATATCTAATGCATGCTTTGGGCACCAGAATAGTTTAACAGCTGTTACATTACTCTCTGCCTCACGACATGAAATGTACAGGGTCAGCCTTTTTTTTTCACAAATTTCCGGGCTATGCAAATCATCTGTAAAAGGATTGTAGTTTTCTACTGTAAGTCCTTCTCTTTCTAAATACTCTGTTACAAACTTCTCCAAGCTTCCGTCACATATATCATCTTTGCCCATATTAATAAGTTTTACTTTCTCATATCTGCCAGCTGTAACAGGCAGAATATTTCTTTTATTCTTTACAAGCGTAACTGTTTTGTCAGCGCACTCTGCCACCCAATTCTTTACTTCCTCCTTTGAGCATACTCTTTCTTCCCCTGTCTTTGAAGAAAGAGCCACCTTAGCTTTAAGAGCAAGTATTCTCATTACAGCCTCATCTACTCGTCCCATTGTAAGTCGACCTTCTGCTAAAGCATCCTCTAAATATTTGAAATCCGCATAAAAATCCGGTGTAAAAACTATCATATCAATACCCGCCATAATGGACGCAGGAATTGCCCTTGACCTTTCCATAGCCATGGTATAACCTCCCATAATGGTTGCATCAGTTGTAATAACACCATTGAAGCCGAATTTATCTCTAAGTACTCCTTGTAAAAGCTCAGGTGATAGTGAACCTGGCAATAGTTCTTCATCTGATAACTTAGGATTCATATCTCGCTGAACCTCAGGCTGAACAATGTGCCCTACCATAAGGCTGTATAAACCGGCATCAATCATATTCTCATAGATTTTACCGTAAGTATCATACCATTCGCTCTTGGTCAGTGTGTTGTATGTAGGATGTAGGTGTTGATCTCTAAAATCCACTCCATCTCCTGGAAAATGTTTTGCACATGCTGCCATGCCATATTTTTGTACAGTCTCAACATATATTCTTGTATATGTCAATACTGTTTCCATGTCTCTTCCGTACGTTCTTATATTGGTAATAGGATTTTTAAAATTAATGTCGATATCTGACACAGGAGAATATGTCCAGTTAATACCAGATTCTAATCCCTCCTTAGCACATACTTTTGCAAATTTTTCTGCCATCTCGATATCCCCAGTAGCTGCAATTCCCTCTTGGAATGCAAACTTAGTTCCATCTGAAATTCCACCAATTCCACCCTCTTCCAGGTTAGCTGCCTTAAGAAGTGGCACAGCAGCACACTTATCAAGACGGTTATATTTTGCTATAAGCTCAGCTTTTGTATGGATTGGTCTAAACAAAAAACCACCCACAGCATACTCTGATACTAGCTTATCCTGCTCCTCATCACTATAATCTCCAGCCATAAGTGTAAAAAGCTGACCTAGCTTTTGCTTTTTAGAAAGCTGGCCAAGTGTATTCTCAACCCATTCTATTTCTTCATTATTTAGATAAAATGGTTTTTCGCGTAAATTCATAATTCAATCTCCTTTTTTCACTCAAACTGAAGCGCTATCTTAAATAATAGACCTAATCCACTCAATTACATCCCCTTCATAGTCGGCTTCAGAATGTGGCTTATTAACACCTTTCGGAGGACAAAGCATTAGTTCACCAAGACCTCCTGGTGACTCCTCTGCCTCTGTCTTTGTTCCTCCAAGGCATATTCCTGGGCCTACAAATCCATGAGGCATATTGTCTCCTATTTCCATAATCCTGTTTTAACTCTAGGCCTGGTATTGGAACTAGTATTACGTATTCATAATCACCAAAAAGATAAACCTAAATAGATTATTTCTGAGATAGTTCTCCTGCTACAATCTTAGTAAAAAATTATGTAGCTGATTGAGAAAGCTTCTCCATCACCTAATCAAAACCCGTACTTGAACGTACATCCTCGTTTATTGAAAGAGCAGCGCCTGTTCAAGATTTTATTATATTCCTTTCTCAATTAACTTCTATCTCTACAAGCATATTATCCAATAGCTCATCGGTAGTCTTAAGTACAAGATTAATTTGTTCGCTTGTAATATCATCAAAATGAATTCCTACTGTCACAACAACAGGCGCCTTACTCTCCGCAAAAATTGCATCCGCCCACTTTTCAGCTATAATCATTTCCTTATGTCCTGGCAATGTAACCATATATTTCTTACCATCACTACCTATTATTGTTACAGCTCCCACATGAGATTTATCTCCACCTGCTACTAATATCTGAATTCCCTCGTCTGTTTGTGTCAGCTGAACGTATATAGTTTTTCCAAAAAGTATTACTTGCTTTACTAATACATTTACCATCTTACATTCCTTGCCATTCCATAGCTTTATTTTCAACACCCATTATTCTCAGCAACCTTTCTACAAATCCATCCGTCCATTCATCGATGGTTGTATAACCCTGGTAATAGCTAATCATTGGTGGCATAATACGTACGTCCATCTTGCTCAGTTCATTTAGATTTCGCAAATGGATTGGTGATAACGGAGTTTCTCTTACTACTAAAATAAGTGGTCTTGCCTCCTTTAAGGTCACATCTGCAGCTCTAAGAAGTAAATTTTCACTATAGCCAGATGCTATCCCTGCCACAGTTTTCATAGAGCAAGGTACAACTATCATTGAATCAATCTTAAAGCTGCCTGATGCTGGTCTTTCACCAATAGAACTGTTGTCGTAGACTACATCAGCAAGAGTCTTCACTTTATCAACTGTATACTTAGTTTCCTGTAAGATCGTAAGTTCCGCTCCATGCGTCATCACAAGATGCGTCTCTACATCAGGATTTTCGTTTAGACGCTTCAACAATCCAATTGCAATGGGAGCTCCAGATGCCCCACTAATTCCTACTAATATTTTTCTCATCGATTGATTATCCTACAAAAATTCCTTCCACTTTTCTTCATCCACATCCATAAACTTAGCTCTTACAAACTTGTCCTTAAGTTCAAATGGAACCGTACAATCAAAAATAGTTTTACAGCTAATACCTCTATCCAAAATGCTTGAACAATACTTAGGATCTGCACTTGGATCAAGAGGATGACATCTTACTCCCGGAATCGTAATGATATCCTTATCTGCTTGAAAACGTGTGTTCATTGCCCACATCACATCTCTGCTATCAAAAATGTCTACATCATCATCAACTAAAATAACGTGCTTAAGCTCAGGAAATGCCGAAAATGCCAAAAGTGCGGCTTGTCTTTGTTTTCCTTCATCCGTGTGAACTGTCTTTCTACACTGAAGTACTGCCATATATTTCCCACCACCAGATGGATGAGCATATACATTTATTACCTTACCTGGAAGTGCTTTATTTATCATATTAAGTATGCTGGCTTCTGTCGGAATTCCTGCGAGATTAGTATGCTCCTCACTTGGTCCTATAACAGTTTGCATAATAGGATTCTGTTTGTGTGTTACAGCTTTTACTTTGATAAGCCAGCATTCATGACTAGCTGCGCCATTATATCCAGGGAACTCTGGCATAGCAAATCCGG
This sequence comes from Bacillota bacterium, assembly GCA_023416695.1. GTDB lineage: Bacteria > Bacillota > Clostridia > Lachnospirales > Lachnospiraceae > KM106-2. The sequence continues at coordinate 76,478 of JAEZGY010000092.1, read as the reverse complement.
TATACGAATTTTGGTCCTCCACAACCTTTATCCCAGGCTGAATTTCTCCTTCGATAACGTACTCAGCATTTGCAATAGCATTTTCTTTAATAGATACACATGGTGTAAGAACCACTGGAGTCTTTCTAATTGCCCCTGCAATAGAAAGTTCATTGTATCCAAGCGGTGTTGTTGGTGGTTCAAAACATGAACAGATTTCAATTGCTGGATCCACTCCAATTGAAATAGAAATTGGAAGTGTCTGTCCCAACTCTGTAGTTCTTTCTGCCATTGCTCCAATATGTCTGCTTCCGGGTTGTAAAAAAATAGAAATCTCGTCCTTAGACTGAATACACATTCTATGGATTGTCACATTAGAAAAACCTGTATCCGGATGCGATGCATAGCACATTCCCATAGTAATATAAGGTCCGGCGTCAACTGGAGTATTTGTTGGGGCAGGTATAAGCTTAAACAAATCAAAATCAACATCCTCTACTCTGTGCACAATTTGCTGACAAGGAGCTGCAGCTGTAGAAACCACAGGTTGTATAGGATTTAACACAGCTTCGCCTAAAATCTTACCTAACTCCTCCTTTGTACAACCCAGTAACTTTGCTGTTCTTTCTCTGCTTGCTAATAATCCAATGAGTACTTTTGCATCTGGATGTCCCTTTACATTATTGAAAATCATAGCAGGGCCATCAATCTTGGTTGGTCTCATTACGGTACCACCTGCACCAACATGACGATATACACCAGAAAGTTCAGCCTCTGGATTTACTTCTATATCAGTTTCTATCAGTTGCCCTGGATATTTTTTAAGAGACTCTATGGCAGATCTCAAATCTAATATTTGCATTCTTGGGTCCTCCTAATAGCTAAATTATAAAAAAAAAGAGAAAAATTAAAAATTCAATTTTTCTCTTTGATTAAGTCTGTTTTGGAATAAAAAGATTTTACCTATCATTTATAATCAAATCTATACCATTTTGGGGTGATCTAAACCACCAAGTATCAACAAGCAAGTAGTTTTTATGCCCTGAAGGTGCTAATCATGTAATAGTATAGTAATCTTGTAACACTCCTAATAACAATAATATTAATTTATGCAAGAGGGGGAGAGCACACATATTATTACTTTTCTTTATATTGAATAATCAATAATTTACTTAAGAAAGTTCAGTTTACAAATCTAAACAATGCAAACATTCTTATTTTATATATATTATCTACTACTTGGGAGAGGTTACAAGACTACTATACCATTACATTTTCTCTATATCAGATTGACGCTAACTAATTCTGTACTGGAGGCATATTCATATTCTTCATAAACTTTTGTAATTGTAGTTCTACTTCGGGAGTTAACTCTCCGTGAATCCTAAGTTCCAATTTATGACCTCCAATTAAAGATATTACACCTATTATTGACTTTGCATCTACTATGTAACTTCCATAAGATAAGTCCACATCACCATTCATTTTTTCTGTGATTTTTACAAGTTGTCTTGCTTCGTCAATATTAAAAATTTCTACTTTAAATATCATCATTATATCTCGAGTATAGGCTCTTCTACTCCTTTCATATTTACAGTTTTCGGACTTTTTTCCCGAGTTTCATTATCCACTCCTACAACCCTGTAAAACCAGAATGACTCTAACCCATTGTTTAAAGCAACGAAGTATATCAATGCATTCTTGTAATCATAGTACTGGACTAAGAAACCACGCCACTGATTAAAGCAGGAATGATATTCATAACAGTTCTAGAATTAACTCTTCTGTATTCTTAAGCAGAAGCGGAATTCTATAACGTGCTGTCCGCAATAAAAGAAGCATTGGACTATATTTCGACCAATGCTTCTAACATCATGGTGTCTCTGACATTAACTCAATGGTAATCATGTTATGGCAACCAATAGGAACCATCATTGTGGCCTCTTCCTTATATAAAAGTATCTCAGTATACTAATTTTGAAATCGTGTATATATTTAAAGTTTTTTCACTGCTTGATGCAACTACTATATCAGCTATATTCATTTCCTTTTTCCAATTTTTTTAAGATACCTAAAATCAAAACTGCAGTAAATACAAATGTAATAAAATCGGATATTGGCATAGAATATAAAACACCATCTAGCGCAAATATTTTGGGTAACAGGAGTGCAAAACCTACACCAAATACAACCTCTCTTAGAAAAGATAATAATGCGGATTGTTTTGCTTTTCCTAATGCCTGAGTAAAAATGAAACAAGCTTTATTAATCAATGCTAATGGAAACATACACAAATATATTCTAAATACCTTTAATGCAAATTCTGTATAGTATACACTTTCTTTTGATGCACCAAAGATAGCGATTAACTGAGCCGGAAATACCTCCACTATTAAAAGTGCCGCAATCCCCAGTATCAACTCGCTTAATAATAATTTTCTAAACAGTTCCTTTACACGCCCATTTTGACCAGCACCAACGTTAAATCCAACAATTGGGATACATCCTGCTGAAAGGCCAACGCAGACTGAAATGACAATCTGGAAAAATTTCATTACAATTCCAATCACTGCCATTGGAATTTGTGCATATTCTTTTAACCCAAAAATTGCATCCTTTGCTCCATATATCAAAATCATATTATTCATAGCTGCCATAGAAGCTACAATTGAAATCTGAGATAAAAAACTGGTCATACCAAGTGGGAGAAATTTTTTCATTAAGGCTGTTGATAATACAAAACTACTCTTTTTTATACTAACTGCTTTTATATGAAAAATATACCAAATAGCAAGTGCCGCTGTAAATGCCTGGCCTGCAACAGTTGCTACTGCTGCACCCATCATTCCCCATTTAAATACAAAAATAAAAATAGGATCCAGAATAATATTGATTACAGCACCAAGTATAGTTGAAATCATTGCAAATTTAGGATTCCCATCTGATCGGATGATAGGGTTCATCATCTGACCAAACATAAAAAAGGGAATCCCTAATGAGATAAAGAAAAAGTATTCTTTGGACAGAGTAAACGTTTCTTCATTTACTCTTCCACCGAACATTGTGATAATGGCATTCTGAAAAGTCAAATAAATGACCATCAAAATTAAGCTAATTGCTACACATAATATGATAGAATTTCCAATACTACGGTGGGCATCTTCTTTACGGTTTGCACCTAAACAAATACTAACAAAAGTACAACATCCATCTCCAATCCAAACAGCAACAGAAAGTGCTACGACCGTAAGTGGAAATACAACATTATTTGCAGCATTTCCATAAGATCCAAGGTATGATGCATTGGCAATAAATATCTGATCCACAATGTTATATAATGCTGCTACAACCAGCGAGATTACGCATGGTATAGTAAACTTTCTCATCAATTTACCAATTGGTTCATATTCTAAGAAAGCGTTTGATTTTTCCTTCATCTGTTTTTCCTACCTACGTCTAATTAATTTCTTTAACTCTACAGCATGCAACGAAATGCCCTGGTTCTATCTCTTCCAGTTTTTGCTGCTGTTTGCATTTTTCCGTTACATACGGACATCTCATTGCAAATCGACATCCAGGCTCTGGATTAATAGGTGAAGTAATCTCACCTTTTAATTGTACACGCTGCATTGGATGATTAATATCTGTGGAAGGTATCGCAGATAACAAGGCCTTGGTATATGGATGAAGCGTATGAGCAAAAAGATCTTCTGTAGCTGCTTTTTCCACAAGCTGTCCCAGATACATAACACAGATAGCATTAGAAATATGTCTTACTACAGATAAGTCATGTGTTACGAACATATATGCAACCCCAGTTCTATCCTGTAGATCCATAAGTAAGTTCAATACCTGCGCCTGAATAGAAACATCTAATGCAGATACTGGCTCATCACATACTATAAATTCCGGATTTAACGCTAATGCTCGGGCAATACCCACCCTCTGTCTGCGTCCACCATCTAATTCGTGTGGATAAGACTTTCTTAATCTTTCATCTATACCAACAAGTTCCATCAGTCTATATGTCTGGTCTCTTAATTCAGATTTTGTTTTATATTTTCCTGAATGCTTTAACGGTTCCATGATTGTAGATTCAATACGAATTCTAGGATTCAAACTGGAATATGGATCTTGAAATACTATTTGCATTTTCTCACGAACTTTTTTCAAATCATTACCTTTTAAGTTGGTGATATCTTGCCCATTCAATAAAATCTGTCCATCTGTTGCATCTTGAAGATGAATCAAGGTTCTTCCTAATGTACTCTTTCCACACCCAGATTCTCCAACAACACCAAGTGTTTCACCTTTTTCTATGGTAAAAGAAACATCATCCACAGCATGATTTAATCCTGTAGGGACTTTAAAATACTTTTTCAAATGAATTGCTTCAATTAATGACATCTTTTCCCTCCTTCAGATTACAGCACCTGCAATAATGTTCATCGCTTACCTCCATAAGAGGAATATCCTCCTTGCTGCATGCTTCTGTTGCATATGGACACCTTATTGCAAATGCACATCCTTTTGGTAAACATGTAGGATCAGGTGGTGAACCAGCAATTGGTTTCAGTCTTTTCTGTCCTCTCGTCATGCTAGGCAGAGAATTAAACAATCCAACTGTATAAGGATGTTTAGGTGCTAAAAATAGTTCTCTTTTTGATGCGTATTCTATAATTTTTCCAGCATAAACTACTGCAACATTGTCACTTGTTTCTGCAACTACACCCAGGTCATGTGTAATTAAAATCATGGATGTATTATGTTTCTGCCGCAAATCCTTAATCAAATCCAATACTTGAGCTTGAATTGTAACATCCAATGCAGTTGTTGGTTCATCCGCCAAAAGCAGTAATGGATTACAAGCAAGCGCCATAGCAATGACTACTCTTTGTTTCATTCCACCAGAAAATTCAAACGGATATTCTACATAACGAGCTTTCGGAATACCTACCATCTCTAGCATTTCCTCAGCTTTCATCACTGCATCTTCTTTTGTATAATCATTATGTAAAAGAAGACCTTCTGCAATCTGGTCCCCAACTGTCATCAATGGATTCAGAGCAGTCATGGGATCCTGAAAAATCATTGCTATTTTTTCGCCTTTAATTTTTAATTTTTTCTCATCTGACATACCCAGTAGTTCTTCACCATCTAGCCATATTTCACCACCCAGTAGTTTTGATGGAGGATTTGGAAGTATTCCTAAAATCGCCTTTGCAATTGTTGTTTTCCCTGCTCCTGTTTCTCCAACAAGTGCCAATGTTTCCCCCCTATCCAAGTCAAATGAAACCTTATTAACAGCTTGTACAATCTTTTTACCAGATGTGTAAACTACCTCCAGATCTCGTACAGAAAGAAATTTCTTATCTTCGCTCATTTTCTTTTCCTCTACTTTCTCAACTTCGGATCCATTGCATCTCTTAATCCATCACCAATCAAGTTGATTGCTAAAACGGTTGCTGCAATAAATAATCCTGGAAACATAATTAAGTATGGATAATTCAATATATGAGTACGCGCATCAGCAAGCATTGCCCCCCACTCTGGTATTGGCGGCTGTACGCCAAGACCGATGTAAGAAAGTGCTGCTGCCATTGTAATTGTCATACCGATTCCCATAGTTGCATCTACAATTACAGGAGAAATAACATTAGGCAATAAATGTCGAAACATAATGCTAATTTTTGAGCAATTAATAGACTCTGCTGCTTCTAAATATTCTTTTGACCGTTCAGATAAAATTTGTCCACGTATCAGTCGAACTCCGATTGGAACATTCCCTATAGAAAGTGCAAGTACTGTGTTAAAAAAGCCTGCGCCTAAAACAGCAGATATCAATATACATAATAGCATACTTGGTAATGAAGACCAGATATCCATAAAACGCATAAGTATCGTTTCAATTTTTCCACCAAAATATCCAGCTACACTACCAATAATCGTGCCGATAACGGAACCGACGATTGCTGCACAAATGCCTAAAGCCAGAGAATAACGTCCTCCATACAAAAGTCTGCTGAAAAGATCTCTTCCCATTGCATCTGTCCCCAATATATGCTTCATACTAGGTCCTTTAAACATATTCTTAATATCCATTTCATTTAATCCATAGGGAGCAATAATAGGTGCAAATACACATGCCAGAACAATAAGGCTTAATAGTATAATACCTACTTTAGCACCTGGATTTGCCCATATTCTTTGCATCGTTTCTGCAAAAAGCGAGGTTTGCTTTTCCTTTTTCATTTTTTCGTCCCCTTTCTTGCACTTGAATACTGCGCCTTAATTCTTGGATCAACGAATGCATATACTAAATCTACCAGCAACATTGCAATGGCTGTAAATACTGCAAAAAACAGGACACATGCACGAACTACTGGATAATCTCTGCTATTAATAGCCGTTAAAAGATATAAGCCAACCCCTGGCACAGAAAATACACTTTCTATTACAGCTGATCCAGCAACCACTCGTGCAAACCCATTACCTATGGAGGTAATAATTGGCATTAAAGCATTTGGAAGCATATGGCGGAATACAACCTTGCGCTCTTTTTGTCCTTTAGCTCTTGCCGTTGTTATGTAATCTTCTCTAAATACTCCCAATATGCTAGCACGTGTCTGTCTTGCATTTACTGCGATTCCTCCAAGTGCGCTGCAGATAATTGGCATAATATAATATTGTGGACCACCAATTCCATAGGACGGAAGCCAACCAAGTTTTGAAGAAAATAATAAAATCATCATAAGTGCTACCCAAAAATCTGGGCAAGAAATAAACACCATCGCAATCCCCATCGTAAGCGAATCACGCCATTTTCCTTCATGGGTTGCAGAAAAAATCCCCATCAGTAAACCAATTGCAAGGTTCAACACCATAGCTGATAATCCAATAATTAAAGTTCGTGGCAGTCTAACCATCAACTCATTTAGAACCGGTTTACTATATACCCACGATGTTCCTAAATCGAACTTTAGAAATGTATTTACCATAAAATCTTTAAGTTGCGCTAAGTAAGACTGATCCAATCCTAAGATGTGCCGAAGTCTTTCTACATCCTCTGCCTTTGCATTTCCACCCGCTATCACAACTGCAGGATCTCCAGGTGTAAAATAAAGAATTGTAAAAATAACTAGCGCTGTTCCCAACACGATGAAAATCATCCACAATAATCGCTTTAAAATATATTTTCCCATATTTTTCTCCATTCGAAGGCTTAGGCCAAAATAACGGTATCCGATACTTCCATGATATAAGCGTGAAGAACGGATACCGATATTTTAAAGAATACTATTTAAGATAGTAATCACATGCACCTGGGCGAAGGAATTCACTCTCACGATAAACTAGAGAAGCAAAATCTTCACTATAAACTGCATTGGTTGCCGGTGAACATAATGCATAATAATATCCATTTTCCAGAATATACTTCACCATATCGGTTTCATTTTCTTCTGTATGACCTGCAATTGAATTTACTGTTAATAATTTTTTCTGTAAGGTATCATCTGAAATAAATGCCATATTATATTCTGTACCAAACTCCTTATTATTCATAGGACGATTCCATTCACCTACCTGTGATCCACCGCCAATTTGAGAAATAAGCAAATCCCATTTTGTAGAATCAAGCATATCTGTCTGAGCAAGAGCTGCTTCTTCTGCAACAATTTCTACATTAATTCCAGCCTGAAGCAGTAAGGACTGCATCATTGTCATCATAGCTTTAATTGTTTCATCGCTTGGTGCTAACAATTTCAGAACTTCTCCCTTGTAATTTGACTTTTCAAGGTATTCTTTTGACTTTTCAAGATCGTAAATAGCCATATAATTATCAGGATCTTCTTCCCATGACGCATAATAATCACTAAAGAAAGCGGTTCCTAATGCTTTAGCTGCCACTGTGTTACCAGTTGCTGCTTCAATAGCACTATTATCAAGTGCATAGTAAATTGCTTTTCGAAGGTTTACATCTGCTGTAAGTTTTCCTGCATAATTGTTACACATTAACATATACAAACCACTACCCTGAGATATGTATACATCATTACTATCCGCATACTGGCCACCATCTGAAAAATCTGCGAGATTTTCACTTGGAATATATTCTGAATACTGAATCTGCCCTGTGCTAAGAGCAATAACATGTTGAGATGTTTCTGTGATAACGTCATATTCTATTGTCTTTACATTAGCAAGGTGTTCTGCATCTCTTAATTCATCTTTCTGCCAGTAGTTATCATTTGCTTCTAGTACACAGCGTGACCCAGAAACAAACTCGGTAACTTTATAAGGACCTGTTGCAACAGGAGCATCTGAAAAATTACCATTCTCATATGCTTTCTTTGAAAAGATGCAAGTTCGACACCATGGCCATTCCAATGCTCCTAAAGATTCAACTGGTGAATTCCATGTAAATCTAACTGTATAATCATCAACCTTCTCAACGCTTTTAAATACATCATACTTAAATGCATTTCCTGAAGCCACTAACTGATTGATAGAAAATACAACGTCATCGGCTGTAATATTATTTCCATCAGTATCATGAATATAATCATAAATTTCTACATCCCAATGTAAATCATCAACTTTTGTGTATCCTTTTGCAAGAATAGGGACATATTCATTGTCTCTAAAATCAAATAGTGTTTCATAAAAATTGTAATAAATGAATAATTTACTGTTATCACCATTCATAGCTGTTGGTGATAGATCCTTTGGATCACTGATCATACCGATAGCAACTTTATCATATTGCTCATCACTATTTGCTGTGGTTTTTTTGGATGTGTCAGCTGTTGGTGCAACTGCATTCTTTGCAGCATCAGTGGTCTCCGCTGGCGTCGTTGTTTGCTCACTTTTAGCATCCTTCCCACATCCTACTAAAAGTGACATTGTCATTGCTACACATAATAATAATGCTGTAAATCTTTTTCTTTTCATACATAGTACCTCCTTTATTTTAACCCTTTGGGTTTAAAATCTATTACATTAAGTTCATACCACCACTCAAATCCAACACAGTTCCTGTTGTAAATGAAATCTCTTCACTTGCAAGATAACAAACCGCCTGTGCCAAATCCTCTGCAGTTCCCATTCTACCTATTGGTATTGCGCTCATGAAAGATCTGGTATCTTTTTTCTGCAATTGCTCTTCACCTCGAATTCCACAAGCTTTCAATCTTTCTATAGCTCCTTTAGCTATACAATTCACATTTATATTTTCTTTAGCCAATCTTGCAGCACAGTTTTTAGTAAGTGATAGCACTGCCCCCTTTGCTACTGCATTAGTGAAACTTTCTAATATTCCACCTTTTACACCTTCCACTGTTGTCATAAAAATAACACGTGCGGCCTTGCTTTTCCTAAGATATGGAAGTGCATTTTTCAACATAGAAAAACTGCCCCCCACCAAATGATCAATACTGTGTAATAGCATCTTTGTATCAACCAAATCTATACTATCCTCAAATCCATCATCACCGGTGTTGCAAATGATCACATCAATAGAACCAAATTTTTCATAGATTTCATCAAAAACTTCTTCATCTGTTTTGGGCGGTTGTTGGCATAATCCATCCAGCACCACATATGCCTTGCCTTTGTAGTTTTCATGATTTATTTCATCCATGACTTTTTCCGCCTGCTGCAGTTGATGTGTCATCATAACTACATTCATTCCGCCTCTGCAAAGCGCCTTTGCTGCTTCAACACCATCGCCACCTGTTGCACCGGCGAATACACAAGTTCTGCCTTCTAAAGTATACATTTTCTACTCCTTTCTTAAAAATTATTTATGCAAATCTTATCATCCAATCTGACATATATTCATATAAAACTTTTTCTGTATCTCCAAAAATCCCATATACAGATTCTGCTTGATGATTTGGACTAAACATATGTCCCGCACCATGTACAAATGCGATTGTTTTATCTTTCATTTTTGCTTTTTCATATATCATTTCCGATGCCAGATATTCATAACTTCCTGTTAACCCTATCGTTAAAAGTGGTACAGACACAGCAGATATATTTGATATAGGCGATGCATAGCTCGACTCCCAGATTACATCTGTCAAACCGTCCTCTCTAACCATGAAATCACTTGTTGTTCTGATAGCTTGAGAACTCAAAAATCCTTTTACCGTAGTTACATTTGCTCCTAAGTTAAAATAACTAGAAAAACATCTGTCTATTTCCGCTGTTCTTACACATGAAATTCTCTCATTGGTAATTCTCCCATCACCATGCAATAGGTCATATGTACCTTTTGTATGACTTAGTAAATGTAAGTCTTGCGGTATCAGTCTATTATTGGGTTTCGGTTGATTACCCGCTGTAATAACAAAGGGTTCATCATCTGCGTAGTAGCCTTTCCCCGCTTTAATGATTGTAAGTCTATCCAGTGCTTTATTAATTAGTTTCTCATTTCTAGCTGCTTGGGCTTTAAAATATTTCTTAATAAATGATGGACTATAGTGAGCCCCCTGTGGATCATATCCATTTTTGGAATCAAATATATCAAACTCCGGATCCAACTTCATGCCATTCCCTTCTTCAATTACAGCAGGATCCAAACTGAGTAAAGTCATTGGACCATTACCGTAATTTGCGTCTATTAGCATAAGCCCATCAGCAGGTATCAATTCCTCTTCAATAGTCGTTCTATACAATTTTTCTGGTCCTTGATATATATGTGCTCCATTTTCTGCAATACTCTGGTAAGCAGTCATTAATGTTGCTCCACCGCTATGGCCCATCAAAATGACTTTTTCAGCGCCTACATTTTTTCTAAGGAACTTCATTGCCTTATTTAGTATCTTGAATTTATTCTCGATTTCTCCGAATTCCGAATCACATGCCAGAACTTGATATCCATGCGCTGCCAGTTGAAGCCCCATATTTAAAGCCATATAATTTTGATCACAATGCATTAAGATTACACCAATATGACTTACTTTATTTTTATGTACTGGAGAATAATACATCGCTTGTTGAGAGAAACCGATCTGCACATAGCTTTCTGTAACACCCGAAATTTTTTCTTGTATAAAATTACCTTCTGCGTTTAAACGAAACATTTTATTCTCCTTTCATTTAGGGTAAACAGAATATAATTTCTCTGCATTTTTTCCTAAGACAAGCTCCTTTTCCATCTCTGAGATGTCTAGCCTTCTTACGAATTCAACACCTTCTATTAGCCATTCTTTGCGTACCGGATAAGATGTTCCAAAAATTACATGATCTGCACCTAGCACATCAATAGCACATTTTAATTGTTTTTCTCCCCATGGCTGTGCATGTGACATTTCAAAATAAATATTATTAATAAAATGCTCTTTAATATCCTCATTATCTGATTTGAATCGATGTACTGATTCTTTTTTAGCTTTGTGAGGAAACATCATATTACTGATTGCATAAAAACCACCACCTAGCATAGAATGTACAAATTTAATATTGGGATATTTTTCAAAAAATCCACTGAATAATTCTCTGCCTATTGCTAATCCCTGATCCACACATCTGCCATAAGATCTTCTAACATTGTTATATTCATAGAATGATTGATACTCTATAGGAACAGGGGTATGATGAACATATACAGTCATTTTTAGTTCATTTACCTTTTCGAAAAAGGTAGAAAATCTATCGTCATCCAAATACACATCTCCATAGTGCGCTGACATTTGAATTGCTTTCATTTGAAGTTTTTCATAACATCTCACTAATTCATCTAGGTTTTCTTGACATGGATATGGAGGGATAATCCCCAATGGAATCAATCTGCCATTACTTTTAGTTGCATGTTCAACTATTTTATTATTAAAATATCTACACATAGATAGGCTCATCCATTCCTGACAACAAGGAACCTTTAAAATAGCTTTGTCTACACCTGCCTCATCTAAGTCTCTTATCTGATTTTCTAATACATAGTCATGTTGTGCATAATTCAGATTCTGATATCCTTTTGGCTTTTCTAACACAATCTGTTTCAAGTCATTAGAACCTTCTATCATATCCAAATGTCCATACCAACCATATTCTGACGGGATTTCTGATAAAAATTGCCTCATCAATTCTTCATCGTCAAATAATTCCTCTGGAAACCAATACATATTTGCATCAATAATCATTTTTCTCTCCTTACGTTTATTATTGTGCACATAAAAATGTTCTTTCACTTTTCTTACACGTGTCACTTTATTAGTTTTTTGTCAATTTATTTACAATAGTAATTATATCTTATACAAAATTGACAATCAAACCGCTTTCTTTTATAATTTATGTAAGATATGCATAAATTACATATGATCTCTGAGGTGAAAATTATGGAGTTGAATTATCTAAAAGAATTTGTAGTACTAGCTGATATAAAAAACTATTTGCAAGCGGCAGATTACCTTTATATCTCCCAATCTTCTCTCTCAAGACACATAAAATTACTTGAAGAAGAATTAGGAGTACAGCTCTTTACGCGCAATACACGTAATATATCTTTGAGTAAATTTGGAGAAATCTTTTTACCTTATGCTATACAAATGACTCAAATTCAAACTACCTACCAGGAAGCGTTAATAAACTATAAACGTAGTATTTATGGAACCTTATCCATTGGTTCTATTCCATCAATGTCTCAATATAGCATCATTGATCTATTATTCCAATTTAAACAGGAAAATCCTTCCTTTGCTCTAAATTTGATTGAAAATGACTCTATTCAATTAATTGACATGATAGAAAATCATAAGTTAGAGCTTGCATTTATCCGAAGCAGCGATGATATCTGTTCAAAGTTTCAGCACGTTTTGTTTTCAGAAGACAGCCTTGCTGCTGTTATACCCATTTCTCACCCATTCGCCAACCGAACAAATATACATCTATCAGAATTATCTAAGGAAACTTTTCTTCTGCTATCAAGTGAAACCTTCATGTATCAACTATGCGTAGATGAATGTCATAAGGCTGGATTTGAACCAACTATAGGATATACTGGGCGAAGAAGTGAAAACATAATTGCAATGGTTGAAAAAGGAGCTGGAATTGCACTTTTAACACAGATGCCAATAATTAAACCTGCAAATTCCAATATAGCAATTGTTGAAATTACCCCTAAAATATCTACCTCTATCAGTTTGATCTACAGTAAAGACAAACCTTTGAGTAAACCGGCACAGCAATTTATTAATTTAATGAATCGATATCTTCCCCTCTAAAGCATAATTCACAGAAGTGGTGCTTTTATGTATAAAATCATACAAGAATGCAGCACTTTTTAACTATATGTTATTCATAAAATTCCGGTAACAAATGTACAGGTTCCTCGTTCGTAAAATATACTTTTCCAAAACTATTTTAGTTCGAATGTGTTGCACACCCCGAATTGCAATGCGGTGACAAAGCGATACTCGGTGATTGCCATATAAAACGAACATAGAAAAAGGACTCTTTCTCAGTGTTCTACTGAAAAAAGTCCTTATTTTCTTCCCATTATCTAGTTGTCTTCCGAAACCAAGCCGTCAGTAGAGTGTATAATACACCGTAACTTTATATGCATTTGTTGTAGTAAGCACCCCTTCGAAGTCTTCAACCACGCATTATCTCTGGGTTTTATTTCTCCAAACTCTTCATTGTTGGGAACTTTTGATAGTCTCTATATACATCTCACCATAACCTTATATATCAAGGATTTCATGGTGTCGCTTACATATAAAATACAGCACATCTCTATATATTATAATACCTTTATGTTGTACTAAGCGGTATTGAATTAGTTATTCCCAAAAATACAATCCTTACCTAACAGAAGGCCACAAGATACAATAGTCTTGCTATAGGTTCTGTTTTACATACTCCCTATTCTGTAATGATTCTTGTAAGAAAATTAGTAATGCTACCTAAATGTTTCCGCTGGAAGTCAGCAAGAATGAAGTTTATTGCAATTAATACAAAAGCTTACATGTTTTCTTGATAGTTAAAAATCGTCCATGGAGGTATTAATCACTTAAGGATTCTATGATTGCAGTTAATAAAAATATTGAATATAATGATACTTATGGACAGATTCGAATGAATCAAGATGACTCTATGATACTTACATCTATCAAATTAGTACCATATCTGGTGCTCAAAGAAAAAAAAGATACTTTTGAAGCGCTCCCCTATCTACCATCATTAATCTATTTAATTCTTTCATTTGCTCTACTTTCGTGCAAATCAAAAAGGCATTGCGATTAAGCAACACCTTATATAAAGGTTATTATATCAAAATTCACTACTATTAAAAAGAACATTTATCCTATTTGTACTTTCCATTCCTCATATTCTTAAAATATTGTCGCCTTGACATCTTGCCAAAAGAGACCTTTTGAGCATCTTTGGACTCTAATTTCCAGTTGTTATGATACTCTGCTGGTATTGTAGGCTCAGACGCATTCTTAATACATAAAATAATAAATATAAAGATACCTAGTGTTAATATAACTATTCCCCCTTACTATAATGGATAATATTGTGCCATATCTACAGTATATCAAACTTATCCAAGTATATCCTTTTGTTTTTAAAGGTTATTATAGTTATTTATTTTCTTCCATAAATGATTCCATAAATTTACCCTCATCATAAATGCCATTTATAAACTTTATCCTTATAGTCATGATTTGAAAACTAACTATTTATATTTCATTATTTTTCATGGTTTTTCATGTATTCAGAATTCTTTTCTAAAACTATGTTACATTCTAGTAATCTTGCCTGTAACTGTTTTATTTCTTCTGTCTTGTTCCATACAATTTCCTGTAAAATATTTGATAACGTTCAAAAGTAATACCATTGCACTAATTAAACTTTATGTTATATATTTCAGCGAGTGTTGCATTTTTAAATACATTTTTCCACTAGTATATTGGGCTCATATATGAAATTTCTTGGCAACTTTTTTACAACAATATCCTTGTATCTCTTGGAATATATGGCACCTTTGATTTTCTGGACGATTTTAGCTCTTTAGGCAATTAAAACTGTTCCAGTTTTTACTTAACTTATATGTTATATTTAGACCAAGTTTAAAGAGATTTTTGTCTTGCTCTTTTTATCCATAAAAGTATCTTCAAGATACTTTTTGATTTACTCTCTTGATCACTCGTAGAAGTATCTTCAGGAGACTTTAGAATTTATTATAAAAACTGTGTTGAATCATTTGACAGTACCACATTTATTGAAAAAATCGTGTCTACCTGCTTGACTATAGTGAAATTGAAACGTCTTGCTCTTTTTCATCAATAAAAAGTATCTTCAAGATACTTTTTACTTTGCTCTCTTGGTTCAATCGAAAAAAATTATCTTCAGGTAATTTTAGAATACATCTGTGTTGAATTGTATTAATAGTGTTACATTTTCTGTAAAACGTATCTATCTGCTTGACTATAGTGCAATAACTCTTATTTATTGTAGTATTTCCAATTCCTTTTAGTTGTTGTAAAAATAATAAATGTTTAAATTTCTTTTTATAATAATTCTCCTATACTAATGTATAATAGTCACACATTTCCTACTTCATTATATTCAGATTGTATTGCAATGTATATGTTGAACTTGCTCTTTTTCCAGTTATATATATTGATGGAAATATATTAACCGCATCCATAGCTCTACATACATTATCATAACATGTATTAGGGCATATGCTATCCATTCCGTCTATTTTTCGGACCTCTAAAGCACTTAATAAAACAGATTCCTTCTTATTAGTATTCTTTAGTAAATAACTTTCTATAAGCTTCGCCATCTTTTCATATTTATACATACTCAGCCTCCATATAATATTAAGATCCTTTATACATTATTTACATGTATTATATATAATTTCTTCTGCCTTAGAGTACCTTACAGATGTCTAAATTACATTATTTTGCCCTTTACAGTTTTCTAAGATACTTTTTTCTAAGTTATCAGAACCTACTGAACGAACAAAAGAGAATCAAGAGATTACCTCTAAGATTCTTCACATCTATGCAGACTACAATAAACGCCTTGGTGCATACAAAATCTGCTTTGTTCTGAAACGTGACTATGGCATTAACGTCAGCGTCGGACGAGTGTACCGACTGATAAAAACACTGAATTTACCACGAATGTCTACTGATAAGCTATATCATCCTCATAAACATCAAATAAATGGGGATTGTATCAATCACCTTCAGCAAGAGTTCCAGCAAAAGGCACCAAATCTTGTCTGGGTAAGCGACTTTACATACATCAAAGTACAAGGCAAATGGTATTATCTCTGTGTTGTCACGGATTTGCTTTCTCGAAAAGTAGTCTCCTGGCATATATCAGGTGAACCTGATGTAGACCTAGTAATGACTACTATTCACAAGACTTATAACAAACGTAATGCTCCTTATGGACTTATGTTTCACTCTGATCGAGGATCACAGTATACTGCTTTTGCTTTTGGGCAACTGCTTGATTCTCTTAATGTCGTATAATCCTTCTCAAAAAAGGCTATCCTTTTGATAATGCTTGCTGCGAATGTTTCTTTAAATACCTAAAGAAAGAAGAAACCAACCGTAGAACGTATCACTCTCTTAAGAAACTTCAACTTTCAGTATTTGAATATATTGAGGGATTCTACAACTCCAAGAGATCACATGGAATACTTGGAATGATGACACCTAATGAAAAAGAAAAACTATGCTGGGAGCAGGCCTAGGCAACTGCTCTCAGATATTCTTTACAATTTGTGTCCACCTGCTTGACTATAGTGCACAGAATTTCTATCCACACTCCTGTATAAGGTCGCAACTTTATGATTTGTGCAGCGACAGTACAAGTAACCTGATTTTAATCCACGCTCCCATATAAGGAGCGACTTCAATACTCTTCCACTTATTATCATTTCAATCCACGCTCCTGTATAAGGAGCGACCAAGTAGGGCTGAGTTTTCGTTTTGTAAGAGTGAATTTCAATCCACGCTCCTGTATAAGGAGCGAAGTTTCCTGTTACTTCCATCTTCTCAACAATCTTTTATTTCAATCCACGCTCCTGTATAAGGAGCGACCTGCATTGACACTGTATGCATTAGACGAAGATGATATTTCAATCCACGCTCCTGTATAAGGAGCGACGACAGTACAGTAGCCGTGCAAGATGTTTTAGACATTTCAATCCACGCTCCTGTATAAGGAGCGACTGGCAAGGCTCCTATCATTTGTGGTGATTTAGCAATTTCAATCCACGCTCCTGTATAAGGAGCGACATTCCATTGATACGAAAATGGTCTTCACATTTACATTTCAATCCACGCTCCTGTATAAGGAGCGACATCTCTTCTCCATCAAAGAGTGTTCCATCTTTGCATTTCAATCCACGCTCCTGTATAAGGAGCGACGCAACGTTTTAAACGATTATGAGCCATTAACAGAAATTTCAATCCACGCTCCTGTATAAGGAGCGACTTATTAAATTTTAGTTTCGTATCTTCATTAGTCGATTTCAATCCACGCTCCTGTATAAGGAGCGACACGTAACTACGCAATCTAGTATGTCTCCAACCATATTTCAATCCACGCTCCTGTATAAGGAGCGACATGCTATGAGATATGTCGATGATCTATCTAAAGCTATTTCAATCCACGCTCCTGTATAAGGAGCGACGCATAATTGGAAATTCCATAGTCCACCTCCTAGAAATTTCAATCCACGCTCCTGTATAAGGAGCGACATAACAGTAAGTGTTATTCAACTAAGGAGACTAAATTTCAATCCACGCTCCTGTATAAGGAGCGACAGTAGTGCATATGTGGCTTACTTAGTTCTTCAAATTTCAATCCACGCTCCTGTATAAGGAGCGACGGCAGAAGCAGACGCAAGCTCAAAGTTAGTTGACATTTCAATCCACGCTCCTGTATAAGGAGCGACTCCTAATGCAGTATTAACCTTCTTACGATTCGGAATTTCAATCCACGCTCCTGTATAAGGAGCGACGTCTTAAAAGATGTATGCGAGGTACTCGGCATAAAATTTCAATCCACGCTCCTGTATAAGGAGCGACATCTTTACTTCATTGATGAATCAGATAAGACGATATTTCAATCCACGCTCCTGTATAAGGAGCGACTTGACGATGGAGTAAATGTTACTTTTTTTGACGATATTTCAATCCACGCTCCTGTATAAGGAGCGACATAAATTTAAGTATGCCACTACTACTATGTTAGAATTTCAATCCACGCTCCTGTATAAGGAGCGACTCCTTTTTCGCAGGTCCACCAAACAAGCTTTTTAATTTCAATCCACGCTCCTGTATAAGGAGCGACTTAGGTTAATTTGATCTTGTATAGTGATATAAGATTTCAATCCACGCTCCTGTATAAGGAGCGACCAGAGAGACTCGCAATCAATCGAGCCGAACTGTCATTTCAATCCACGCTCCTGTATAAGGAGCGACGTGCAAGCACAATGACATTTTATACATAGGGTTTATTTCAATCCACGCTCCTGTATAAGGAGCGACCCATCTCGCTTAAACATACAGGGATGTTGATTCTTATTTCAATCCACGCTCCTGTATAAGGAGCGACGTAAAACATAGCTAATACGTTATTATTTGGATAATATTTCAATCCACGCTCCTGTATAAGGAGCGACAGGGATTACATTTAATTATTTAAGCCTTGTGATATTTCAATCCACGCTCCTGTATAAGGAGCGACGTGCAAGCACAATGACATTTTATACATAGGGTTTATTTCAATCCACGCTCCTGTATAAGGAGCGACTGGCAAGAGAAGCAACAAAGAAGCTAACAATTAATATTTCAATCCACGCTCCTGTATAAGGAGCGACCCCTGCTCCATTCTTTCCTACAAGCTCAACACTTATTTCAATCCACGCTCCTGTATAAGGAGCGACCTCTCATTTACGCTCAATTTAAGTATTTCTAAAATTTCAATCCACGCTCCTGTATAAGGAGCGACTGAGATTTCTAAAGATTTTTATAAGCGAGCAAAAATTTCAATCCACGCTCCTGTATAAGGAGCGACAGCTAAAGAGTATGACATGGACAAAGAAGCATTAAATTTCAATCCACGCTCCTGTATAAGGAGCGACCCAACCTTTCTTGAGGTCTTGCTTGTATGATGCCATTTCAATCCACGCTCCTGTATAAGGAGCGACTTCTAGCGCAAGATTCTCTAGTTTGACTTCGGCCTATTTCAATCCACGCTCCTGTATAAGGAGCGACTGTTGACTCTAAAGACTTGTAAAAACAATTTTCTATTTCAATCCACGCTCCTGTATAAGGAGCGACACCATTATACATCTTCATTCCACCTTTCCATTTATTTCAATCCACGCTCCTGTATAAGGAGCGACGCTATGTTGTCCATGTGTGACACTATTTACATTATATTTCAATCCACGCTCCTGTATAAGGAGCGACTGTTATGTCAAATAAAGTATTTTACCCACAACTAATTTCAATCCACGCTCCTGTATAAGGAGCGACCTTCTATAATAGCAAGGCATGGAGGGCATGTAGAATTTCAATCCACGCTCCTGTATAAGGAGCGACTTGAAAAAGTAAACAACATTCCATCATCGAAAGGGATTTCAATCCACGCTCCTGTATAAGGAGCGACTGGAACGTGGTGGATGGAAAACTGACACAGTCATATTTCAATCCACGCTCCTGTATAAGGAGCGACGTAATTCGGACAACCGATTAATTTCTGCTTGTATGGTCATATTTCAATCCACGCTCCTGTATAAGGAGCGACTCAGGTGGCGTATCTGTATCGGATGCTGACAAGAAATTTCAATCCACGCTCCTGTATAAGGAGCGACTTTGATTTAATTTGTTTGTATTTTCAATAATTTATTTCAATCCACGCTCCTGTATAAGGAGCGACTTACCCCCATTGTATCTGACGATATTCCTTTAAAAATTTCAATCCACGCTCCTGTATAAGGAGCGACTCTATGCCGTTTTCGTCTGTTGTAGTGGTAAAAATTTCAATCCACGCTCCTGTATAAGGAGCGACGCAAAGCAATGGAAGCGTCTATGCCAAAAAGTGAAATTTCAATCCACGCTCCTGTATAAGGAGCGACTTGAGGATAACACTCTGTTTGAATCGTGATTAAATTTCAATCCACGCTCCTGTATAAGGAGCGACGGAGATTTACTCGTTCAAGCTAACACACATCTTGAATTTCAATCCACGCTCCTGTATAAGGAGCGACTGCAAAAACAGACAAATATAACCCCTTTAAATTAAACAAGTTTTATTACCTTTGCATAAATAAACTAATCTGTAATCATCTTTTCGATTATATTCAGTCTGATTTGATAAATACTTTCAGTGCGAAAGACCTGGTAATTTTATGTTTACTATCCTTTCGCACTAGAGCATCAGTACACCTTCTGGGTCATAATTATCCTTAATTCCAAAATGCTCTATCTTAGTTTTATAGTTATTACCTAAGTAATAAAAGCGCAAACTATCTTCTGACTCATTAATTATTTTTAATAATTTATTTTTAAGAAGTAATAGCTCAGATGCATCTAATGAACATTCAAAAACAGAATTTTGAACTCTTTGTCCATGATTAACGCATTCTTTAGCCAACTTTCTTAACCTTGTTTTCCCACTCGATTTCATTGTAGAAACATCATAGGTTATTAACACTAAAATAACTCACACCTACTTCCATAAGAATGGTGGATACTCGTCAATATCTCCTCGAATTGTTCTTGCTAATAGTAATGCCTGAACATGAGGAACCAATCCCCATTCAACTTTTTCATTTAAAAATGGATGTTTTATTGTTTCTTTTTTTCTTTCTTGCCATGCCTTAAAAAATACTTTTCGGCCATCATCATTTAACCAAACTGCACCATCTTGCTGTCTTTCAAAATGGTCGCCTTTTATTACTTTCTTATTAATCAAAGTTAATGCAAACCGATCTGCCAATATAGCCCTTAACTCTTCCATTAAATCTAAAGCCATGGATTTTCGACCTGGTCTATCTGTATGCATGAATCCAACAAATACATCTAAACCGTTACTTTCTAATGCATTTGCACAGTCATTGGCTAAAATTGTATAAGCAAATGACAACAGAGCATTTACATTATCCTCTGGTGGCCTCCGATTTCTTGTTATAAATTCAAATGTATCTTTTTGATTGATGATTAATTTGTCAAAAACGCTAAAATATCTAGCTGCTAATTGACCTTCAATTCCTCGTAATCCATCAATTTCTGTTGCTGCTTGAACCTTGATTAATCCATCGTTAAGCTCTAATGATATAGCTTTTAACACCTCATAATCTACACGTTCCCCATGATCCCTTAGAGTACGTTCAATACTCCATCTACAATTATAAATTTTCCCTAACATCATGTTTTTCACTATCGCTAGACTTCTTTCGTTATCATTCGATATTGCATATTGTTGTTTTCTAAGCAATACATTGCCTAAAGACTTTCCAGTTATCCTGGCCAAAAACTTTCCATATGGCGAATAGAAGTGAAGTCCGATATTTTTATCTGCACAAGCTCCCATCAATGCTGGTGATGCTCCTCGGTATCCAAAACATAATATATTTTCCAATATATGCAATGGATAACGCCCTGCTATGCTAGATCCATTTTCAACAACAATATTTTCTCCATCCAATGTTAAGTAACTGTCTTCTGAAAGAACATATAGTGAATTAAGTAATTTTCTCATCTAGCTTCACCTCCGTTCTATTCTATTTGTTTCTTTATATAATCTTTAACATTTATGTTTTTACACAATTTAGGAACACATAGTTCTTTTAGTGAACACGATTTACATTTGGGAGATGTTTTAACAATTGGCGTATAACCTCTACGGATTAACTGATGCATCTCAGTTACATATCTAATCACTGTATTTCTCAGTTCCTCTGTAAACACAACTTCTGTTCTTCTCTTTGTCTCACCATAATATAGGTACCCTTTTGAAATATTAGTTAGAAGTTTCTCTTCTAGACACATTGCCTGGGCACATAATTGTACTTCATCTTCATTAGTTTCTTTCTGTTTTCCCTTTTTATATTCCACAGGGGTAACTGACCACGTCCCCTCTATTCCATGTAAGTTTATTCCATTCTTTGCATACTTAAATTCAATGACATCACATTCACCTGATAACCCAAGCTGCACAGAGGCTATTTTATAGCCTCTGGCAATCATAGTATTACCACGTTTTTCAAAAGACGAACTATTATGTGCATTCTGATGAAATAATTCTCCTGCTGTCGTTTGATAGTTATCTTCCCATTGTTGTTCAATATGAATTAATGCCCATTGTCTTCGGCAGAAACAAAAATGTTGTAATCCTGATAACATAAGATAATCTTCTTCGTCATACATATTCTACAACCCTTCAATTACTTCAACTTGTAAGCCCTCTAATTCATTTACTGCGATATCATAATCACCAATATCTGTTGGAATCGTCACACCATCTTTCTTGCTTACAACAACTAAATCATGAACTTTTGCTGAAGAATATTGACCAGTTTTATTACTGTGTTCCCACCAATATAAATTCACTACCTCCATACTTCCATCAGGTCTTGCTGAAGAGCAATCGTTTACAAATAATGTTCTTAATGCCTCTTTAATTTTCTCTGCATCCTCTGTTGTGAAACCCGTTTTCTCAGCTAACTGTACATTAATAGAACCTTTGATTTTAAACAGCCCAAAATCTACCATATGCTTTGTTCCCATGGTATCCGAACTCTTCTTATCTTTTGTTTCACTATTAACACTTTTAGTAATTTGCATACTGTTTATATCAACAACATCAATGCTTTTAGCTTGATGAATAGAGACTGGTCCACGGACGCCAACAGAAACCCCTTCTCCCTTTTTATCCTTTTTTATAGCAAATACCTGTCCAAAACTACGTACATCTATCCAAATATCACACGCAAGAGTTGCAAACTCTTCGTTTGAACTATATTTTTTAATATTAGCATCCACACGATCATTTAAACTTTTACATCCATCATCCGAACGCTCACTAGATTGTACAAAGATTTTCTCACCCGTATCTTGTAAACGATTTCGAATTTTTCTTTTAATACATACATCAGAAATCTCACCAATTCCTGTATACGTCGTTCTTGGTCGGTTACCGTTTAACGGATCACCATTAGGATTTGCATTTTTCACCGTTACCAATGCTACAAAATCAATTTTATTCTTCAACACTGTCATTTTCTTCACCATTCCCTTTCACTTCTTTGCATTTATATAATTCTGCTCGTTGTAAATAGTAACCTAATAAATAGTTTTCATCTAATTTACGATTCATCTCATCTGAATTTTCTTGCTCTAATGTCCCAATAATCCCAGCAACCATACTTTTATAATAAATACGTTGCCCAACTGTTAACTTTTGATAGTACGGAATTAATAATTCCTCAAGTGTGGCCCATGTCTTTACAGGGTGATTAATATATGCACTCCATAAGCGCACTGCATTAGGTTCCCTTCCTTCTTTTCGATCATATGTAGATCTCTCAACTGCTTCTAGTACTGCTAGCAATCGACCAAATACATAGCTTCGATTCGTATTATAGGTGTCTAGAATCATTCTACTATCTCCTCCTCTATCATTTACATATTTATGAATCACAGCACATGCCGTAGATAATACTCGTTCCCAATTTCCTCTAGAATATGCTAGCGGTTTCGATGCTTTTTCCACAAGTGATTGTATCAACCCAAATGATAGAAGTTGATCATCTACCATCCAGTGGATGAGTCGTTGTGAATGTTCTTTCATCACCTTATCATTCACATCGATGTAGGCACCTTGCTGCACACCATAGGCATAGCGAACTATATCCCTTATATTGGGAGATTTTACTTCTGTTGATAATTTACCTTTTTCATCAAACCTTTGAAAATACCAGATACAACTCTCATACCATTTTTTTATTCTTGTTAAATAATCTGAAGCATTTAATTCATTGTAATAGGTGACTGACAATCGCCCTGTGGTTGCTGCTTCTAACCCAAGAATGAAAATTTGGTCATCATCGTTTAATTCATTTTTGTAACCTTGTAAAGTCTTAAATAGTTTATTTCGATATAACTCCTTCGTATATGAGTACTCCGATTCCTCTTCCTCTCCAAAAAATGAATCATATTGCGGAATCTGTTTACCTTTTGGACACCAGCAAATATAAGTACGTTTATCTGTATTTCCATAAGAAATTCCTTGTTTCTTTACTAACCAAGTTAATGCATTGTGAATTTTTTGGGAACTACTATATCCAACTACGCATGCTTGCTCTGCCGTTTCATACCTACCTCGATATGTAAAACCTTGATTATCATTTGCCGAAAGTAATTTAGCTCCATAACTAGAAGCAATAATCCCCTTCGGATGATTGGTTGAAATCACATCTTCTTTTCCTGAAAGATAACAAATACAAGGCTCCCCGAGATTCGTACTCATGTAGTATGCTATATATGCTTTCATTAATCCGTCATCTTGTCCAACGATATATGTTGTTTCTTTTGTTCCACCAATGATTACAAAGCGCACAATTACTTTTTCATATTCATTGCCATTTAATTTATCATCCGACAGAGTCCCATTTTGCTTAAGTTTTACAACTGAAGAATCAATCAAATCTTTTATTAAAGAGGCTTTTTCAAGATAAGAATACACGCTATTAACAACTGGATGAGTATACTGGGATTCCCTCCATTTCTTTAGGTTCATTAAATAGCATTTAAACTTCTCTAAACTTTTATTCCCTTCTTCAGGCGATACATAAGATGCGTAATCTCCAGCAATATAAGATAAAGTATCGCATAATGGATGTGGTGCAATCCCACTTGCTCTACCTGCTGAGGATTCCGTCACTTGAATAAATGTTCGTTCTTCTTCTTTCCCAATGACTCTTGCTTTTCGAAATTCCCCCTCTAAATTTAAAGTAACCTCAATCTGTGCTCTAGCACTCATATGTGCAATGGGAGCTAGAACTGAATCATTCACATCCATTTTCCCTACCATATGTTGATTATTCTCATACGTTTGATACAATGCGGATGCCCATGACATTACAATACCTCCTCCCATTCCTCATACATAGTAAAATTATCAAGTTCTTCTCCAAACTTCTTAATCTGCATCTCTTTCACTGGCCGATGTTCACATGCTATTGGTGAAATAAATTCAATTACACCATTTCGCATTACAGGATTCCAAAAATTAATAGTCATCTTACCTCTTGTCTCTTCTGAATATGCTTCATCTGCATAGGTAATCCCATGATACATATGTCCAAAGGATAATTGATCGATATCATCATAATGACCTTTTCCTTCTCCAAACTTACAAGGTACCACATATCCCTGACACTCACGTGTTCCAATATAGATATCCCGTCTTCCACCTCTTTCAACCATACGATTGGCAATACTAAAGTGCTTATGCTCATTACGATCTTTTTCAAGCTCTGGACGATTCTGATTCCAAGTAAAACTAGCCTCTACTTGATACCTACAATCTTTCAAATATGTGTAATAGGACAAATCATTCTTATCACTGTGATACTTAATCGGGCGAATTCCCTTTGTTTCCATTTGAATCGGATTCATAACCCTTACCTTTTCAACATTCCAAATAAATGTTGGCTTCCAGTAGATGCTATGTAGTATTCCTTTAATTGCCTCATAGGTAGGAATCTGATAGGAACATTTTTCACCCCCCACACGAGTCGCTGGTTCTGAAAATAACGCATAATCTCCATATACTTCAAAATTCACCGTATTGCTATATATCATCTTGTTGCACCTCCTTAATCCACAATAAAAAGATTAATATCTTGATGATTGCATACTCCGATTTCCTGATTATATGCATTCTCTTTTATTATAATAAATCTATTATTTATATCCGCCTCTACCCAACCATTTTTATATAATGCCTCATACTGATAAGCATATAGCGATACCATATAAGGTTTTGCTTTTGCACAAAGCTCCTTGACTTTTTCAAGCTCATACTTACTATCTACTTGTAACAATTCATGAATAATCCATTTTGCTTGTTCATTATAAGGGACAAGCACATCCAGTGTATTCTCATCAAACACGTGAAATAACTTACCAGCACTCGCAAATGACTGGCTTAATATAACAGCTACATCTAATCGCTTTGAAGTACATTGAGACAAAACTTCATTCCGTGATAACAGGTCATATAAGGTTACCGATAAACCTTGTATCTCTCTATCCAAGACCGGATAATAAAACTCTTTCCCCTTCTCATATATTTCAAATAATAAGTTGAAATATTGCTCAATATTGGCTTGATTCAACAAATCGCCATCTATGTCTTTGATATTATTTAGATACTCCAATAAGCTTAAATATGCTAATTGACTATTTTCAATCTCTCGTAACCTCTTTAAATTCTCATCTTTAAATTTCACTACATATGTATCTTTGATACCATTGTATTCACCGTTACGATTACACCTTCCATTTGCTTGAGCAATATTATCTAAACCTGCTTGCGCTCTAATTACACATTCAAACGAAATATCGACACCGGCTTCAATTAATTGGGTTGAAATACATATTATTTTTTTATGATAATCGCTTTTTAAAATCTCCCTAATTCTACTTAGAGTATCAATTCTATGTGCCATACACATTGTTGTTGATAGGTGAAAAACTTCAATTCTATTATCTACCATTCTTCGTACTTTTTGATATAACTCTAATGTGGTCTGTTTTGTATTACAAACCATTAATAGAGATTTGCTTTCTTCTATGCACTGCAGTACAAATTCCGTAATTTGATCAATTCCCCATCCATATTGATCGCTCATATTCTGTACTGTAGTGCGCTTAAATGCATGCCATATCTTTTCATCATATTTCACCATTTCAATTGGATTTGAAAATACGATTGATCTTTTCAATTCTCCTAGCGTTGGTTGCGTAGCAGAACATAAAACAACTGTACTGTTACAACATCGAGACAAAAAATTCATTGCCTCATTGAACATATATACTGTCTTTTTAGGAATCGTTTGACTTTCGTCTATAATTATTACACTTTCCGTCAGCGCTTGAAATCTTCGAACATCTGTCATTCTACCTTGAAATATCGTCTCTAAAAAACGAACCATGGTACTAATTATAATTGGCTCTGACCATGTTTCCGTTAAGAATTCGTACTCATCCAGCACTTCCTTTACTTCCTCGAATCGAATCACATTGGAATGATGTTCTAATACTCTGAATGGGTCGGCACAATAATTCTTGATTACTTCGCTGTTTTGCTCTAATACACTCAATAGCGGTATAATATAAATAACTCTTTTTTTATTATGTATTCGGGCATGCTCATAAGCAAAGCGCAAAGTAGCTAATGTTTTTTCCCCTCCTGTTGGAACAGTACATCGATATACACCAGAACCATTCGTTGCAAATGTTTTACATTCATCGGATATATAACCTCTTGCTAGATTTATAGTACTTGTCCGATCAAATTTTTGCATCTTCGCTTCTAAGAATTCTAACTGTTGTTTCCAAAACTCTTTTGTTATTGGTTCTATCTCTAAGTACTTATCCAACATAAATTTTGAAGTATCCATACGATCTCCATGAACCACTGCACTTGTAACAAGCCGCGTTAACAATCCAAATTGAAAAGCTAGAGATTTACTCCCCTTCTTGCTTGTTACAATTTTCGATATGAATATTTTTACTTCTTCTACTGCTCCAAGATATAAGCCCTGAATTTTTTCTTCAGATTCTACTATGTCAAAAAAATTGTCAACACATTCTTTATATCCAATCTCTTTTTTATCTTTCTCTACTCTACGTAAAAATTCGTCTTCACCGTTCGTAGTAATTATGTCAAACAATCCGTGGTGAGCTCCAATTGCGTAAGCGATTACTTCACTTGTAAGTCTAGTATATTTATCATTTTCTATAGAATGATAATTTTCTAATAAATATATAACCCCTGCAAATGTATGATTGACCGATCCTCGCTTTACTTCTTCACCTGCCACAGATTTCTCCAAATACACCTGGAATTCTTTTTTACCTTTCCCCATGTCATGGAGTAGACCCGCTAAAGTACCTACATGGTAGAGACCAATACACATCAAACTACTTCCAGCATAAAAAGCCGTATTTCTTGAGTGCTCCTCCCATGATTGCTCCACCCTAACATTATCATTAAACTTTATATGCGCTAACATAATATACTAACCCCCACCACCTTTGTTTTACCAAATTTTACCACTTATTATCGAAATAGTCAAACGACTTCTTACGAATTTATTTTAAAACTTATGTTTATACCAAATTCATACCTATAGCCCCTATAAGACAAAGTACATATTCTACTTACTTTACTGTGCTTATATGGATAGTCGCAAATAAGATATGTTTTTATAAAAAATTATTCTTTAAAATCCAATCTTATAATAGTACTATTATAAGCTCTAAAAGAGTACTGACACAGTAAACTACCAGCTGTTTAGCATATATTAAATTTACTATCTTTTAAAAAATCTATTAGAGAGACTTTTTACTTGCCCTTTTACAGTCTGAGTTTCAGCCCCTTTCCTTTGCATATATAGAAACATAGTATTTTAAATATCCTTTACCTATTTATATCAGTATTCGTATAATCACCTGACTCCTCGAATATATATGTTTAATTCCAAAACCTAAAAAGTATCACCGTGATACTTTTTTAGGTTTTATTCTTATTGAGAATTTAAGAAACTATCTGTTTTCTTGTACATTATTGTTGAGTGTAAATTAGATAGAATTAGCTTATAATGTGTATAAGAAAATGAAGAAACCTTTTCTCAAACAAAACAGAAGGAGAAATATATATGAATTCTACTCAAATTCAAAGATTTGAAGCCATAATTAGTGGAGTTAATAGAGAAGGTATAGACAAACTTCTTGAAGCAGTAAAAAAAACAGATTTTTATTCCGCTCCAGCAAGTACTCGTTTTCATGGTAGTTATGACGGGGGCTTGTTGGATCATAGCCTTAATGTTTATGATTGTTTGATGGTAAAAAAATTAAGTCCTATATGGCAAAAGGTATTTACAGAAAACAATTATACAGATGATACACTAGCAATTTCTGCATTATTGCATGACTTATGTAAGACATATTTTTACGTGAAAGATTTTAAGAACCAAAAGACCTATGACCCTGACAAGGTTGCATCTGCAGAAGGTTGGCAGCGAAAACATGATAATAATGGTGACTTCATTTGGGAAACCGTTCCTACATATAAAATTGAAGATAAATTTCCTTACGGACATGGTGAAAAATCCGTAATGCTAATTGAGCAGTTTGTAACTCTTCTCCCATGTGAGCGATACGCTATCAGATGGCATATGGGAGCCTATGATTGTTCACCTTCACAATTAAATAGTATTGGTTCTGCCATTGAATTATATCCTCTTGTACTTGCCTTACAAGAAGCTGACCAGGAAGCTACTCATTTATTAGAAACAAAGTAGAGAAAGGTGTAGTAGGAAGCATTAGAAAATATTATTAAGACTATTTATTTGGATATTCACAGGATAGTAACTGGGAGATCTATGATATAGTTATTCAGATGAATAAAGACCGTATTGAAAGTATTCTTCCAGCTAATTATATGACGATTGATGATGTTGAGTTTATTCGTTCTATATTGCAGACATTGAAAGTAAAGAGATAAGGAATGACATCAAAGATTATATAGAAAGGACTATGAATATATGATTTATGGATATGCTCGATGCTCTACTAATGAAGAACGGCAGGATATAGATAGACAAAAGAGAGATCTATATTCCATGGGAGTAACAGATGATAAATACATCTATTGGGAGTACGAATCTGGTTCAAAGGTAGATAGAGTAGAGTTTACTAAACTGTTAGATATTATTAAAGACGGAGATACCATAGTAACAACAGAAGTGTCTCGTCTTACAAGATCAACAAAGCAGCTTTGTGATGTTCTTCAAACTGTTCAAGAAAAACACATTCGTCTTGTCATCGGTTCCTTCATAGTTGATTGTAGGAATGAGGAAATAGACCCAATGACTAAAGGCATGCTTATGATGTGGGGTGTATTTTCTGAAATGGAAAGAGATCTAATATCACAAAGAGTGAAATCCGGCATGAAGAATGCTAAAGAAAAAGGAAAAAAGATTGGTAGACCTACAACGACATCTACTACTCTTCCAAAAAAGTTCTGGGAGTATTATCCTCTCTATAAATCAAAGCAAATTACGATTACAGGACTTGCAGATTTAATGCATTGCTCAAGAAGTACAGTCTATAAATACATATCATTGGCAGGTGTCTGATTTTCTGCATTGCTGTGACTATTATGATTTCTAAAACCTTCCTAGAGAAAACTAAGATTGCTTAAATATCTGATTACTGAGCGAATATGTCTGTAATTAATCCCTGTATAGAACGTCACTATTACGACTGGAATATACTAGCTCTATAATGTATACTAAATATATCGCATAACACATTGACCAGGATGCGACTCCCCTCGATACTGGTCAAAAAGACCCCGGAGCTTAGCCTGGGGTTTTTAAGTTAATGTTTACTGTTACAAACAGTATTTAGCGTGGTTATTTTAACAATCTTATTTTAAGAATATGAGTAATAAAAAAGAAATAGCATCCCACCATCCAAAGTAAATGCTATTTCTTTTTAGTTAAAATTAACTGAGGGCAATCGGAAATCAATTCTGTAATGATATAGTAATCTTGCAACACTCCAAAATCTAATTGTTCTGTCTACGGTAAGAGGAGATAGGAGAGGATTTTATGATTAAATCAAACAATCCATAGAAGAATATTTTAACTCAACCAAACACGAGTTAACTAAATAGAGATGTTACAAGATTACTATACCACTACATTTCTATCTTGTGCCAACCTTATTCATATGATATAAAACAACATTACTCCTAAACTTATTCAATTGCTGTTCTACTTATATAGGTAATACTTCATGAATTTAATGCTGTAAAATATGATCTCCAGCCATAGACACAAACACATTATAGACTTAGTATCTACAATATCGCTTCCATAGTATAAGTCCACATCTCCATTAAACTGTTCCTTAATTATAACTAACTGATAATCTTCATCAATAATTGAAATTTTAATGTTATATATAGCCCTGTTATGTCAAGACAAAAAGAATTTTTAATACTAAATTTAAATCAGACACGGATTTCCGTATCTGACTGCTGTAATTGACTGCACAGTTGTTTCATTGTCGGCTGGGAAGTCGATGATACATTTAATAGCCGAATGGTCATTAATGCTTTCAAATAGACGCTCAAAGTGACAAAGCCACAAATCTTAAATTCTGATGAAAGCTGTTAGTTTACGAGTCAGTAGTACATTAATTTCGTAAAAGAAAATAGAATCTCCCAAAGCATGGATTGCAAGAATCGGTGGACTCATTACATCATAATTAAGCGATGGTTCCACAGTTTAAGGTATGAAGAGACTAATCTGACACAGTACAACAATATCAAGGAATCTAGAACAGCGATTGGACTATATATCCACACATATAACTTTGAGCTCTGCCCTTCTGCACTTGATTATCAGATACTGACTGAATACTACTATCCGGTAATACTTATGCCTTATGTGGCTTAATGCATATATGTATATAGGGAGTGTTCCACTATCCTCCCCCTGAACCTTGTAACTTATCAACCATATCAGTTCATTATACAACTCCTATAATTTGTCTTCACAATTGAGCTCCTATACTTCTCCCCCTTCATTCTTTCATTGCCTATAAAGATTCATCATTACTTCAGATTATTTATTACAATATTATCTCTTTATATTTTTCTTTTAATCAAAGTTTCGTAATTGTTACCATGGAATCGGTTTTCTCTGATAATCTATAAATGGTGTTTCTCTTGATATATGATCTATTTCTTTTGCAATATCACAAAGTGCTTTTGCACTATCTTCTGGTCTTACCTCTGCCACATCTCCTCCACCCATCTGAGTTTTTAACCAACCTGGATGCACACATACAACCCTAGTACTCATTCCTTTTTCAACAAAATATCTCTGTAATATTACACTGGCCATATTTTCTGCAACCTTTGACATACCATAAGAAAACTCCTGAGATCGATGATTTTCTGCAATACTGGCAGCCTCAGAGGTTACACAAAGAATAGCTGTTCTAGTTTTTATATAAGGTAACACTGCTTTCATAACACGCAAAAATCCAACTGCGTTAATATCTACAACTTTAGTAATTGCATCCAGATCTGTATCTTCCAATGGAACTCGATCTTCTACACGACAAATACCTGCACAGCTATATATATAATCCAAATTTTCCATTGGCATGTGCGCTGTTTTTAAAACTTCATTTACCATCTCTGTAGAGGAAATATCGCATGTCAAAAAACATAGTCTATGAATATCCCTATCTGCATATAAACACTCTCCCATAGCTGTACTCATTATCAAATCCAATGCCCACACCTTATCCCCATCTTTCAAGTGCTGCTTTACTATTTCCATACCAAGACCACCAGCTGCACCAGTTACTAAAACATTTTTCTCCATAATTATTTCTCTCCTTATACTTTATGTATAATTATTTTGGTTACTATACTTAATTTCACTTTTCATAATCTTATATTACTTCTGTATTGCATCTAGTAAAAGAGTATAAATTCTAGAAAATGTGCATTATTTAACTTACTGATGTTCAGCTTATTTACATTTCATTTACTCTTTGTTAATATACTTTTATTAAGAAGTTTTATAACAGAGGTGACATAAAAGTATGGCTTCCAGCTCAGAAAAATTTAATAGAAACTATCAACTTGATCAAATTCCTAATAATTCAAAAAAAGGTTACAAAAACGTATACACATATATCGGCGATTACTACACCTGGGATCTAAAAGCAGTGGAAATTAAGAACATTCGACTTACCTTCTTTATATTAGAAATCGCTACAATTATTATTTTTCTATATACCTCCTTACAGCATGGAGTTTTAAATTCGGTGCCTGTTGTAGTTATTCCTGCTTTATTATCCCTCATCGCCTGGATATTTGAAATAATTGCAATTTTTTTCTTTTGTTTCTTCAAGCTTCCTTTGAAAGAGGAAGACCATTCACGCATTCACTCAACCTTTTTTATTACCTTTGCATTGAGATTTATTTTACTGTTCTTTTCTTGTATTGCCTCAATTATTGTTAAATTTCAATTAAATCTGGATGCAGGTGAATTACTCACTTCTTTCGGATATTTAATATGCAGCGGAATTTCTGCCATTCTATGGAGACGATACAAATATATAGATTTATATAAAAAAATAATTATGCGCAACTAGAAAAAGAGGAGATTCCGTCTAACACGGTTATCTCCTCTTTTAGCACAAGATTCAACTCTGGACTACGCAAATCTTTTACCAACTTTTAGCTTTCGTTCCTCTTAAAATTGTCTTCTATTGTACTGATTCTATTTTTAAATATAAGTGTAATCACCAATGCTACCACCATTGGAATAATCATAATTCTCCACATTGGTCTATATCCTACTGATTCAACAATCATTCCCGCCACTACTGGTCCTACCAGATTCCCCAAGTCATTACCTATGTATGCTGTATTACTACCTGCACCTCTTCTTTCTGAAGGTACACTCTTCATACAAAGTGTCTGAATTGCAGGTTGAGCTGCTCCATATCCAAATGCTGCTACAAATGCTGCAATTAAAAACATTGGTAGGTTCGTAGAAATACTAATAAGATAAAATGATATTGCAAAGAACGCCAAAGCCGGTATCGTCACTTTCACTAAGCCATATTTATCACTTAACCTTCCAACAACTGGTCTCGAAATCAACATGGTTCCAGCATAAACAGTAAAAAATAACCCTATATCAATAACACCCATATTAGTTCCATAAATCGCTAGAAAAGAATTGATTGTAAAGAAAGTCCCAGATAAAATAAATAACAATAATGCAGGAATCATTGCCTCTATTGCTGCAATACTTGATATCGAAATTCTAAATTTCTTTACTTCTTTTTTCCCCTCTATTTTAATTTTAGATGTTGCTACTATCCCCAAAACTACGCAAACTGCTCCGATAATGAATGTCATGTTATATCCTATATATCTGTATAGAGTAAGACCCACTGTAGGACCTATTGCTTGGCAAGCTGCCTGTGCAAGTGAAAATATACCTATTCCAGATCCGAATTTATCTTTGGATAATGTATCAGAGGCAATGGCAAGACAACATGTCGCTGTAAATGCCCTCGCAGCCCCTTCTATTAATCTAAATGCCATCAGCATAGGTACTGATACGGATACTCCATAACCAATATATGACACCACCATTACACCCATTGCCACCATTAAAATTTTCTTTCTGCTAAAGCTGTCTATTGCCGGCCCTGAAAAAACCTTAAATATAAGTGCTGTTGCAGCAAATAATCCAGACAAAAAGCCAACTAATGTAGCTGCCGCTCCTAAATAATCCGCATACTTAGCAACAAGTGAATTAACCATCTGTTGTCCAAGATTCATCAATGCATTTGCAATAAAAACACTTGCAAATGCATTATTCCATATTCTTTCATTATAATTTTTTTCTTCCATAATTTATCCCTCTTGTATAGATTTGTATTCCTATCTAAATAATAATTTTGTATAGTCACGTACTCCCATTCTCCAACTCTTCCATCTACTGGTTCCATCTGGGTATACATTTCTGTAATAACATGGTAACTTATCTATGCCAAATTCTTTATATAGATTGTCATCTGTTACAAAATATTCAAAATGATCTTCATTTGGTGTAGTTGATCTCCAGAAAACCCTATAAGTTTCACTAAACTTTGCAGAATTACTAAGGACGGCTTCATATTTTCTTTCATATGTACGCACTGCTTTTTCATGCGTTATACTTGCAGTAAATTGACCCATGTATCCAAACAGTTCTGGATGCCTAAATCCAATATCATTTGTCTGATACGAGCCCATAGAAAGTCCACCGATTGCCCTACTCCATTTGTCGGTTTTTACTCTATAATTACTTTCAATATAAGGAATACAACTGTTAATAATCATATTTTCTAATGCAAGATCCCATTTATTATTAAATTTATTTTCCTCATAACGAAGCATTCCATTATTCATAACAACAACAAATTCCTCACTTGCTCCACTCGCTATGTTATTATCCATAATCTGACAGATGTTTGCTCCATACTCCCAACTTATCTCGTTGTCCATTCCACCATGCAATAAATATAGAACGGGATATTTTTTATCTCCTTTCATATAGCCTGGTGGTGTATAAATGAAACAACGTTGATAACTATTTTGCTCCTCTACCCAGTATATTTCTCTTATATATGCTCCATGAGGAACATCATTAATCAGCGCAAAATTCATTTCATAATCTGGTACTTCTATATAATTACATGGTCTGTCTAGTGTCCAAAATATTGGAATAAATGGAGAAAGAAAAACTGCTCCATCAACAAGTACTGTAACCCCTACTTGCCCTGTTAGTCTTATATTATATTTATAAACCCCTTCAAAAAAACCCTCACTATTTTTCTCTAAAACTAATGGCTTATCATTCCATGCAAGTTCAATCCTTACATCTAAAGCATTGGGCGCATATATACGAAAAACGTAATCTCCATTTTCCTGTAAAATTGCACCTGTTTCAACCCTTTTATCACTCACTTTTTCTGGTAATGGGGCATTAAATCCCAATGCCTGATTCGCAAAAAATTTATTGCTTAAATATTCTTTTGAAAACATTGCTCTATTCCCTCCTTTTATTGAAGTTCCTTCAGTTCTGCCACCTGTAGTAGTAATGAACTAGGCATATTACATTCTATAGATGCTACTGCCTCTTCAATCTGTTTTTTACTAGAAAATCCGGCAATTGCCACAGTCGGGAACTTTTGATGAATAAGGTATTGATAATAGAAATCTAATGCACTATATTCTCCATCACACAACATTCGCAATTTTTCTACAATTTTATCATTAGATTTTGCTGTATAATTAGCAAGATTTTCTTCTGAAATTGGTTTTTCTGCAAGGCGCTTCATAAAATATCCCCTTGATAAAGCCATATATGCCATAAAACTTAACTGTGTACTTTCATGGTATTCTCTTATTTTCTTATCCATGACAATATTGAATGGTGGTAATGTTTCTGGATGAACATCTGCTAGACACCCTATCGCTTGATTACATGAAAATCCATGAAATCCCTTACTTGCTGCTATCATCTGAGCTTCCTTAAGTCTTTCAAAACTCCAATTAGAACATCCATAATATCTAATTTTCCCTATCCTTACCTTCTCCTCAAGCCACTCCAATAATTCTTCTACTGGAACTGTGGGATCATCTCTATGTAAAAAATACATATCAAAATAATCAATATTCATTTTTTTCAAACTTGCATCTAGATCACTTTCAAGAGATGTAATATCTACTCTCATTCTTGTCATATCATTTAAATTTGGGTGTCCACCTTTTGTAGATACCAATACCTGATTTCTCTTTCTAGACTTTTTTAACCATTCTCCTATTGCCTCTTCACTTGGACTATCAAGCCCTGATATCCAATTTCCATAAGCATGTGCTGTATCAATTATGTTTCCTCCATACGCAACATAAGTATCCAGCTGTTCAAAAGCTTGTGCCATGGATATTCCACTTCCAAAATGTGCCGTCCCCAATGCCAACAATGATACTTCCAAGTCGGTACCTGTAAACATTACTTTTCTCATTTGCTATTCTCCTTATCACATCTCGTTATTTATATATTAACTTAATTCCTTTTCGCTTTGAATGTATCTATTTCATGAATATGTGTATTATTTGTCTCACATTATCAATCTTATTCTCCATTATTACTGTAAAATAAAAAGAACGTTATACACTTGTTTAACGTTCTTTTTACGATTCACATTATTTTTGATTTCTATATTCGGTTGGGGTCATTCCAACTACTTGTTTAAATCTTTTACTAAAATATCTTTGATCCTGAAAGCCAACATCTACCGCAATTTCATAAATACTCCTTTCCGTTTCAACCAAATCCCTTTTGGCAAGTTCTATACGATATTCAGTAATATAATCAGTCATATTCATACCTATTTGTTTTTTAAATAAATGAGAAAAATATACTGGACTTAAATTTACTTCATTTGCCAATGTTTCTGCAGTTATTACAGATTTATAATTCTTTTTTATATATTTTATTGCTACTCTCATCGGTCTAATATTTTGTTTGTCTAAATCATTGGATAACATTTTAAACATAGTATCAAATTTTTCTTTCAGGTTATTGCTGTAGTTATCCATAGTATATGAAAAATTTAGTACTTTTTTGACACTTTCCTTTTCTTGCTCTACATTCATATGTTGAGACAGAACACTACCATTTACATCAAAAAAATAATCAACAAACCCCAAAATATAATTTCTTGTTTTATAATCAGATAAGACAAAGTCCGGAAGTGTAAATAACTCCTTAATACTCTTATGAAAATTTTCTATATTTAACGTATCTGCAGTAATCTTAAGATTCTCTACTATATCCTCCATTTTTTGATTATATGAACTTTGCCAAGAACCAGATTTTCTCCATACCAATACCTTTCCAATTCCTTTTTTTCTTCTAGACCAAGAAACACTATAAGCTTCTTCCCTCGACTTATATACGTCACAAAATTCTCCATAACCACTTCCCACACAAATTGTAACTGTCATTCCATAATTTATCACTGTAAACTTCTCGATATTATTTCGTAGGTCTTCAAGCATTCCCATAATAATTTTGTCGTATTTTTCGTCGTAATTGATTATGGAAAGGACACCATTAAACCTAAAATCAAATATCATATCATAACAATATTCATAAATATATGTATTCGTAAATGCTTTTATTTGTTGCTGTATAACTTTTAATCTTGTATAAAACTCTGGTTTTTCAAACTTTGGAAGTTCTCCATGGACCTGATCTAATCGAAATAAAATAGCGCGAAAAATTCCACTTTTAAAATTTATTCCCATAATTGAATTTGTAAAATTCATATCGTGTGCATTGTCACTATTTTCAAACATAAGTTTCCAAAAATATAAAGACTGCATGGCCAGTGTGGCATCATAATCAATATCTTCCAATGTCACCCTCCTAATATCTTCAGATACTTTTTTGATCTCTTTATTTACTTCCTCAATATTAATTGGCTTTTTAATATATCCTGCCACCTTAAATTTAAATAACTGATACATAAACTCACCGTCATAGCAATCTCCCATTACGAGGATACGGCATTTACCTTTTTTATCATTAATGCGACGTATGCATTCTAATGCACTTATTCCATCTATATCTTTATCAATGATTAGCACTCTTGGATTGATGTCTCCGAATCGTTGCAATACTTCATCTCCTGATTTGACATAAGCTAGTACTTCTAGTTTATTATCCAAAAAAAGTGCTTCTTTTTCAAATTGATCCTTAATTTCTGCATTATTTGTTGCAACTATTGCTTTAATTCTCATTTTATCAGCTCCTTTTCCTCTTATGTAATAAATCTTTAGACATATATTATATTAACATATTTTTTTATATATAAAAATAATTATTTATAATGTTAGGAGACTGCTTCAAGTTTTGTAGAAATGAACACATCCATGCAAAGATATGTTGATAGTTGCATGAGGGACTGAGTCTAAGATATTCCCATTATTAAAAATTAAGAGAAGTCAGATAATACCCAACTTCTCTTAAAAATTATATTACATATTATTTATTTCTTTTACTTTACAGCAAGAAACAAAATGACCTGGTAAAACCTCTTCCAATTTCTGATGCTCAAGACATCGATTCTCAGCATATGGACACCTTGCAGCAAACCTACATCCAGGTTTTGGGTCAATTGGAGATACAATCTCACCCTCTAATGGTATCCTCTTTCTTTTTGCATGAATATCAATGGTAGGTATTGAGGATAATAATGCTTTTGAATATGGATGTAGCGTATTTTCAAATAATTCGTCAGACTCACAAGTTTCTACTAACTGTCCAAGGTACATAACACATATATTATCTGATATATGCTTCACTACTGACATATCATGTGTTATAAACATATAAGTAAGTCCTTCACTTTCCTGTAAGTCCATTAATAAATTTATGACCTGTGCCTGGATTGAAACATCCAGTGCTGAAACGGGTTCATCACATACTATGAATTTAGGGTGTAATGCAAGTGCTCTTGCTATTCCTACCCTTTGTCTTCGTCCTCCATCAAGTTCTCTTGGATAGGCTAATGCTAATCTTTCTTCAATACCAACAAGATTCATCAATCTTATAGTTTCTTTCTCCAATGCATCGCCTTTATATCTTCCTGAGAGTTTCAAAGGCTCCTGAATAATATCTTTTATTACCATTCTAGGATTTAATGAAGAATACGGATCCTGAAATATAATCTGAACATCATCTCTTAACCTATCTAATCCTTTTTTATCCAGATTCGTTACATCTTTCCCTTCAAATATAATTTTACCATCTGTACTTTCTTGCAAATGAATAATAGTTCTACCCAAAGTGGATTTTCCACATCCAGATTCACCCACAACTCCCATTGTTTTTCCTTTTTCAATAGTAAAACTTACGTCATCAACTGCATGTACTCTGCCTTTTGGAGTATTAAAGTATTTTTTGAGGTGTTGTACTTCTAATAATGTTGACATTTATTTTTCACCTCCATAAACTTTGTCCAAATTACAACAACGACACACATGTCCATCTGATATTGTAGTTAATGGTATCTCTATCTTCTTACAATCATTTGTTGCATATGGACACCTTGGGCTAAAATTACACCCATTAGGTAAATCTGATGGATCTGGTGGCATCCCATCTATAGGGGACAACCTCTTAACATGAGAATACAAGTCCGGTATTGCACTGAAAAGTCCTTTTGTATAAGGATGAGTTGGATAATCAAATACGTCTTCCTTCGAACCATATTCTATTACTTCTCCAGCATATATAACAGCTACATCATCACACACTTCTGCCACCACACCTAAATCATGTGTAATCATAATCATGGCTGTATTATAATCCTGTTTTAGTTTATTTATCATCTCTAAGACTTGTGCCTGGATAGTAACATCTAATGCTGTAGTTGGTTCATCAGCTAAAAGTAAACCCGGATTACATGCTAATGCCATTGCTATAACTACTCTTTGTTTCATTCCTCCTGAAAATTGGTGTGGATATTCTCTCGTCCTATTCTCAGCGATACCTACTTTAGCCAACATCCTTATAGCTTCTGCTGTTGCTTCTGCGTTGCTCATATTTTTGTTATGTGTTTTTATAACCTCACTAATCTGATCCAAGACTCTTTTTACAGGATTTAATGACGTCATAGGGTCCTGAAAAATCATAGAAATCTCTCTACCACGAAGTTTACGCATTTCTTTTTCTTTTAATTTGAGAATATCTTTACCATTTAAATAGACTTCTCCTTCTGTAATTTTGCCACCTGGTTCTGGCAGAATTCTGAGAATTGCTTTTGCAATAGATGTCTTACCAGCACCTGTTTCTCCTACAAGCCCTAGTGTTCTTCCTCTCTTTAAATTAAATGAAACACCGTTTACAGCATTTACTATTTTCCCTTCGGAGGTATATTCAACTGTAAGATTTTTTACTTCTAAATAATTGTCTTTATCAATCACTTTTTTACCTCCTTTTATTTCTTTAGTGTAGGATCAAGAGCATCACGAAGTGCATCTCCGAATAAGTTGAATCCCATTGTAAATAAACATATAAAGATACCTGGGAACAACACCATATGTGGCGCTGTAGTTATATAATTTCTGCCTGCCGTCAGCATAGCTCCCCACTCAGGAGTAGGGGGCTGAACACCCAGCCCAATATAACTCAAACCAGTTGCCATAAGAATATTAGATGAAATCTGATTGGCTGTTGTTACAATCATTGGTGACAATGCATTTGGGATAACATGTTTCATAATTATTCTAACATTCGAACATTTAATAGATTTTGCCGCTTCAATGTACTCATTACCACGTACGGATAAAATATTAGCTCTCATCATACGTGCCATTCCTGGTATACCTGCAACACAAATTGCAATAATTGTTTGGTAAAAACCTGCACCTAATACCGCTGAAATAACGATTGCAAACAACAGTCCTGGCATAGATTGAATAACATCCAGAATTCTCATAATTATGTTATCAATCTGTCCCCCAAAGTATCCTGATATAGCACCTATAATAACACCAAACAAAAGCGCTAATGCAGTTGAGAGAACTCCTAATAAAATGGAATATCTACTACCATACAAAAGTCTTATAAATATATCTCTTCCCAAATCATCGGTTCCTGCAATATGGGCCCATGAAGGTGCTGAAAATGTTGAATTCATATCTATTGATGTGGGTGAATACTTTGAGAAAATTGGAGCAAAAATGGCTCCAAAACACAATATAATTACTAATGATAATCCAAAAATGGCCATCGGATCTTTAATCAAACGAAGGAATGTTGCTTTTGCTGCAGTATTTTTCTTTATTTTCTTAGCTGTGCTCATGCCTTTTCCTCTTCCTTCCCTCATACTGTGATTTAATTCTAGGGTCAATAAATGCATATATAATATCTACTAGCAGCATTGCCAAACTAAACAAAGCAGCTATAAATATTACTGAACCTTGCACGGCTGTATAATCACGATTAGATATTGCGCTTGTCATATACATTCCTATACCCGGAATAGAAAAAACGCTTTCAATAATCATTGTTCCACCAATCATATAACCAAAGCAAGAACCCGCTGATGTAATTATCGGTATCAATGCATTTGGCAATGCATGCTCCATTATTACTTTAAATTCTGCTACCCCTTTTGCCCTTGCTGTCGTTACATAATCGGAGCGCACTATTTCAAGCATACTTGATCTTGCCAATCTTGCATTACTAGCAAATCCTGCTACCCCATTGGCGATTATAGGTAAAACATAATACTGTGCCCCTCCAATTCCAAATGGTGGAAGCCAACCTAACTTCAGAGAAAATAGTATTACAAGCATTAGTCCCAGCCAAAAAGAAGGCATAGATGCACCAATCAAAGATATCACAAGTATCAATCTATCTGCTATAGAATTTTGCTTTATTGCGGCCCAAATTCCAAATGGAACACCAACCACGATACCAATAATAACGGTTCCTAATGCAATAACCAGCGTCCTTGGCAATCTTGATAATAAATCTGATGTTACAGAAGTGCTAT
The DNA here is from genome assembly GCA_023416695.1 of Bacillota bacterium. Taxonomy (GTDB): domain Bacteria; phylum Bacillota; class Clostridia; order Lachnospirales; family Lachnospiraceae; genus KM106-2. The sequence goes on along the minus strand of JAEZGY010000092.1, from coordinate 34,047 downwards.
AAATATAAGATGTTCCAAAATCACCATGTAAAATACTTCCCAGATATGATCCGAGCCTTACTATGTATGGATCATTTAAATGATGAACCTCACGATAATTTTCCAACTGCTCAGGTGTAGCAGAACTTCCTAAAACAATTTGCGCTGTATCACCTGGAACAAAATACATTAATGTAAACACCATGATTGCAACTGCGAACAAAATTGGTATCATCCATAATAACCTTTTAATAATATATCTGCCCATATTCTTCTCTCTCTTTTTAGTATATGTGCCGTACAAATTCTTGTACGGCACATATGATTTTGTTATCATCGTTTTATAGCATAACTATTATATTTATCAGTTATGGACCTTGCAGCTTTTAATTATAAGTTTTAATACTCACAACATCCTGGCAATATATAAGATCCCGCAAAATAATCAAATTTACTGATCTTATCGTCTTTTGCCACAACATACTGACTCATAGTATAAAGTCCATAACAATATGCATTATCCTCAAGGGCCTGTTCAAATGCTTTAACAGTCTCCTGACTATGCGTATTTGTACTCAAAGCTGCTTCAAGTTTTGTCTGTAAATCAGCATCTGAAATAAAGTTAGCTGTCACCCCATCAAAGCTTCTGTTATCAAACAGTAAGCTCCATGGAAATGTACAGAAGTCATCTGTTCCTTTGATATCAAGAATCAAATCAAATTGAGTAGGATCTAGTTTATATGTTTGATATAACGCATCTTCTACGGATACAATCTCTGCGCGAATACCAATATCTTCCAATTCTGCCTGAATTACTTGAGCTACTTTATCAAGATTAAATGCTGGCATTGTCAAAATTTTAAGTGTTTTCCCCGAAAGATCTACTCCAGACTCTTTTAACTTATCTTTTGCTGTATCTACATTATAAGCGTAGTAATCTCTGCCTTCCCAAGATGCATCAAAGTCTGCAGAAAGTGGATTAGCCATTGCTGATAATATACTTCCATAACCACCACACGCAGCCTTAACACATGCATTTGCATCGATAGCATAATAAATTGCTTCTCTTAATTCCTTGCTCTGTGAAACCACACTTTGATCTGACATATTTGGTAGCAATGTAAACATCATATTACTATTAAGCTTTTCAACTATATAACCAGTCGTAGCTGTCTCATTTGCATAGAAAGCATCAATTGCTGTTGTATCCATATAGTGAGCTAAATCTACATCACCAGTCTGTAATGCGGTTGCCATTTGAGAAGCTTCTGTTACAACTTTATATATAATCTTACCTACATTCTGTTTTGCTAACGCGCTCTTCGCCCCATCATCTGTCTGCCAGTACTTCTCATTTTTCACAAGTGTAAGACTTGATCCAGGAACCATCTCATCAACAATATATGGTGCAGTTGTGATTGGTTTTATTGTCATTCCATCACCACTTGCTTCGTATGCAGCTTTTGAAATAACTGGTACAATATTCAAAACATATTCTATTGTTCCTAATGGATTGTCTGAAAGTTTAATTTCTACCTTGTAATCATCAATAGCTTTTACATTTTCTAAATAAGAAGTTAATTTTTCATAATTTCCACCTTGTTTCATTGTCATAGCTGACCATGCATAATCAGCTGCTGTTATAGCATTTCCAGCAGAGTCTTTGATATAGTCGTACATCTCTATTTCATAAGTCAAGTCATCTACCTTAGTAACAGATTTTGCGCACTCAAGCTCCATGTCTCCTAGTTCTGCACCAAAATCTTTTCTTACAGCCATAAATTCATAGAAATTGTACATAACTGTTGTTCTTGTTGAGCTCATTGTACCAAATGGCGAAATATCATTCCAATTGCTGTTTACACCAATTGTGATAGAATCTGCTGAATTTCCACCATCTGTTCCTGCCGTTGCTGTTCCTGCCGTTGCTATTCCTTCATTGCCTTTAGAATTGTTGCTACTGCAGCCTGTGAACATTCCCACACACATTGTAATTATTAGGCCAATTGCTAGTAGTCTGTTTAACTTTTTCATTTCTTCCACCCTTTCTTTTCTCTCTTTTATAGGATTATCGTGAGTAGTATTAAACTGTCCTCCATGAGCATATAGTATCACATGGAGGATACAGAGTTAATTGCTAGATTTCAAGATAATGTGCATTATTTCAAGATGTTTTTTTTACCATTAACTGTATGTAATTTTATATTAATACTTTTGTGATATTTCACCTCAATCATACATAAACATTAATTCCTAGACGTTATTTCCTATAATTTCATTACACATATCAAGTATAACTGGCGTAATTTTTTCTTCTGTACAACCATCCTTTATCTTTGATGTAAAGAAAGCAAACGTTCTTCTATCATATCCTAATTTATCTGGAAGATACCCTATACGCTCACCTGCATGTGTTACTATCACAAATTTTTTAAATGGAACTTTTTCTTTTAACCTCAGTCCTATTTCTGCAACAAGTTCTGCATTCATCGATAGAAAAGCCACATCATTGATAGTTGTAAGTTTAAGATGCAGTACTTGACTTTCTCCATCTTCAATTCTTAGCTTTATTGAATGCTCCCCTGGCAATATCATACCTGCCGTTCCATCTGCCTTAACAAGTTTTTGTCCAGGAAGAATAACGTTACGTTCAACTGATTTTACCTCTAATTCATCTGTATAATCAATCATCCTCGACATTATTTTTAATGCATCAACACTATGCCTTTGAGCAAGAGCTTCACAATAATCCCACGCTTCATAACCAGTGTCTATAAAAGATACTGTCTTGTCGTGATTGTACTTAGTATACGAGGAAAAGATGATTGGATTTACATTACCTGCCGCACCACTACACCATAAAAAAATTGAACCATCTTCCTTATATCTTTCTTCAAGGTATTCACTTACCATTCCTGGCAAATCACCTGCCATTAAGTATTTCGTATTTTCCTTGTCCCTTTTTAGAAAGCAGCAGGTTCCATGCACACCGAAATTTAATAATGAAGCAATTATTTTATCTTTCTGATTTATTATCTGAAGTATAGAAAGTGTATGATCACAAGGACCTTCAAAATCCATCCCTTGTCCCCAATGTCCATCCTCAAACTGTTCATCTCTGCAAACATTTATATAACTATTTCCTGTTTTAAACCCAATTCTTGCAGGTTGGATTTTTTCTATAGCCTGACCTACTGCATATAATGTCTGTTTAATAACCAGATTGCCATATTCCATTACCCATTTTAATTTTTCTGGGTCATCTTTTATACCTTCATGTTCATAAGCAAAACTTGGTGCTTCATGTGAATGAGTTGCTGCAAAATTTATATTCTCCCTTTTTAAACCATACGATTTTTCTAAGGCTCTGTAAATATCCTCTGTCCTACTCATATCTGCTGCATCATACGTAATCATAGCAACCCTTTTTTCTCCATTATCTAAGATAAGCGCTCTTACATACAAATCCTTATACACTCCATTGAATTCGATGGGCAGAAACGATAATGCTGGATACATTGTTTTAGGCGGTGTTATACACGCTTTTCCTGCTCCTGCTTTTAATTTTCCCATTTTCCGTTCTCCTTCTCTTGTAATATTTGTCTCAACTTCTCATCATGATTCAACCGAACTGAACATTCCTTATCGAATATCATTGTTGGAATATAATCAGCCGAAACTTTTTCCCATGTTGGTACTATTTTCCCATCATTTGGGTTACCTTTTTTTGCAAATGTAATCCATGCTGTACACATAATTTCTTCCAGTTTTTCACTTACACCTGGATCATAAGCTGATGGTATGAATGATGTATTATGAAAAATATATGGAATTTCTGAACAATGCCATGCCACACTACCACCATTTATAGAAGACTCTTTTTTAAATAACCAGTTCCAAACTTCTGCTCCTAGTTCCACTCTATGCTTAACAAATTCTAACTGTCCATTTCTTTCTTCATAATCCATAAAAAGCACATCTTGTACTTTATTCTCTGGGTATACTTTCCTAAATTCTTCAATAATACGGTCTGATTTATTACCAAACTTCTCATTGATATACTTTATCGCCAACTCTAAGTCCCATTTATTCTTATTTCCATCTGCAATCAAGTTTTTCTCGATTATATTGCTATTTGCTTCTCCAAAAACATTTCCAATCAGCATAGGAATGTTAATAGTTTCCCTTCGAAAACCATTTCTTAAAGTACTACCAATAACATACTTACCATCTTCAATTGGTTCCCATCTATATGGCTGGCATAAACCACTTTCTTTCCTAAGCACACCCTCTGCTTTCATTACCGCATCTGCTAGTTCCCAATAAGGAACATCTTCTATCATTTTTATTGTTTTCTTATTTAACCCAAGATTTGCAACTGTTAAAGCTGCTAATCTCCTGGCCATACTTTTCTTGCTCCATCCCTCTGGTATAATTTGCTCTTTTATCCCTCCACTATCTATTGCAACCTTACTATATAGTCCATCTGCTTCAGGGCACTGCATTACATATAATATTTTTGCAACACCTCCTGACTGGCCAAATAACATTACGTTGTCAGGATCTCCACCAAACGCATAAATATTATCATGAACCCACTTTAGTAGCATTATTATATCTCCAAGGCTACAGTATGCTGACATTTCATAATTATCTCCATAATCAGATAAATCCAATCCACCAAGGCAATTGTGCCTGTGATTAAATGACACGACCACAACATCGCCGTACTTTGACAATTCCTCTCCATCGTAAGCAACCTGCTCTACACTCGAGCCACTGGTCCATCCACCTCCATGCATCCATACCATAACTGGTCTTTTTGCATCTTTTTCGATATGTTTAGTCCAAATATTTAAATACTGACAATCCTCATCCTGTGGCATATAATAGTGTGGATTAAATAGTGCATCTGTTGGTACTGGTGTAATCATTTCTGGGCATACATATCCATAACTAACTGCTGCTTTTACGCCATTCCATTTTTCAATTATTTCTGGCATATGAAAGCGACGAGCTTTCGCATATTTAACACCCCTAAATATATATGAGCCATTCTTTTCAATACCTGCAACTTTACCTTTTGTAGTTTGTACAATTGGTTTATTACTCGATACAATTGCCTGCTTGAATAATTTATCACAATACATTTCATACCTCCTTATATATGCATTCTTGGTCCGCCCCCATATGTTCTTACAGGCCCTTTCCCTCCGGGCCCAAGTGCGCCTGCCTTTTCTACTAGACGAATCAGGTTTTCATCATGGTTTTCTCTTACCTCAGTTTTTAAATCAAATATCATTGTCCTAATACAATCTTCTGTAACAGATCCCCAAAACGGAATACCTGAGTGATTTGGATTATTGGTATACGCAAACGCTATCCAAGCCCCTGCCATTTGATCTTGTACTCGTTCTGATATAAAAGGGATATACTGAGATTCGAAATATTCTGCATGATGAAATATGTATGCTTCATCTGCATTATGCCACGGTGTAGTTCCCCCATAACAAGGCATTAACAAGGAAAATATCCAATTGTAGACTGGTGCGCAATCCTTTGCTCTCATTTTACACAATTCTATATGCGGTCTTCTCATAAACACATCAACATATGCACTATATTCTGGCCCTTTATCCGGATAAGCTTTCATAAATTCTCTTACAATCTCATCAGTATAACTTCCATACCTTTCCATTAGCTTTTTTATGATTTTTTCATCATTCCAAGTATCTATATCTCCATCTACGCTATTTTGTTCCGCTGAAGATGCAAACTCTCCAAGAATACTGCCTACAAGCATTGGAATCTTTTTTGATTCTTTTCGAAATTCTATGCCTTCCATTTGTGGATTTCCGTAATACATTTGAAAATCAACTGGTGGGGTCCATTGAAGACGTTCCCCTGTTCTCACTTTAAACTTGTCATAGGCATAATTTACAGCTTTTGCTAGTTTAAAATAAGGAATCCTTTCAATATCTTTTATATTATCTTTTTTTAATCCTAAAAAATCAACAATATCGTCAGCAACTAAGCCTGCTGTTTCATGTGTAAAAAAGGTATCTTTCCCAGTACCACTATGTACGGCAACCTTATGATATAACCCATCCGCTTCAGGCATCTGCATTAATTCTATAATCTTATAACCACCACCAGATTGTCCAAAAAGCATTACGTTATCTGCATCTCCACCAAATCCTGCAATATTTTCTTTTATCCATTTCAACGACTGCACTAGGTCCATCATGCCTACATATGCAGAATCTTTATATTCATCGCTATATCCTGACAGATCAAGATAACCGAGTACATTAAGCCTGTGATTAACAGATACAACAACTACATTTCCCCATTTTGCTAATTCTTCCCCATCATAAGCCATTATTTCTATAGCAGAACCATGTTCTTGCCCGCCTCCATGTATCCATACCATAACAGGGAGTTTCTTGTTATTGTCTATTGTAGGTGTCCAAATATTTAAGTTCTGACAAAACTCACTCTGAGGATACCAGTAATGTGGTTCTGTAAAAGAATCTCCTGGTATTCTTGTGCTTATTTCATTTGGTACTGGTCCATAAGTAACCGAAACTTTTATACCTTCCCACTCATCTGGCTCCTCTGGCAAGTGAAACCTTGACGCTTTGGCATATTCTATTCCCCTAAAAATAAAGCAATTATCGGTCCATATTCCACGTAATTTTCCATACTTAGTATTAACAACTGGATAATCCAAATTACTAATAACCTGTTGTGTCAATTTTTTTGTATACATACTAATCCTCCCATTCATCTATTTCAAATAGATTTATCCTCTCAATCGCACTAACAATCTAATTAACATATCTTCCACTTGAGGAATACATCCTAATCAACCTATGGCTGTTATGGAAATGCCTACTCATCTAATATATTGGTAAGTGTCTATTAGGTCCATAATATTTTCATTCAATACTTTTTGCTCCTCATATAGTCCTAAGAATATACACCCATAGATAACCATCTATTGTAGCATTTCTTTTCACAACACATCCATCTAAAAGAGCAACCTTTTCACATGTTCTTTTTGTGTCCCGATAACAATGGATAATGTAAATTTCCCACCTACACTACCTATTCTAATTTAAATTCTACATTTACTTTAGCCATTCCTGTTTCTATAAATATAATATCATCAGCTATGTTTTATTTCTGTGGTCTCATTATCGAATTTGTGTATTATTTGTATATATTATTTCACCTATAAATCTCTATAGTATGGCACTAACGAAACATTAAATACTTGTTATGAGCAATGCACAGTCTCCTAAAATAGAAGTATACTATCGTCTATTTAATTACACACAAAATCCTATTACTAAAGTCATGCCTTCGTCGTCTTGAATATGGTAATATTACATTAAAATGAAGAATTATTAGACATTACACATATTGCTCGTATGCCAGATTTAGTAAAAGCTAAAGAAAATATGCATTATAATTATTTGGATATTCTCTTATTATCAAGTTACCCAAAAAAGATAAAAGAATTTGTATGTACTCTAAGCTGCTCTTTTACATACTGTTTGATAAGAAAATTAATTGAGCATTCACTCAGTATCTTAACTCAAATACTAAGGAAGGAGAAACTATGGTAACATTTAAAATATTTGATTTTGATGAATTACAGAAACAACTTGATGAACTTGTAAAAGAACAATTTGCTATAAAAGGAAATAATATGTCTTATGATGAACTTCCAACTAACGAATTTATGTTAGAGCACACACAAGTATCTAGTTTTGATGACTTTAAAAGAAAAAGTAGCTTCAATACTAAATGTTTGAACTTTTTAAGAATATACCTAATGCTAAATTAGTTAACTATGTTTCTTTGACCACAGACTACAGCTCGTGGGAAGAACTATGTTCAACGGCATTACCATATTACATAAATATCTACTAATATTTCTACATAACACAGCCTGATTATCAGTATTAATTGGCAGGCCGCACTATTTCAGAAGAGGTATTTCAACAGTTCCCTATATAACTTACTATGGGGAACTTTTTTACATGATTTTTCTGTTTATAGAATCAAAATTTTCTGTCATACTCTATGTATAAAAATTCAACTAATAGAAGAAGTGACGAAATTATTGGATATGGATTTATGAGGATAGAAAAGCTTAAGACATTCCTCTCAAAGAATAGCAAATATGAACACAATTACTGGATGAAGGAGATTGGGAACGATAATAAATAACTATTAGACAAAAATGAGCAGTTGGAGAGTCTTAAAGGCTTAACATATAATGATGCTTACCACAAACGAATTGATGATCTTAAGAATTTCCGAAAGAAAAAGATTCGTGAAGATCAGATAAAACTAATTGAGATTGTTACAACGTTTTCTTTTTTACATAGCAATTTCTCTTGCAATAAAAAAGTCTTCTATAATTAAAAATAGAAGACCTTTTAGTTATATATCGAAATACTTACACAACTTCTACAAGAAATCTTACTTGTTGTTATATAGTCTAAAATAAATAGTTTAAAATTTTATGGACCAAACCTAATGGTTAGCCCTTAAGAGCCATTCTTTTGAATTATTGCTAATATAATCTTTTTTCTATTAAAAAACTAGATCTTGGTTCTAAAAGTCTTAAATCATCATATCTTGCATTAGTTTTGATAAGCGTTCCATCTAATTGTCGTAAATTCATATAGCCTGTAGACATTCTAGCAAAGATAAAACACTCTATGTTTTTATAAAGTACTTTATCAAAAAGTCTAAATCCATATACATAATAATTAGCTTGATTACGTTTTCTATAACCACCTTTTAGTATTTTATCTTTGTGTATCCTACGATTATGGCATCTGACCTTTTTTTGAAAAAAATAGTATCCCAAAGCCTTTGCCAATGGATTACCACTAATACACCTAGCATCTATATAATCATTTTTAGGTAAATTATTTACAAAACGAGTATTTTTAGTTATATATCCATAGGTTAATCTTACTTCTTTTCCTTGTAAACTGTAAACTTCTTTAAGTTTATTATAAAAAGCCCATCGCATTACACCCATAAAACAGGCATCCCTATAGGAGTTTCCCCTCTTAATAATTTTTGGTAATTTAATACTTCCACTATGATAACCATGATGGCAAGTCTTACATAATGTTACTAGATTGTTTGGTGCGTCTCCACCTATGTGTCGGCTCTCAATATGATGTACATTTAAAAACTTATCTTTAGACTTTCCTTTGCAGCATTGGCAAACATGTCCATCTCTAAAAAATATATACTCTCTTATATTCCAAAAACCTAGTTGTTCTCCTTGCTGATATTCTACACCAGTTATTGTAAGGTCCTTAATTTTCTGAATATCAAAGGATGCAACTTCTACAGTGATTTTAGTGACCGGAAGAATTCTACATGTAACATTAACAGCAGTAAGATGGGTATCTACTTTATGTTGTACCGATGGCGCTAACCATCCAACTTCACGTGTACGGTTTTTAAAACGAGCTTCTCTGTAACGGATTTTGCGATTTCTTCTTGCCCTACGGTGTTGTTTTCTAACAGCTAGTAACGATGAAATATCTTGACGTAGTCCTACAACAGCTTCATACAATACAAGAGATTCTGTAGTTGCAGATACACCAATATATTTACTACCTGTATCAACACCTAAATTGACAGGCTGTGTATAGTTCGTGCTACTATACATTAGTTGAACTGTAAATGGACACCTGCTTATTACTTTAGCCTGGCCATTTCTTAATAACTGTCTGATTTTACCGTGCCTATTAGTAGGCATAAGTGGTTGTCCATCTTGATTAAGTACATACACCATAACAGGTACTCCTTTCATGGTAACTAAATACCATAATGCAGAGACTTTAATCTCTGTTGTGATACCTTCGCCAATGTTAATGAGAGGTTTTATATTTGCATGCAACACTATCGCTATTCCACACGATTGTTTAATCACACACCTTAGAGCTGCGAACTAGGTATAATATTCACAGATAACTATCTATTCTCTCCTAACGTAGTTCCAACTAATGATAGTCTTCACTTAGGCTACTCTCTCAGGGTTTTTATATACCCCCACAGGCATGCCTGTGTGAATCAGAAAGATATAGTATGCTAGAAATAATGAAACGAAAATATAAAATAAGGCATATCTTATACCCTACTATTAATATATTCATTGTCCTATTCAGTAGAACATTTTATTATAAATTTATTGGTCAATGTATATTCCGAGGTCTCAGTACCATCTGCACGATGATTTAGAACCATCTTCTAGGCAACAGAGCTATAACATATTTCTGCCTCATAAAATATACAATGTTCTATATACATTTGTTTAGATACTAACGATCTATTCTTCTAATGAGTTATCTACAATATACAAGTTATTATGTAGCATTTCGTCTCTTCTTTACCCATAAAGAATTTCTTATCTCAATCATGATTCATTTTATAAAAACACATTTACTACATTCAAAATTAGATAATTATTCTAGTTGTTACTAACTAAATAGTTCATACAATATCTTAATAGAATTTACATTATTAAGTATCCTTACAAGAATATCTATTCATCTTTATTATTATTAAATACTTCTTAAATACATTTTATTATACATATAAAACATATTGATGAAGGCTCCCTACCTAGCCTCCTGCCGTTCCTTTTCTAGCTGATTTTACATATAGGGTACCCATACCTACAGTCAACCATGACGCTAAACTAGTCCGATGGTGAGTTTAGGAACGGCGAAGCTAACCCCCCCCCTGCTTTTGAAACTCCCATGATAGAACTAATTATGTACATAAATAAGGAGTTTCAAAAGCAGGGAAGAAAGCAGTTGTTAGCCCGTATGGAGCCATTTGAGGTTTCTGCTCGCATGTATTTCTACATCGCTGGCTTATCACATATTTGTGACAAGTGCCGAAGTCTGCCATCAGACGCACTAAGTCATAATCTCTACCAGCGTTCCCCCCTCCTTCATTAAAACCTAATAATTGCCTATGTTATTAGAACAAAGGACGACAGGACGGTACACATCTCTAGGATTTTGTTTCGGTTCATCACGCCCAGGTTGTATCCCTAAACAACCTGAAAGAAAAGCGGTACATATACACAAAGGTAGACCGCCACCCTCTAACGGCAATTCCTTGTATCGGTATGGGTTATTACTCCCGTCTGGTATACAAAAGGTTATTTTTCTGTGATCCACCTCTCAACACAACCTAGTTTGTACCAGGATTTTTTCACTCTATACTGTTTTATGAGACCTGATTTAAGGTTTCATATATAGTATGATAGATTTTACAGAAAAACTGAGTGATTTATATAACACCTGGTTCAAAAACTCTAATTGCTTTGAAAAATACGATATATAATTGTATTCAAAAAAAAGAACAGATTAAAAATCTGTTCTTTTTTACATATTTAAATCATGTATTAGATGTATTTGAAAATCAATAATACATACATTATTCTTGGGTGTAATTCTAATTATTTTTCTTAGCTCTATTAATAGCCTCTTCTATAGAAATGTTGTATTTCCTATAGTATAGTCTGGTCATTTGATAACTCACATTGTAGTGCTCACAAGCTTTCCTTATAGAAGGAAAATCTATATTATTAACTGTTACAGGTATTTTTCTATTATTTATATGAGTTATTAACCCTAATGCTTCTTCTAAATTCCAACCCAATCTTTTCATTCTAACATCAACCAATCTGGAATCTACATTTAAATATCGACAAGCTGCAGCAATCGTCGGAAATTCTATCCCATTTACTGTACATGCTATACTTTTACTTTTAAATCTATAGGTTCTCTTTCTAGGAATTAAGCCAAAAGTCTCTTCAGGGGTCCAATTACATTTATATAACCGATTATATGCATCTCGAATATCTATACTATACGTTTTACATGCTTCAGCCAACGAATTATATACTACCTCAGTATTATCATTAAGTTTTACTACTATATTTTTTTCTCGTCCCATGCCGCTCACCCAATTTTCATTATTTGATAGTTTAATCACTTTAGCATAATTAATATATCAATCATACATAATATATAATTTAATAATTAACTAATTTTCACTATATAATTCCATATTTTTTGCATGTTTACTACAATCTTTTATGTATCTCAAAATCTTAATAATATTTTATAATTTTTCGCTCAGTTTTCTGTGTTTTCTATCATATTATATATGAGAATGTTAATACTTGATCAAAATCCATTATCATAGACAAGACTTTACATAAGAACAGTAACTTACCTTCTCTTGAAAAATATTCATATCTATATTAATTATATCATTTATATCCTAATTGTATCGAGTGAATTTTATTTTGTACATTGACAACAGAACATTTTTATATCATAGAATAATGATTCGGAATTGATGTTAGAGATGTAAATATTACAGAAGTATCCAACAACATAATAGCATACATAAAGATTGTTATATCTATATAAAAATATTTGCTCAATAGCAAGCAAAACATTTCGCTATATTATACTATAATTCGTAATCATATTATTTAATTATTCCTTATATTCCATTTCTCGATATTATTTGTTCTTATTCTTTCCCTCTCAATGAATATACTTAAATCTTATGCCCCCCATCTTTCTAGCATACTTTCTAAAAATATGAAAGGTCATGCTTAATATGAAAAAAAACTCATTTATACCCTTACCAAATCAATATACATATGATACAATCCAACCAGACGTGCTGAGATTGATTGAAGAAATGAAAATCAAAGAAATAATATCCCGACATCCTTATAAGATTACGGAGCCAAAAGATGAAAAAGCTAGATGGTCCACCTATGTGAATACTGATAAAGGTCGAAAGAAGATTGCAAGATCATCCTATTCCTCTCTGCAACAAGCCTTAATAGAATTCTATGAAGATGATAATATCAAAAAGAATACTCTAGAAACTCTCTATCAAGATTGGCTAAATAAAAAGAGTATTTCAACCAAAAGCACTGAAACACTTCGCAGACATTCTCAACATTGGAATAGATATTACCTTAATAATCCAGTAGTTTCCATACCATTGCAAAAGCTTACCAAAGAGCATATAGAAGACTTTTTTCATCTTACAATTAAGAAATACAAACTGACAAAAAAAGAGCTAAATAATATGAAACTAATATTTAAGGGTATTCTAGAATTTGCCTATGATAGAAATATTATTTTCATTAATCCTTGGGACAAGTGTAAACTCAATACCGGGCTCTGTAGACATGTACCCAAAAAGTCCAACGAGACTCAGGTCTATTTACCGAAAGATATTGAAGCGATATTTCTGGCAATGGAAGCCACGCTTAAGGATTACCCAGATATGACTAGCATATACGCTATTCAGCTAATATTTCAGCTAGGAGTTCGAGTTGGTGAATTAGTAGCATTAAAATGGAGTGACATTGAAGGAAACTATGTTCATGTACAAAGAATGGAATCCAAACAATCTACTATGAGCATGGATGGTACCTTTACCACACCACGACGTGTAATCGTGGAACATGTTAAAACCAATAATGACGAAGGGAATCGTAAATTATACCTGACGGAAAAGGCCAGAATAATTCTTAACACGGTAAGAGAAATTAACCAAGAGTATCATTTTGGAGAAGACGATTTTATCTTCTGCAATGCAAAAGGCCGTATCAATTCAAGAAATATCGCAAATCGTATTGAGAAGCTTTGTCATAATGCTAATATTATGGTAAAAAGTAGTCATGATATTCGAAGAACTTTTGCCTCTTTATTAGATGCTAATGGCGTTCCTTTAGATGAAATCAGACGTGCTTTAGGACATCGCGATGAGCGAACCGCACTCGGCTATCTGTTTAATCCTTATGGTAATGATAAAACGGAACAACTATATGAATCAGCATTATGAAAGTGTACTCAAGCGTACTCATTAAATAAGCATTAATGAGAAAACAAAAAACACCGTAAACTCTTGTTTTACAAAGGTTTGCGGTGTTAATCAAAGAAGCGCGAGACGGGACTCGAACCCGCGGCCCTCTCCTTGGGAAGGAGATGCTCCACCACTGAGCCACTCGCGCAATTTTTATGTACTTAATTAGTATACACCACTTTTTTCTATTTGTTAAGTGCTATTTTTCCGATATACCACACTCTTCTAACACAAAAAGGGTGCATTCAAGGGGGGGTGCCCCACCTGAATACACCCTAGTCCATCTATAGAATTTCTATTGCTTTTGCACAGAATTTAACACATCCACTAACTGTTGCAGTTGTTCTGGTGTTACTTTTGCACCAAAAGACAGGGCAGAACGAAGTGGGAAGTTGTCCATCATTGCACGGATCATCTCAGGTGTTATTGCTTCACTAGCTGCCTCTGTTTCCTCTTCACCACTGAACATGTTTGACTCCATTAACGGTCTTACTATGTTTCTGGCTGCTTCATCTTCCATGATATCCATTAGTATAGAGTCGGTAGTATAATGAACAGGAAGCTTTACTGTGGATTCTACAAACACTGTTTCTGACAGAACAATGTTTTTGGAGGATTGGCCAATCAAGATATCAAACTCGCCAGACTCTACATGCCAGTCATGTATCTGCGTATTATAGTAGGCAAACGCTCGTTTTCTTAAGGTGAAGGTTACCGTCTTTGTTTCCCCTGGCTTCAGGTCCACCTTGGCAAAATCCTTTAGCTCCTTCTCAGGACGAATTACTACACTTTCCTTGTCAGCCACATAGAGCTGTACGACTTCTTTACCCTCAACTGCCCCTGTATTGGTTACATCTACTGACACGGTGAGAGTATCCGTGTCCTTAAGCTTCTTAGTACTTACCTTTAGATTGGAGTAGGCAAAGGTTGTATAGGATAGACCGTGGCCAAATGGGAATAAGACGTCCATCTTTTTCTTATCGTAGTAACGGTATCCCACAAAGACTCCTTCTCTGTATTCGACAACATTTTTCTCCCCGAAGTAGAACAAGTAGGAAGGGTTGTCTTCTAGCTTAATTGGGAAGGTTTCCGCCAATTTACCACTTGGATTTACATTTCCGAATAGTATGTCATAAACGGCACCACCCACTGCTTCACCACCAAGATATGCTTCCACAATACCTTTTACGTCATTTACCCATGGCATTTCCACTGGAGAGCCGTTGTGAAGCACAACAATTGTATTGGGCTGGACCTTAATAATCTCACTGATTAAATGATTCTGACAATTTGGAAGTCTCATATGTACACGGTCAAAGCCTTCGGATTCAAAGGAATCTGGTAGACCAGCAAAGACTACTGCTACCTCAGCCTCAGCTGCTGCTTTTAAAGCTTCCTTAAGTAGATCTTCTTCTATCACATCCTCTTTATCATAAAAGCCCTGGGCAAATTCTACATTGCCCATATCCTTGGCACAATCCCAAGCAGAAGTTATCCTACTACTATTTATATGGGAGCTACCACCACCTTGATATCTAGGTTCCTTAGCGTATTTTCCAATAAAAGCAACTTTTGCATCTTTATTTAGAGGAAGAATGCTGTCATTCTTTAGTAATACGATAGTTTCTTCAGCTATTTGCCGTGCTAGTGCATGGTCCTTCTCCAGGTCAAAAACTGCCTGATGATCTCTATTTTCTATATATTTATATACTATGGTTAAGATACGTTCTACTGCTTGATCCAAATCAGCTTCCTGTAAAGAGCCATTTCTTACAGCCTTTACAAGTAATTCGTCATTTAACCCATTGGAGGAAGGCATCTCAAGATCTAACCCAGCACGAAGGTCCTCCACACGATTATTTACTGCACCCCAGTCGCTAACTACATACCCATCAAACCCCCATTTATCTCTAAGAATCTCTGTTAGAAAATGACGGCTTTGGGATACATAAGTACCATTTACTCGGTTATAGGATGACATAACAGTCCATGGTTTGTGGTCTTTAATTGCTCCTTCAAATGCTGCTAGATAGATTTCATGTAAGGTTCGCTCATCAATCTCTGCAGAGTAGGACATTCTTCTTAATTCTTGATTATTTGCAAGATAATGTTTAATGCTAGTGCCCACATTCTTCCTTTGAACACCATCGATAAATGCTCCAGCCATCTCAGAGGAAACAACTGGATCCTCCGATAAATATTCAAAATTACGTCCACATAATGGGGAACGCTTAATGTTAGTACTTGGACCTAAGACAACACTTACGTCTTCCGCCTGACACTCATTTCCGATGGCTTCTCCCATCTTTCTAATCAATTCACGGTGAAAAGATGCGGCCACCCCACATCCTGTTGGAAAACAAACGGCTTTAATGCTGTCGTTAACACCTAGATGATCTGCCTTCAGATTTTGCTTACGTAGCCCATTTGGCCCATCTGCTACCATAGTTGCTGGAATACCCAGTCTCTTAACTGACTTTGTATGCCAAAAATCTTCCCCAGAGCATAATGAAGCTTTTTCTTCCAAAGTCATCTTTTTTATTAATTCTTTGATTTCATGCTTCGTCATCGTATTCTCCTTTTATATGATTTTGGATTATATGTACTACTACTATTATAAATCTAAGACTGTAAAAGGGAAACCATTTTCTATCTATCATAGGAGCTTAGAGTACATTCTAACAAGAACATGAAAAAGCCAGCATCTTTTAGATACTGGCTTTTCGTTCTTACTCTTACTATTTTAATAGGTATTATCCATATACCCTTCAATGATATCCTTTTCATAGTCATACCAAAAATATCCTTCATATTCTGTACTATCTTCCTTCTCAGACTCTGGTACTAGTACGGTATATTGAACTAGCATCTTATCACCATGCTCTGCCCATTGAACAAATTCGTATTTAGTATCTTTATTAACAGATAGCATTTGTTCATATAAACCAGAATTAAACGCCGCCCTATTTATCAATTGCATATCAAGAAAGTTATCCAATTTACGTACACTCTTTTTTTGAGTGTCAAAAATATAAAGGTTCGCCTCTTTACTATCAACAGATACCACAAACAAACGGCTATCCCACGACCAAGAACTTTCTATGTAATCTCCTGATAATTCTGTTTCATTAAGTAACTTCCATTCCGAATCATCCTCTGATAAGTCATACTCTTGCACAGTTATGAAGTCACTACTCTTTTTGTCTGATTCTTCCTTTAAAGACATATCATAAATTACGTATTTTATATTACCATTTGGTGAGATGGACTTAGCTGTCCTATGTAAAATATGACTACTTTGTACAAAATAGAGGATTAAGCCTACCAGTAGCACTACAACGAAAATATTTAATCCCAACACTACTCTTTTTTTACGCGCGATTTCCATTATTTTAAGTCCCTCCCTATCGCAATATGTCCAAATAGATTGTACCACAATATATGATAATTTTCGATATATTTCTAATAATATAAAGAATATCTTGTAGTTACCAGTTGTATTTCTTTACATTTTGGTACTTACAAGATATCTCTAATTGTTACTTATTCTTCAAATCACCTGTAGCAGGATTATCGATTAACTTTCCTGCCTCTGTAAATCGACTTCCATGACATGGACAATCCCAGCTATGCTCAGTCTCATTCCATTTTAACGCGCAGCCTAGATGTGGACAACGCTTTGGTGTAATGGAAAGTAGATTGGTTACGGCTTCAAATCCATTTAAAGCAAGTTGCACCCGAAGCATAGACCTGGAAGGGTAAAAAGCAGAAGCATAGTCATTTTGCTTTCCCAGTATCATATCTGTTAGTATGGTAGCTGCTACCATAGAGGATGTCATTCCCCATTTATTAAAGCCTGTAGCCACATAGAGATTAGGGGTTCTTGCAGAGTAATGTCCAATATAAGGAATCCCATCAAGAGTCATACAGTCTTGTGTAGCCCACTGGTATTGTACATTGTAATCTGGATAGTATTTCTTAGCAAAGGCCATAAGTTCACTCCAGTTACCACCTTTTTTCCCTGTGCGATGATCTCCACCACCAATGATAAGTTCTCTTTCGTAGTTTCGAAAAGACAGTCCTTTCTGTGCTTCATCCACATACATCCCATTTACATCAGGGGCATTTTCTAGTGCAATGGCATAGGAACGATGTTGGTACATTTTCAGAAAATAACTTCCATGCTTATTGAGAAATGGGAAATGGGTTGCCACAATAATGTTCCTTGCTGTAATATTTACGTTGTTTATCACTGCCTTACAGTCTCCCGATTTATTTACAACAAGCTCCCTCACTCTTGTGTGTTCATAGATGTGAAGATCTTTCGCGATGGAAGCTACAAATTGCAGGGGGTTAAACTGTGCTTGATTAGGAAACCTTACCGCTCCCACAGTAGAAAAGGGAAGTGGCAGATTTGACTCAAGTTTCGCATTAAACCCTATTTTAAGCAGAACATCCATTTCCTTTTCTAATGATTCTCGTTTTTCTAGGGAGTACACATAGTTATCTTTATCCTGAAACCCACAATCTATGTGTTCGCATAGCTTTCGATACTCATCCACTGCCGCTTGGTTGGCCTCTAGATACATGGCAGCCTTTTCTACACTAAATTCTTTTTCTATCTTTTGATAAATAAGACCATGTTGAGAGGTAATCTTTGCTGTCGTATTCTTTGTAATACCACTGCAAATCGTTTCTGCCTCAACTAAAATATAATTCACATTATGTTGTTGTAGCCGGTAGGCACAAAGAATTCCTGCCATTCCACCACCAATAATTAGTACATCTGTCTTACCATCTTTTTTTAGCTCCTCAAAGGTAGGAAGCTTTGAAGTATCGGACCATATTGAAACCATTTTATCACCACCATGATATAGTATATCCAATTTATCTTCTACTCATTATCAATTTCTTTAGCAGGATGATGATATAAGCCAAAAAGCTCCAAACCCTATCTATTAGAGTTGGAGCTTTTACTTTTCTTTATTCCAATCAAAAGTGCTCTACAATGGAATCCAGATAATTCTTCATTTTGCAATACTGTTCTTCTGTAATGACTATTTTTCGCTTGTTTCGCTCAAGGAATTGATCCTCTTCCATTTTCTTAATGGCTCGATTCACCGTCTTGATACTTAACCCACTTCGCTCTGCAAGCTCCTGTCTGCTCATATCGAAAATGTACTTACTCTCTGCTTTTCTCAGCTCATAGTTTTTCATAAGAATGTAAAGAATTCGGTCCGTTCCTTGCAAAAATATGAATACTCTATCCTTACGATTTTGCTCTAACAGATATCCTCCTATGGATTCCATTTCCATACGAAGAGCATTTTTATCTTCCCAAATCCATCGCTCGTAATTTGCTTTTGAAATCACTATCATGGTACAAGGTGTTACTGTCATTAGAGTAGTCATATATTTAGAAATATTGAAAAATATCTCCATGGCACCGAATACCTTAACAGGGTAAAACCACATATAGTCATAAGCTACTCCTTGAATTCTATAATCGATTGCTCGAACAACACCTTGCGTGAGAATATAAACATAATCTACAGTATCGTTTTCATCGATAAATACAGTATTCTTTTGCTTATGTACCACTTGCATAGTCTCTAATACCCAACGTGGAGCATTGTTTAAATACTTATTTAAATATACCTGATGCTTAGGATCTAAAAGTTTCTGTAGCTCCATAATCCTATTTATATTATCTTCTGCTAACATGACTAGCCCCATTTCTACCTAGATTTGATGAAAGGTTTTCCGTTGGCTGCAGGAGCATTCGCTTTTCCTACAAACAATACCAGTGCCAATATAGTCACGATATATGGAATCATTGAAATAAGGTTTGGAGATACCGTGTTACTAGTGCTTACTAAGGTCTTCACTCCTGAACAAAGACCAAATAACAGACAAGCCTTTAGCGCTCCTTGTGGAGAAAACTTTCCAAAGATAACAGCAGCGATAGCGATAAAGCCTTGGCCAACGATAACACTTGGTCTAAACTGATTGATCGTAGCTAATGTTACAAAAGCTCCACCAAGTCCTGCTAAGAATCCAGAAAGGATTACACAAGCATATCGAACCTTATACACATTGATACCAAGGGATTCACAAGCCTCTGGATGCTCCCCTACTGCTCGAAGATGAGCACCAAACTTTGTTTTATAAAATATAAACCAGCATACAAACGCCAAGATAAATACCAAGTATGCCACAGAATACACATTTAATACATTACTCCAAAAAGAGCCTGTTGCGAATTGCCCTTCAAACATCTTAGGTAATTTCGAGGCAGAATCTAAAGCCGGTGTATCGGATGAATTATCAAACATCGCTTTACATAAGAAGATGGCAAGACCCGGTCCTAAGAAATTGATTGCAGTACCTGCTATGGTCTGATCCGCGTGAAAGGAAACACAAGCTATGGCATGGATTACACCAAATAATGCTCCGGCTAGACCTCCACAAAAGAAGGCAAACCAACCGTTTCCTGTTAACAAGCCGACTACTGCACCTGTAAAAGCACCTATAGTCATCATTCCTTCAATACCAATATTGACAACGCCACTTCGTTCTGAGAAACAGGAACCTAATGCTGCAAGTAGCAGAGGAGGCGTTGCAATCAGAGTCGCATTGATTAACAATCCAAGATCTTTAATGAAAATATCCATTTATTTGGCCTCCTTTTTCTTTTTAGATTTCTGGAAAAGGACTTTAAATACAGGTGAAATTGCGATAAGTAGAATTACACAACCCATAATAATATCTACTACTTCCGCTGGTGCCTTTACCATTGTAAGCTTAGAACCACCATATTTCATGGCACCATAGAACATTCCAGCAAAGATACAGCCAATTGGATTAGAGGCACCTATTAGGGCCACTGTAATTCCCTCAAATCCAAATCCCTCTTGGCCTGCAAATTGAGAAAGTCTGCCAGACATACCTAATAATTGAACTGCTCCGCCTAGTCCTGCTAATGCACCAGAAATGCCTAGTGCGGTTAAGACAGACTTGTCCGAATTAATACCAGCAAATTTTGCTGCATTATTGTTATAGCCTACTGCTTTTAGCTTATATCCTAGCGTAGTTTTCTGAATTATAATCCACATTACAATACCTGCTATGATTGCTAAAAGAAATCCCCAGTTAGCAGTAGTATTGTTAAAGAATTTGAGCAAACCCTCTGGTAATAAGATTCTTGCGGAAGGAAGTACGTCCTTAGTAGCTTCTCCTCCACCCACTTTATGGATTGCTTCTAGGTTTACGACATAATTGGATAAATAAAAGGCAATCCAGTTAAACATGATAAAGGAAAGTACCTCGTGAATCCCTCGTTTGACCTTTAATAATCCTACCAGTAGAGACCATATACAGCCAGCCGCGGCAGCTGCAATAATGCATAGCGGAACATGAATCCAAGCTGGAACATCCACTAAAATACCTACCACACAGGCAGCTAGAGAACCAACGACGAATTGTCCCTCAGCTCCGATATTAAATACACCTGTACGGAAGGAAAAAGCCACGCTTAATCCTGTAAAAATTAAAGGAGTTGCATAAATTAAGGTCCATACAATATATTTAGGTTTACTAAATACACTGTCAATCAATTTGCCATAAGCAACTGCTGGGCTTATTCCTGCTATCATAAGAAAGATGGCACCGATGAGAAAGCCTACAAGAATTGCTATGACAGTATAAAATGCACTACTGTTCACTATTTTTTTCTTAATCATGCTTCTTCCCTCCTGCCATCAAAAATCCTAGCTCTTTTTCATCTGCATAAGCTCCTTCTACACTTCCGGTAATCTGCCCATCAAAGATAACCTCTATTCGGTCTGACAAGCTCATGATCTCATCTAGTTCAAAGGAAACTAAAAGAACTGCTCTATTTTTATTTCTCTGCTCTACTAAATATTTATGTACGAATTCAATGGCACCTACGTCTAACCCTCTAGTAGGATTTACGGCAATTAAAAGCTCTTTGTCATTGGTCACTTCTCTTGCAATAATAACCTTCTGCTGATTTCCACCTGACAGTTGCCCTGCTGGTTTATCTTCACTGCCTCTTGGTCGAACGTCAAAATTGTGTATTAACTTTGTGGCATGTTCCCTAATCTTTCTTCGATTTAAAAATCCAAAGGTGGAATATGGCGCCTCATCAAAATGCTGTAGTATCAAATTGTCTTCGATAGAAAAATCTAATATCAAGCCATGCTTCTGACGATCAGCTGGAATACTTGATACTCCCACATTAAAGATCTCCTTTGGCGTTTTATTGAATATACTCTGGCCTAACATAGTAATCTCACCAGAATCAGCCTTTTTAAGACCTGTTAGAATCTCAACTAATTCCATTTGTCCATTGCCATCCACACCTGCAAGACCGACTATTTCTCCTTTTTTAACAGTAAGGCCTAGTCCTTTAAGGATTTCAACACCACGATAATCCTTGGCATGAAGGTCCTTTATCTCTAAAACCACATCTCCTGCCTGTTGACTCCTTTTATCTACTATGAAGTTTACCTCTCTACCTACCATCATGGCAGCCAAATCATTTTCACTGACTTCTCCCACTTTTACTGTGCCGATATATTTACCTTGACGAATGATGGTACAGCTATCAGAGCAAGCCTTGATCTCCTTCAGCTTATGTGTAATTAATATGACACTTTTCCCATCCATGGTAAGATTTTTTATAATCTCCATCAGCTCCTCGATTTCTTGTGGAGTTAAAGAAGAGGTTGGCTCATCTAAAATCAATGTATTGGCACCGCGGTATAGCACTTTTAAGATTTCTACTCTTTGTTGCATTCCCACAGAGATATCTTCGATTTTCGCATCTGGATCAATCTTCATTCCATACCGTTCAGAAAGGTCCATCACTTTTGCTCTTGCCGTCTTTTTATCAATGACAATACCACTCTTTACATCTTCTACACCAAGTGTAATGTTCTCCATTACTGTAAATGGCTGAATTAACATAAAATGCTGATGCACCATACCAATTCCTAGTTCGATTGCATCCTTTGGGCTATTAAGATGAACTTCATTATCATTCAAAAAAATCTGCCCACTGGTAGGTCTATATAACCCATACAGTACATTCATTAACGTACTCTTACCAGCTCCATTTTCACCAAGGATGGCGTGCACTTCTCCCTTGTGTACCTTCAAATTAATGTGGTCGTTAGCGGTAAAATCTCCAAACTTCTTAACGATGTCCTTCATGAAAACAACCACAGTATTTTCATCCATAAAACTCGCCTTCTCCAATCCTGGCACCTCCATTATCAAATAATAATTATATCTTGAAATCCCTGAGCCCTTAGTATGCTAGCTAAATACTCCATATACTTATGATCAGGCACTTCATAATGTGAAAACTCTTCTCTAACTCCCATGGGTCGATAAGCTATGATTTTTATTCGAAAACTATGTTTCTTTAAAAATGGTGCCAGGAATTCTCCCATCTTTATAATACTATTTTCTGTATCATATAAGTCTGGCACAATAACAGTTCTAACCTCCACTAACTTATTATGTTTTGCAAGGTAAACTGCATTGGCCAACACCTTTTCATTGCCAGCGCCTGTAATCTTTTTATGCTCTGCTGAATCAAATGCCTTAATATCAAGCATAACTCCATCCGTAATCTTTAGTAGTTCTTTGTATTCTTCAAAGGGTATGGTTCCATTACTATCAATTAGTGTTGAAAGTCCATCCTTCTTTGCTAGAGAAAATAACTCCAATAAAAACTCAGGCCATAACATGCATTCCCCACCAGAGACAGTAATTCCTCTAATAAAGGGAATCTGTCTTTTAATTCTTTCATAAATTTCCTCTGGTGTTAACCATAAGATTCTAGGAGAGCTGTCAAATGGACAACTATGAATACAGGTATCACACTGTATGCATTTAGCATCTTCAAAAATTACATTGCCCTGTTCATCCAAAGTAAGGGCACCTGCCTTACAGCTTCTAACACAAAGACCACAGCCAGAACACAAGTTTCTTGTCTCTGGATTATGGCAATAGGTACAGTTGAGATTACACCCCTGTAAAAAGATTGCAGTCCGGTTCCCTGGTCCATCCACACTACTAAAAGGTATGATTTTATTAATAGGAGCTCTCATTAGCGAACCTTTCTTTCAAGAATATGACCACTTTTGGCTGCTCCAAGTCCTAAGCCTGTTGTATTCTGTAACACCGCTTCCCCTCTATCTAGTTTCTCCATCTCTGAGCGTTTCACTAAATAACCAGTAATGCGGATGACATCACTATCACTTGCATAAAATGACAAGTACCTTAAATCCTTTTGGAAGGCACCCTTTATGATATCAAGTACATATTCAGGGTTCTTATGTATGGTTAAGTCGATTGGGAAGATATCTCCTGTTCCAGAAGGAAAATACTTGTGGAATTTACTGAGCACCAATAGTTGGTCGATTAGCTCTTCTGGTTCTTCCCCAATTGGAATACGAGTCCCTGGTGTAATCTCAATATCCTCTGAGATTCCTACTTGAGCATGTAAAAGAAAATGTCCGCCTGTTACTTCACAATATGGATTACTATGTTGCTCATTATAGCTATTAATTAAATCCATGATAGATACTCCAAGCGCATTGGCATCCTCATCATGTCCAAAACGTCCTTGTAATCCTTCTTTTTCTAACAATATATTAACGCAGTCTGCCAGTCCTACCAACCCAAACATGGCGGTAAAACGATCTCTGCTAATAAAGCCTTCCTTTACAAGAAAATTATTCTCAAAAAATCCACTTTCACAGACTTCGAATCGAATTCTTTCATCCATATAGGAGGCCATTATATTCATAACATATGGTAATTGGTTCTTCTTAAAATCTTCAATACTTTCTGATCTTTTTGCAATATTACCGAGAATTAGTCTGCAAAGAGTATAGGAACCACCTCCCAAAGGAAGTCCATTATAACAACTAGCAATCACATAATTCTCAGTCAATTCCTTTTTAAACATGGAATGATTGGCAAAGCTAGGTTTTGCACTACGAAGAGCACATCTCACAGCTTCTAGGGCAAAATCATCCTCTGTAACGCCTTCTTCATATTTTAAAGTTAGATTTGGTATCGCATTCTCTAGTTCAGCCGAAACCTCTAATAACAGTCTACCTGCTTTCGTAGCTTTTGGCCCAATGTCTGCATGGGCAAAAGAATCTAATACCGTTCTATCTATATGTATTAGAAACATCTTAAGTAGTTTTTTGGCTTGCTTTTCCTCTACGGTATCAATAAATGGCTCTAACATTTCGTCTAACTGCCCTAAATATACCGGGTAATTTGTTACACTTGGAACATGTTTATAAAAAATTAAAAGATGGTTAATTGCTTCATATAAATCAACAGGTGGCGAAAGCTTTAAGAACTGGCATCCTTCCTTCATAAATTTATCATAATCCGGAACGATATATCTTGGTCGCATTGGTGCGTGTCCTTCGGATAGGTCACAGATACATTTCTTGTCCATGGAGACATTCATAAGCTCGTCAAGTCCCTCTGGAAGATCTAATACGTCTAACAAGGAATCTGCCAGGGAAGCCAAACTGGTAAGTTTTTGCTCATGAGTATGAGTTGGACTCTTAATAATAGTAAGAATCTGATCTCTTTTGTCATTGACCTGCTTCATAGAAATACTACGCATATCTTTAACTCTCTCCTCCCTATCTAAATGAAGAATCTATTGGGACATACCCACCACCTGTGTGGTGGTGAGTTTTCAGACAGCGTTACAACATATATCCTATCCCAATAGAATTCTCAAATAATAAGCTACTAAATATATTAATCTAATTCGTATACATTACCATATTTTTCTTCAAAATCTGCCTTAGTTGCAGGAACAACAACTTCACCACTAATAATCTTAGCTTTAACATCGTTAACAGCAGATATCACATCAGCAGAAAGTAAATTCTGTGTTGGAGCAATATCTACACCACCGATAGTAAGGTCATATACCATAGTTCCACTTGCAAGTGTTCCTTTTACTAATTCATCTGCACAATTATAAACAGCATTATCTACTCTCTTCATAGCAGAGGTAATAACTGTGTCTGGAGCGAGTTTTGACTGGTCACTATCAACACCAATAGCATAAATCTTAGCTTCTTTACAAGCTTCGATTACACCAAGTCCAGTTCCACCAGCTGCATGGAAGATAACATCAGCGCCATTTGTAATTGCAGTATTAGCACAAGTCTTACCAATTGCGGAGTCTGCAAAAGAGTTTGCATTAAACTGCTGAATCTTACATTTTGGATTAGCATCAAGAACACCTGCTAAGTATCCATATCCGAACTGATTCATCGTTTCATTTGCCATACCAAGAACAAAACCTACATTATCTTTTTTAGTTGTAAGTCCTGCTACATAACCAACTAAATAGGAAGCTTGTTCCTGTTTAAACATAAGACAAGTAACGTTTGCTAGATCTGCACAAGAAGCATCATCAATGATTGCAAACTTCTGGTCTGGATTAGCTTCTGCTGCTGATTTGGTAGCTTCTGCTAACATATAGCCTACACAAATAATCAAGTCATACTCCTCGTCCATAAGGTTCTCGATATTTGGAGTATAATCAGCATCTGTAGCAGATTCTAAGTAGCTTACTTCAACTCCTAAATCCTTACCTGCTTTCTGTAATCCTTCCCATGCTGATTGGTTAAATGAACCATCATTTACACCACCAACATCAGTAACAAGTCCAATCTTTAGTTTTGAACCCGTTTCTGCTTTTGCACTTTCTGTTGCTTTTGGAGTTTCTGTTTTTGCAGCTTCTGTCTTTTTTGGGGCTTCTGTTTTTGCAGGATCATTATTAGATTCTTTGCCACCACATGCAGTCATAGATAATACCATTGCTGCAGTCAAGACTACTGCTAAAATTTTCTTCCTCATAGTTATCTCTCCTTTTCTTTGATACTTAACGCTTAATTTAATGCGATTTGCATCATATTTGAAACCCATCCGCTTTCTACAGCAGACAGATGAGTATCCTCATGAAATATGTAAGGAATAATAAAAAATATATGTTACCCGTCTTTTCTTCCTTAATTATAAATAGTTATTATCTCTGTTACATAATAAAGCACCATTACACTACATTTACTTTGTTCATATTGCACAAACGTTTACATTATATTACCTATAGTTTAGCACTATTTCACACTGATATAAAGGTCATTTGTCCTTATTTATTTGTATTTTTTCTTTTTATGGGTTACAAATGAGGAATCATGTCCATTTACGCCAAACTAAAAAGCTCCAAACCCTATTCTAATAAGATTTGAAGCTTTCTATCTATAATATATACTCCTTCGTCTATATAACTACCAGTCTACTATAAGGGGTTATCTCCTGCTTACTTCAGCTTGTGTTTCTGTAGAGCCATCTTCTTATACCTTTCGTAAGAGTTGATTTTTGTCATCCCACAACTACAAGAATTTGCAGAATCTGGATTCTCCCTCTTACAATTATAACAAGTCCACGTTTCACCTGTCTTGGTTTTACTACTTATAGAGGAACCATCTAGAGAATTATCATCATAATGAAACATAACATTACTGCTATAACTTTCCACACTATAATCTGGTTTTCTTACTGCCAAGATATACGCTATCACTCCAAAGAAAAATCCTAGCAAAAACCAATTCTCCATATAACCTTTTTTTCTTACAATACGATAACAAATAATCCCCCACATAATGCAATATACTAAGTATGAAATAATTATACGCGGCATATTCTACTCTCCCTTACTATTGTACCAACATTATACAAAAAAAGGGTTCTATGCACAATATTTTTTACATTAAATTCTAATTAATAGTACTATAAAAAGGTGTACTGTGATTGTAATAAGAAAACACATAAGGTTTAGAATCCCTTGTTTTTGCAAAGTTTACTGCTCCAGAGAGCCAATAACCTCTTCTTTTTAGTACATAATAATATGTTCCAATAAGAATCCTAAGTTTAGTTCTCTTTTTAGGCTTTAAGCAAATATTATCCATTCTTCCTCCCCTATTTACTATGATAGATATATTTGCAATACTTTCTTAAGAAAATCCAAACTACTTCTTACTCTGTTTCGCTAACCACTCCATTATAGTAACTTCTTTACCATCTATAGTATCTTTGCAACTATTATTAAGTACGTACATCCAAGAGAAGTGCCCATTATACTCATATGGCTCATTGGTGTCTTTCTTAAAAAATCTTCCGGATGTATCAAGTACTTTATCCAATAAGGAATAGTGAACATCCTTGGCTCCCGCTTTCACTAAACGATCATATATGGCGTTGGAATGTTCATATATTGGCATCTCCTTACCATCCTCATCTAGTCTTACCTCAGCCGCATTAGTCTTATTATTGTATACTGTTTCATATATTGGAACTGTTGTATCCGTTTTGCAATGGGTAAGCCAAATTGGGGTATTAACGATATTGGCCAATTTCTCATCTGTCATCCACTCATTTAAAAATGGCCCACAAGCAGGAATAGCAGCTGCAAAATAACCAGGATATTCTGTGATCAAATTTATAGTCATATATCCCCCATTAGAATACCCACCAATATAAATTCGATTGGCATCAATCTCTGGATGATTCGCAACATAATCCTTTATAAGCCCCATTAAAGCTTCTGTATAATAAGATTTTCCTTCACTATCTGGGAGAGTATCGTTATAACACATGCTACCATCATAATCCATCCAAAAGGTTGGAGCTTGCGGAATCAATAAAGAGGCTCCTGTATCTCCAAAATAAGACTGTATCTTTTCAGATGCCAGATTTACTGTATAATTACTATAAACCGAAGTTCTTGGATCCTTTATTCCTCCCTCTGAATGACCATGAAGCCATACTATCAATGGAGTCTTTCCTTCTTGTAATTCCTTTTGTGGAGTAAAGGAAGCATAAAGTAACTCGATGTCTCCTTGCGTATAGCGTCCACTATAGTCAAAGCCATCTGGTATCATATTCTTGTTACCTACATACCCAGCTTTCGTTGTTGGTGTTATCTTAATCTCTTTGCCGTCTGTTGCTTTAAGTTTTGCCCCTTCGGACAATTTAATTATGTAGCTAGTATCTACAAAGTTACAAAAACCGTATGATGTATTGTAATTCATTGGTGACCCTGCTACTATCTCTGAACCAACCTCCATCTCAAATGTAAGGAAGGTCCCATCTGACTGGCTCTTACCATTTTCATCGGAGGAATATACCTTTAGCACATTTCTCTCCTCCGTTTTTACGAAGGTTGGTTTTTCCTTACTATCAGGAGCGGAACCATCCGTATTATAACCACGTACAGAAGACACAGAAAACGTATCTGTGGATAACGTTGAGACATCAACGGATACTCCTACATTCAATATTACTTTTGTAATGGCAGGTCCCCAATCAAACCATTCCGTAATGGTGGTGTATGTAAGCCCTGTGTCAGTTTCTTGGGGGTTATCTGATTTCGAATTGTCCACGTCTTGGTTCCCTCCATTTACATCATTTTTTTCACCTTTACTACAACCCGTAAATAAGAACACAAGTAATATAACCATTACTACTCTTAATAACTTAACTTTCATAACTCTCTCCACTCCCTCCTAATAATTTCCTACTTTTACGTGACTTTTCACACCATGGTTATATATACATTATAAATAATTTACAAATTTTAGTTGTAAAATTATTGTAAAATAATGTGTGTATAAGCAGGTATTTATAACTGAGTAGGTTGGGGGCAAATGGATTTATAGACTTCTTTTCAGATAAACCATATCTATTAACTGTTGTCCATCCTCATACATAGGGTGGTCATAGTTATCAATAAAAAAGTTCTTTACAATATGTGATTTTTTAAATCCACACTTCTCGTAGAAATGAAGTATCATTGGGCAATCACCTGTTCCTACGTATATCTCATCCCCATATTGTTTGTAATACTCCACAATAGATGCCATGAGACGCTGTCCATATCCTTTACCTTGATACTTAGGAACAGTAACTATATTCTTAATTTCATAAACCCCTTTTTTCTCTTTAGTAACCACGCAAATGGCTTTCACATCATCCTCACACAAGGCGAACATATCGCCTTGATACAGATATTTTTCTATCATACTTACCTGTTCATCTGCAATAAGTAACAAATCCATATACTTTGTTGTATCACTGTCCTTAATTTTGACCATTTCCATTAGATGTTTTCCTTTCCCTTTCTCGATATTCTGACATCCATTATACATTTTAACTATATTTAATAATGCCTGTTTTTCTTTTTCCGAAATCCATTCTCGTAATCTGGCTGCGGCAACTGGCAATTCCCATTTCTTAATTTCCTCTATACTTCTTTTTGAAAGCACATACATCCCCCTTACATGCTGTCATCCAATCTAAAAATATAGGTTTATCGCCAGCCATCATTGTATTACCAGGATGGAAATCAAAATGACATAACCCATCACCGTCAGGTAACTGCTTTAAGTATCTTTTGATAAGTTCCTTATTCTCACTAGAAAGTAAATCTACAAAATTAATATCCTCTTCCAGTTTCTCTTTTACTGTACCTATATCATCCTTGATAGGCTTTTATATGTAAATATGATACAGTGCTAATTTTTTGCATAATGATTGATTTTCCCTAAGGAAGTCAACATTATTTTCTGCAGTATTACCTTGTCCTATCATGTTTTCTTTTCTAATTTCCATATGTTTTCCTCTCTTGCGTTTAAAATAGAGTATTAAACATTGATAATCACAGCATCCTCGTAATTACTATATTGTGTTCAATTCTAATAACTACATTCATTATGAACATACCACCTACAACCTGTCAAGCTTATCCTATTAGTTGAAAGCTATTATACTATAGACACAAAATATGACTTATTTTGCTTTGTTATGGTATACAGAACTTGTAACATCACTACCTAATAGACTAAAATATGTACTTGAAAGGAGATTTACACGTGAAAAGAATTACAAATGAAACGAAAAAGAAAACAGTTAAGGTTCATATCCAAGATGATCGTACTATTGGCCTTCCATCCATCATCAATTAAAGTATATGTACTATAGCAATGACTCAGTTGCCAAGGAAAAATATAGGAACATTTCATCGACTGATATGGACCATAATGAATAAACATAGATTTGTTACTATCATAAGCAACCAAAAAGGATCAACAAAGTAAATTATCACTTTCTTGATCCTTTGAAATCATCCTTCAATCTTCTAATTATATTTGTTTAAGTTGTTGTGCCAATTCATATATATTTGCCAGATTTTCTGAACACTGGTTCATATTCTCCACAGATAGTCCTGCTGTCTTTGCTTCCTCAATTGAAGTTGCCGCAATCACCTCGCTGGTAGCAGATAAGTGATTTACACTTTCAGTTATATTGCCTGTAGCAGTTATGATATCGCGAACATCCATCTCAGTCTTCTGGATATTTTCGTTTAAAACAACCATAGAATCATTAATTCCAGTAAATATCTTACGAGTGTTCTCAATCATTTCATTTTGCTTTGCTACAGACTCTACAGATCTAAAAATACTCGTCTTCGCTAACTCTGTATCTGCATTTAGCTGTCCAATAATCTTAGTAATACTATTAGATGCATTCTGTGTCTGTTCTGAAAGTATTCTGATTTGCTCTGCAACTATGGCAAAACCTTTTCCAGCTTCTCCTGCTCTTGCAGCCTCAATAGAAGCATTTAAGGCAAGAAGATTGGTTTGGCTTGAGATATCAAGAATTGCGCCAACAAACTTGTCCACTTCGCTAACACGCTCTCCTAAAACTTCAATTACAGCTACAATTTCCTTGCTTGCTTCGGTTACATTATCAGCCTGATTTTTAAGGGCTTGTATATCCTCTGCTCCCTCATCCAAGGTTCTGTTGACTCTATTGGAAGCTTCCATCATTCTCTCAATACTTTCTTCTGTAACACTGGTAATCCGATGGATATTACCACATATTTGTGCCTGCTTCTGAATTGCTTCGGCAGTATTCTCTGTACTGTCCGCTATATTGTTCATTGCAACACTACTGGCATCAACTGCTGCTTTTAATCTGTTGATATTTTCCTGAGTGTGATCAAAATTAATCGTGATTGCATCTGCAACTTCATGCATCCTTAAGTTAGTAGCTTCCTGCTGCTGTGCTTTTTCTGTAATACTTCGTATATTTTCTTCATTAAATATGTATAAGACCTTACTTGTGCATACACCAATAATCACCATGATTAGAATAACAAAAGAACTGACAACTAGCTCTGACATAAATAAGGAATCATTATAATCGAATCTAGTACTTATCTTAATGATATTCCCAAATACTACAAGGATACCTCCTAATAATACCATTCTGGCATTCATATATACCATTGAAGTTAACATTATTGGAAATGCATATATATATGTTGCTGATGTGTTATTAAGGATTACGATCATAACATATGCTAAAGCTCCACCAGTCATAATCGCAACACCACAAGCTTTGGAGTCTCGCTTTTTTATAAAAGCAATTGTACTAACAACAACGGCACCTATAGTCACAACAAGTTGTACCATTACCCTCCAAGAAGTCTCTTGAAATAACACTGCTCCCAATAGACAAAATACTATGTAACTAAATACTACCATCATTGCGATGTAGGCCATACGATTGGCACGTCGATATTGCTCTTTTGTTAGATTACTACTAGTCATATTCTACCTCCAACAATTTAATTGATGTTCATCTTTGGTTCATTGCATTTTGCAGCATGTTCAGTTAGATTACACTATCTTATCACCAACTGTTGAATTAATTGTTATTATGTACCTTTTTGTCGATTATACTACATTTGTAATGCATTATCAACCAATATTAGAAGAACATTCACGAGGTGCAAGATTGGACTTGAGCGGACCGGAGCGAAGCGGAGATGCACGAGCTCCGGGGGAGCTCGGCCTTGCATGGACCGAAGCATCGCGTAGACATTCGAACTCGGAGCCCAGGATTGGACTCGAAAAATAAGAAGAGGATATCCTTTTTTGGGATATCCTCTTCTTATTTCTTCAAGCGCGAGACGGGATTCGAATTCTATCTCCTCGTAAAAATACTGATAGAAAGGGACTTTCCAGCACATCCAATTTCTACGTACTCAAGTGGGTACTCAACTAATTTGGTATTATAGGTAAACTCGTGTTGTTCACATACGACTTGTAGATTTCTTCTAAAGGTGTTTCCAATATTTTTTTCATATCATGAATCTGAGTTTTCTTCATATACTCCCTTATTATTTTTATTCCAAAATAATATCCAGCGTTTTGAGGTATCCCTAATTCTTCGCATCCAAAAATATATTTACCAGTTTCTTCTGGTGATAAACATGTTTCAGCAATATTTTTGAATGTTTTCCATATATTATCTTCTTCCTCACTTCTTATGCCGTAATGCCAAGATGGTTTCATGTCTCCAAAAATACTCTCGGCAAAAGCGTCTGCCTCACCTTCAATTATAATACTTTCAATAAACCAACCATGAAGTCCATTTCCATTATGTATGCAGTACCAATAATTTCCCCAAACATTGTGATGATATTCATGAGCAAAAACAAATGGAAGCCATTTTTCAAAATTACTGTTCATAGCATTTATATTTAGGATAATATTTCCCCAGATTCCGGTTCCGTAAATGCCTTCAGGCATTTCTGCATTTGATGGATAGATTGCTATATACATAACATCATCGTCATCTTTTGGTAATACATCGCAAATCATGTTGAATGTTTCCATAACCTTATCCCAGTCTACCTTTTTTAATGCTTCTAACTGTTGCTTTGCTTCATTTTTTTTAAGGTGATATATTGGTTTCTTATAGTCTTCAGAGAAGGGTGCCCATTGCGATAATATATTCCAATATGGTTCTACCATGGTTTTTTCCCAAGTGCTTTGATTCTGATGTTCTTCTTGGATGTAATCTTCAAGTTTTAAATAAGCAGGTATTAATTCGATTTTCATTATACATATCCTCCAGATTAAATTTTTGTAACAGGAAAATATAAAGTGTAGCCGTTGA
>JAEZGY010000058.1 GCA_023416695.1 Bacillota bacterium | reverse complement strand
AAACAAATACTTTGAAGATTTCTATTTCTAGTTGTTAGTTCTTCCACTGTTGTCTAGTCACCGTCTAAAACATTTATATTAATGCAAATCTTTATACTAATATTTCATCAAGTTATTCCATTATTTCCAGTTACAAAATCCTTCTAGGTTTCCCTGAAAGGTTAGTTCTCCAACCTCTACACCACTTCTGATATAGACACGGGGAACTCTTTTACTAATATTACAAACAAATTCATAATTGAAGGAGTATGCCATAGCTGCAAGCTCCTCTACTGTTATTCTCTCATTACCATCCACTCCTACAAGAACTACATCATCGTATTCCTTGGTCTCTGGAATGTCAGTAATGTCTACCATAAACTGATCCATGCAGATTCGCCCTATAATTGGTGCTTTCCTCCCATGAATCAAAACATAACCCTTGTTGGAAAGGGCTCTTGGATACCCGTCTGCATAGCCCACAGGAATAGTGGCTACACGAGTTTTCTTCTTTGCTACAAACGTACTTCCATAACCAATTCCTGTCCCTGGTTCTACTTCCTTCACATGGATCACCTTAGTAAGTAACTCCATAGCAGCATGAAGCTTAAGATTATCCTTACCAACCTCTTCACTTGGATATAGGCCATAGGTAGATATCCCGCTTCTTACCATATTTAAATAGGTATCTGGTAAATCAATAATGGCAGCACTATTAGAAACATGCTTTACCATTGGATGGATTCCACTCTCAGCTAACTTCTCTACAAAACTCAAATACCGTTCATACTGATTATTAGCAGAAGCCTTATCGGTCATATCAGCACATGCAAAATGAGTAAAGATTCCAGTAATCTCTAATCCCTCTAAATGAGATATTTCCTTAACAAGAGCAAGGCCTTCCTCATTATCTTTAAACCCAATACGACTCATGCCAGTATCTAACTTAATGTGTACCTGTGCCTTTTTTTCTTGCTTTACAGCAGCTTGTGACAGTTCTTTTGCCATAGTAAGGCTATACACAGTTTGAGTGATATCATACTGGATAACCTGTTCAAAATCCTCTGTAAAGGTGTGCCCAAGAATTAAGATTGGCTTTGTAATTCCAGCTTTACGTAATTCTACAGCTTCTTCTACAATTGCTACTCCATAGGTATCCACGATAGAATCTATGGTGTAGGCAATTGGTACTGCCCCATGTCCATATCCATCTGCCTTGATAATAGCCATGAGCTTTGTCTCTTTATCTAATTTCTGTCTGGTTTTTACCAGATTATCATAAATGGCATCTAAATTCACTCTCGCCTGTACACGAAAGTTCTTTTTCATAGCCGTCACTTCCTTTATAGTTACAATTTATCGACTGTTTCTTAATGATTGTATGCCTATTGTCAGTAAATTACAAGATTCTTTTACTTCTTGTCTATTTTTAATAGCACATCAACAATCCCTTCGATGATATCCTCTGCCATCATGGAGTATGCACCAATTTGTCTTCTCGCACTATCTCCAGATAACCCATGGAGATATACACCAAGACATGCAGCCCCATACGGCGTCATTCCACAAGCGATTAGTCCAGCAATGATACCCGTTAGCACATCCCCAGAACCTGCTGTAGCCATCCCATGATTACCACTTAAATTTATATATTGTAACCCTTCTTTGGCCACTATGGTTTTAGCATCCTTTAGTACAAGGGTAAATTGTCTGCCCTCTAACATCTCTTCTGCACTAGAAAGCATATTTTTCTGTATACTAGAAACTGGCTGGTCAATCAACCTTGACATTTCCATTAAATGAGGAGTCAGGATAAATCGATCGGACAACTCCTTAAGTACCTCTTCTTTATCAGGCCTCTTTGCTAACAGATTTAGAGCATCTGCATCCAGTACCACGGGAACCTTTGTATTTTTTATAACTAACTCCAATAAGCGCTCCACAATAGGAGAATCTCCGATTCCAGGACCAAATACAATTACCGTTGCCCAATCTAATTCCTGCAAAAACTCATAATCCTCTGTAGATGCATCATAGGTAGCAAGTATGGCCTCTGGTAGGGTAGTCTGTAATATCAGACGATTTTCCTTTGCCGTTAGCATTTTAACTAATCCTGCTCCTGTGCGATAGGCTGCCTTCGCTGATAAATAACAAGCACCACTCATGTTAGGAGCTCCTGCAAGCACCAAAACTTTTCCAAAGGTACCTTTATTACTTCTAGCTTTTCTCTCTGGGATTCTTTTAAGATCAGAGGCATCATAGGTAAATACACTTGGAGCCGCTTGTTTGATTGCTTCAGGAACAAACCCTATCTCTTCACAATAGACCTTGCCTACATATTCACAACCTGGATAAAGAATTAGGCCTAGTTTTTTATAGCCAAAGGTAATTGTATAGTCTGCTTTGACACAACAACCAAGTATTTGTCCACAGCCTGCATGAATTCCAGAAGGAATATCCACAGAATACACCACATTCTGGCAGTTATTGATCTCTTCTATTAGATCAGCAAGCTCTCCCGTAATAGATTTGTTAAGGCCAATTCCAAAGATAGCATCCACCACTATATTATATGAAGATATCTTGGCATTGTTTATCACAGGTATCTTCATATTTCTTATCATATGTAGTTGTTGTTTGTTTTCCTCTGTACTGTGTTCAAAGCTCCCTGCTAGTAGAACTTCAACATCATAGCCCCATATCGTTAAAATACGTGCTACTGCCAGTCCATCTCCCCCATTATTTCCAGAGGTACAAATCACCAATATTTTATCGCTTTTATGAATTGTTTCCTGCATTCTTGTAGCAACAGCTAAAGCTGCCCGTTCCATCAGCACCATACTAGGTATCCCGTACTTACCAATGGTTACTTCGTCTATGGTTTTCATCTGTGTTCCATTTACTAGATACTCCAATTCCTACAGGCCTCCTTTTACATTAATTACTTGAATACTAATATTATATTCTTCATTATACATTTTTCAACATTTTTAATACCCATTTATCATTATATATAATTATAGGAGTATAAGCTAAGATAATTCTATTTAAAACTATCCTAGTCATACTCCTACTTTTCGGCGACTACATATGCTATTGTATACTCACTCGTATTACTAATACTTACATGAATGGTGTTAATTTGAAGCTCCCCCGCCATTTTTAAAGCATTGTTATATAGAGTTACATAAGGCTTACCAAGCTCATCTCTTAACACTTCTATATCCTTTAGTCTCATTTGGTGAAAACCGGTGCCAAAGGCTTTGGCTACTGCTTCTTTCACAGCAAAATTGCCACTTGCCTTTAGATGATTTCCCTCTATCAATTCCCTTTCCTTGTCGGTAAAACTGCGGGATACAAAGGATTCTCGTAAGCAAGCCTTCTCTACTCGTTTATTTTCAACCAAATCTGTACCAATTCCAATAATCAAACTAGCACTCCCTTATAAATGTTTCTGATCAAATACTTCCATCATTTCCGCACCAAGAATGTCATGCATATAGGAATACATATCCGAATTATGCTTCTCTAACTCCTGCTTTATCACAATCTTCTCTTTTAAAAGCTCTTTTGTCTTACTAATCCAGTCATCCAACTCGTCTATTTGTATTCTGTTATTGTTTAAATCCTCATAACAAATCTCAAAGCTAGCCTTTAATAGCGCCTCATTGGCTTTACGAATTTCACCAGGAATTGCTTCTAACTGGTCATCATAGACTGTTAATTTATCATTGATTTCCTTTATATATCGTTGGCTTTGTTCAAGCTTTTTAAGTCTTGCTTCCTCTTTTCTCTCACTATCCGCTTCCTGCATGTTATTCACAATCTTCTGCATGAAGTCTCGCTTTATTTTTTTGAGAGCCTTAGCTTCTTGAATAAGTTTGCCTTGTTTTTTTAACAAAGCATTCACATTCTCTTCTAACCTTCGTATGGTCATTGTCTTTTTCTCTTCTGGAAAAAGCATATGCCACCTACTATCTAAGGTTAAAATAGGCACTTTTTTAAACTGAACGGACTTCATCATCTGCTGTTCAAAAGACTCAAAACTTCTCTTCTTTGCCAAGCAAAACACCTTCGCTTCTCTTTTGGAATTAATGTTACTCTTTACTGCCTAGTAAGCCTTCATTAGGATACTGAGCTTCATAATCCTCTAAGCTCTTTAGATTATAGGAAAGACGCATCAAGCTTTCTGATAGATGCACATTCTCTACTTTAATATTCTTTGGTAAATTCAAGTCTACGGAAGCAAAATTCCAAAATGCACGAACTCCCCAACACACTAAATCTGCTGCTACCATAGGGGCTTTTGTCTTTGGAAGTGTAAGTGCCGCTATATGAACCTTTTCTTTCTTCACATAACCCTCTAACTCATCCATCGGACGAACCTCAATTCCACGAATAGATAGTCCTACTAATCTCGGATTAACATCAAAAATTGCCTTAATCACAAACCCTCGACGTTCAAAATCCATATAGTTGGCAAGAGCCTGTCCCAAATTACCTGCTCCGATAATAATTACATTATATCTACGATCTAAACCTAATATTTTTCCGATCTCTGTATATAAATATTCAACATTATAACCATACCCCTGTTGTCCAAAACCACCAAAATTATTGAGGTCCTGCCTTATTTGTGAAGCGGTAACCTGCATCTTTTCACTTAATTCTTTGGACGAAATACGCACAACGTCGTGTTCCAGTAACTCTCCAAGATACCGGTAATATCTTGGAAGACGTCTTATTACTGCTAATGAAATCCCTTTTTCAGTCAAGACAACTCCTCCTTACGACTTCTATCTTATGTAATATTATAGTAGATTGACACTTTATTGTCAAACTCCAAAACATTGCATCCTCAAATATTTTATGATAAGATAACCTTTAGATTTCATCCTGCAGAAAGGACAAGAGCTATGATACTAGCATGTAATAATGTAAATAAATCATTTGGCACAGAGCAAATATTAAAGAATGTGTCATTTCATATAAATGAACGTGAAAAAGCTGCTATCGTTGGTATAAATGGAGCTGGCAAATCTACCCTACTAAAGATTATTATGGGGGAAATGTCTGCTGACCAAGGTGACATCGTATTTAGTAAGGGCTCTACGGTAGGGTATCTACCTCAGCACCAAGAACTGTCCACCAACAAGACCATCTATGAAGAGTTGTTAGAAGTAAAACAGGACATCTTAGATTTAGACCGTCAGATTAGAGGATTAGAGCAAGATATGAAGCACACTTCTGGTGAAGAACTAGAGCAAATGTTAGCTTTATACACTAGACTGAATCACGAATTTGAAATGAAGAATGGCTATGCCTACCAAAGTGAAATTACTGGGGTATTAAAAGGTCTAGGCTTTTTAGAGGAGGACTTTAGTAAAACCACCAATACTCTTTCTGGGGGCCAAAAGACTCGTGTTGCCCTAGGTAAGTTACTACTCTCTTCTCCAGATATTATTTTACTAGATGAGCCTACTAACCATCTGGACTTAGACTCTATTGCATGGTTAGAAAACTACCTGTCAAACTACAAAGGGGCTGTTGTTATTGTTGCCCATGACCGTTATTTCTTAGACAGAGTGGTAACGAAAATAATAGAGATTGATCAGTCCAAGGCCTCTATGTTTCTCGGTAACTATACCACCTACGCAAAAAAGAAGGCGCAGATTAGAGAAGCAGAGCTTAAGCAATATTTGAATCAACAGAGGGAAATCAAACATCAGGAAGAGGTAATTGCAAAGCTTCGTTCCTTTAACCGAGAGAAATCGGTGAAGCGTGCTGAAAGCAGGGAAAAGCTTTTAAGTAAGATTGAAGTACTGGATCGACCAACCACAGATAATCAAACGATGAACTTAAAACTGGAGCCATCCATCACAAGTGGTAATGACGTTCTTACCGTATCTCATTTAAAGAAGGCATTTGGTCCTCTCACTCTATTTGAGGACATCTCCTTTACTATTAAACGAGAAGAAAAGGTTGCTATTATAGGAAAAAATGGTACTGGTAAAACCACCATCTTAAAGATAATCAACGAAATTCTACCTCCAGACGGAGGAGAAATTAAACTTGGTAGTAAGGTTAAAATCGGTTACTATGATCAGGAGCACAATGTATTAGATCCTGAGAAAACCCTAATGGAGGAAATCTCTGATGCTTATCCAAATCTAACTCATACCAAAATTCGTAATGTATTGGCTGCTTTCCTATTTACCAATGACGATGTATTTAAGCGCATTAAGGATTTAAGTGGTGGAGAACGAGGCAGAGTCTCCTTAGCAAAGCTTATGCTATCTGAAGCGAACCTATTAATTCTAGATGAGCCCACTAACCATCTGGATATTACTAGCAAAGAGATCTTGGAAAATGCCATTGCAAATTATACAGGAACGGTACTGTATGTCTCCCATGACCGTTATTTTATTAATAAAACGGCAACAAGAATCTTAGATTTAACCAACAAACAGGTGTTAAATTATATAGGTAACTACAATTACTACCTAGAAAAAAAGGATGAGTTGGAGCAAAACCTCCTTACAGAAGAAGGTGCCACCTCCCAAACCTCCCAAACTGATTGTGCAAGCAACGGCTTACTAGATTGGAAGCAACAGAAAGAGGAGCAAGCGAAGCTACGTAAAAAGCAAAATGATTTGAAAAAGATAGAAGACCAAATTACAACACTGGAAACAGAAAACGAGGAAATCGATACTCTGTTAACAAAGGAAGAGATCTATACTAACGTAGAGGAGCTTGTGAAATTAAATGCAAGACACAAAGAAATCGAGGAACAGCTGGAACTGTTACTGGAACAATGGAGCGAGCTAGCTGACGAATAGATAAAACAAATGCCTTCCCAACGATTGGGAAGGCATTTGCTTTATCTATATTCTTCTTTTTCATATGGGTTCACTGGTTCTGTAGGAATAAAAGACTCAAATCCTTTTGTACTAATATTTTCTATCGTACTTAAAATATGTTGATGAGCAAGCTCCTCTGCCTTATCTCCATCCCGTGTCCTTAAGGCCTCTAAAATAGCGCTATGCTCTGTACTACAGGAGATTGCTCGGTCTTCACTACTAAGACTCTTCTTACGTAGACGCTGTACATAATGATGAAAATCCACTAACACATGGTTCAGCATACGGCTATTACAAGCATCGTATATAATATCATGGAATCTATCATCTAATTCTACCAATTGTTCATAATGTTTCTTTTTTGTATGAAATTCGAACAAATACTGAATCTCTTCTAGCTCATCTAACTGAGTATCTGTAATATTCTCACAAGCCCATTTTGCACAGAGACCTTCCAGATAAGAGCGGATTACGTATATATCCTTCATATCCTTAACGGATAAGCCGGTTACAACTGCCCCTTTATTGGGTATAATTTTAACAAGTCCCTCTAACTCAAGCTGCCTAAGTGCTTCTCTTACTGGAGTACGGCTTACTCCCAACTCTACAGCAATCGTATTTTCTCGAAGTTCCTCATCTTTACGATATGTCCCAGACAAAATATCTTCTCTAATATGATGAAAGACACGTCCTCGCAAAGAATAATGATCTGCTACCTCTTTATTTATCCCAATCTCATCCAAGGATGATCCTCCTAACTATACTGCTCATTTAACTAGGTAAAATACATTTTATAAATTAGCCATTGTTTCCATAAGGTAATCAGCAAACTCAGCGCTAGTAGCACCCGTATCTCTTCCTGTCATCACAAGCTTCTTCTCTGAAATCGTACAAATATCCAATGCCTTATATAGTTTGTCAGCCTCTACTGTGTAACCAATATGAGCAAGTAACATTGCACCTGCTCTAATTACACTACAAGGATCCGCATAAATATCTCTACCTTCCTTCACCATACGTGGTGCGGAACCATGAATTGCCTCAAACATAGCATATTTCTTACCTATATTGGCACTTCCTGCTGTACCAACTCCACCTTGGAATTCAGCAGCCTCGTCTGTAAGAATATCACCATAAAGGTTAGGTAACACCATTACTTGGAAGTCTTTTCTTCTCTTCTCATCTACTAGTTTTGCTGTCATAATATCTATGTACCAGTCATCTGCTTGAATATCTGGATAGTCCTTAGCAATACGATAGAAAGTATCTAAGAACTTACCATCTGTAGTCTTTATGATATTAGCCTTTGTAACAGCAGTTACTCTAGTCTTACCATTTGTCTTTGCAAATTCAAATGCAGCTTTAATAATTCGCTCACAGCCCTCACTAGTTACAACAGTAAAGTCGATTCCTAAGTCCTCTGTAACATTTACACCTTCTTTGCCTGCTGCATAGCCACCCTCAGTGTTCTCTCTATAAAATGTCCAATCAATTCCTTGCTCTGGAATTCTTACTGGACGAACATTAGCAAAAAGGTCTAATTCTTTTCTCATAGCTACATTTGCAGATTCCACATTTGGCCATTCATCGCCTTTTCTTGGAGTAGTAGTAGGTCCCTTTA
The DNA here is from genome assembly GCA_023416695.1 of Bacillota bacterium. Lineage (GTDB taxonomy): Bacteria > Bacillota > Clostridia > Lachnospirales > Lachnospiraceae > KM106-2. The sequence goes on along the minus strand of JAEZGY010000058.1, from coordinate 112,771 downwards.
AGATCACATCACATTGCTTTAATTCCTCTAAAACCTCTGCAGGAATTGCTGCTAGTTCTTCGGCACGTCTTTCAATGGTTAAGCCATCGATCACACGAAACTCTACTTTTCCAACTTTCACTTCTTCTGCAAGAAGATACTCTAATACTCTTTGAGCCTGACTGGTAATCGCAGGACCTATTCCATCACCACCACAAACACCAATAACAATCTTATCTAATGCCTTATAGTCGATAAAATCGCCTTGTGCCTTCATGGCTTCCACTCTTTTTAATTGTTTTTCAAGTAACTTTCCAAACTGTTCTTTGGCTGCTTCAATCTCTTGTCGATACATTCCCTTACCTCCAAAATCCTTATCATTTTCTTCTCTACACAAGTGTATCATAAGCTATGTAATATGACTATACTCTCTTTAATGATTTATGTACTGGCTTATAGGTTTACCCCTAGCTCCTGGCATGCAGAATCAATTACTTCTAAAAGCTCTGCATCAGTAATAACCGTAACACGGCCGTCTTCGTATTCCATGTCCACCCAGGTCTTTACTCTGGCTACTAAGTCACTGCTCTTATCTACCTTCCGATCCACTGGAAGCTTAAAGTAACAGTTAATCCAATGAGCAATTCCAGCTAAACCTGAAGTATTCGAAACTGCAACCAAAGCTGGTCGATTCAAAAATTTATCCGTATCAAAGATATTATAGATTTCTTCATTCTTTAGTAAACCATCTGCATGAATACCTGCTCTAGTTACGTTGAAATTACGACCAACAAAAGGTGTTCTACTAGGCACACGATACCCAATTACATTCTCATAATACTCAGCAAGCTCGGTAATTACTGTAGTATCCATACCATCTAGTGACCCCTTAATCTGAGCATATTCAAATACCATTGCCTCTAGTGGTGTATTACCGGTTCTTTCTCCGATTCCAAAGATGGAGCAGTTTACCCCACAAGCACCATAAAGCCATGCAGTGGTGGAGTTGACTACTGCTTTATAAAAATCATTATGTCCATGCCATTCAATATACTCTGAAGGAACACCAGCATGAGTCATAAGTCCGTAAATAATTCCTTGTACAGACCGAGGTATTACTGCACCAGGGAAGTTCACACCATATCCCATGGTATCACAAGCACGTATCTTTACTGGAAGCTTATACTCTTCACTTAGTTTCATTAACTCTAAGCAGAATGGGATAACAAAACCATAAATATCAGAACGTGTAATATCTTCTAAATGGCACCTTGCAGCCACACCCGTCTCTAGACATTCTTTTACAACACTTAAATAATGCTCCATGGCTTGTCGTCTAGTCATCTTCATCTTATAGAATATGTGGTAATCAGAACAGCTTACTAAGATTCCGGTCTCCTTTAATCCAATTTCCTTAACAAGCTCAAAATCCTTACGATTAGCACGGATCCAAGCTGTAACCTCAGGAAACTGATATCCTCTTTCTAAACACTTTTCAACAGCATCACGATCTTTTTTACTATACAAGAAAAACTCACTTTGACGAACAATACCCTTTGGACCACCTAGCCTATGTAACATATCAAACATGGTAACAATCTGTTCGGTACTATAAGGAGCTCTAGATTGCTGACCATCACGGAATGTGGTATCCGTAATCCAAATCTCTTTTGGTAAATTGTGAGGAACAATTCTGTCGTTAAATGCAATCTTTGGGACTTCATTATAAGGAAAAAGGTTGCGAAAAACATTAGGTGTTTCACAATCAACTAACGGATACATGTGCTCTTCTAACTGAAGAAGGTTGTTCTGCGTATTTAAATAAACTTTTCGATCTTCCATGCAGTTCTCCTTTTCTTATTGATATTTTGTATCATTGTATACAATTATACACGTATTGTCAATTAATTTTTACCATTATTTTCAAAATGTTTTTCCAGTATTTTTCTTTTTAAAATAAGTAAATACCCCATAATAAGTATAAAAATAATCACTAAAAATACCGTTATCGTAACTAGTAACTTGTTATGGAAAAAGCGTACCCAGAAATTAGTTGTTACGTAGATATGGTTTATGTCCTTGATGGTGGTATTTCCAGCACAGTCTAAGGCAACGATTTTAATATTTTGCTCGCTATTGGAACTTGGAAGAACGAATCTATAAATATCATTTTCTTGGCTACAGGTTAGTTCTTTATTATTAAGATAAATATCCACATCCTTTAAAGAAATATTATCCATGATGGATAGAGTAACCTCTTTACTTGTTGTAGCATATGCTTCATTTTCCTGTATATTGGAAGCAATGATAATTGGCTTGGTCTTGTCCACTCCAAATTTAATTTCTGCACCCTTTGATGCCAAATCATTTTCATTTACATTACCCGAATCATCCTTAGAATGTACCGTTATGGTATAGAGCCCTTCCTCTTGAAATACACTCTCCTTCACCACATAAATGTATTGGCTCCACTGATGGCTATTATCCTGTTGCATCATAGTATAATCTTTATTCTCAACAAGATTTTTAGTCTCACCATTATGACTCAAAAGTACCTGGGTATCCTCTTTTACAAGGGAATTTACATTGGTCTCTGTAAAGCTTACGCTCCCTACTGATTGGACATAGGTTCCTGCAAGCTGTTTTAAATGACTGCTAAAGGTATATACGGAACCATAGCGGTTAACGGAAAACTCCAGGGATTGACTACTCTGATTACCTACAGTATCCTCCGCCTCGATAGTTAGGGTATATAAATCATCTAGTGCTTGTTGATCCGGAAAACAATTCATAACTAGTTGTTGCCCTTTAACCAAACCTTGACTGGTTTCGTCTAACTTTTTGACTGTAATTCCTCCAGCTTTTATCCACTTACTAATTTCATTATTGCCCTGTATAAGCTTGAGGTTATCGTTGTCGATCAAAAAGACTACCTCTCCTATTTTACTACCACTAAGTCTAACCTTTGTCTTACTACTTTCATAATTATCATCACAAATAGTAACTACAGGCACCAACTCTCCATTATTTGCTGACTGATGAAGAACTCCCTCTACCGTAATCTCCGGTTTTTTCGTATCTATACCAAAGGAAGTATCAATTTTCTTCTCTAACTCATTTCCAGCTAGGTCTTTACAGAATATCTCAATGGTATACCAACCATCCTCTTTTAATGCTAGTGTGGCTATATGGTCATCCCCCTTTGTAGCAAATTCTGAAGGGCCTTCAAAAAGTTCTTCCTTTTGATTGTATAGGGAATGAAATTGCCTACAATTAACCACCACACTAGAAACATCAAGGTTATGCTCTTTTATAGTAATACTGGCTGTTTGACCTTCTCTAAAAAAGGTATAGTTCCCTTGAGACTTTAAAGTTCCAGAAAAGTGTAATTCCACCTCAGGCTTTATCGTATCTATGATAAATTCCTTCTCTATGTAGGCTGTGGAGTTCCCTGCCATATCCTCTACTTTTGCTTTTAGTGAATATGCTCCATCCTTATCACAAAAGACGGTTGCTGTATGAATAGTTTCATCTGGATTTCTTTCATTCTTCTCTTCTCTCCAGGGAGAAATCTGAAATTCTCCTGCTACATCATTAAGAATCGTTGCAGTGACTCTCTTAGTATCAAAGTTACGCTCTTTTACCTTTAACTCAACTAATTGTACCTTATTAAAATACTCTCTAGCTCCAGCTTCACTTTGACTAGGGACTACGAAAGAGAGTTCTGGCTTTACTGTATCAATACTACATACCACCTTTTTACTAAAGCAGTGTCCTGTACTATCCGTTATCTTCACCATTATACTAATGTCATTACTATTGTTACAAATGGTAATGCTATGTTTTAAAGATGTGACCAAATTATGGTCTCTAGTAATGCTCTCCTCCTCTATATGCTTCGATAATCCTCCCTTACTGTCTACCTCTATCTCACCTATTTGATTATTCTTAGTATCCTGTGGACTCTCAATTTGCCACTCCACTTTCTTAATCCCATTAAAATAGTCCTGGGCTGTAAACTCCAGTTGAATCTCACCAGCATATAATGGATTTCCTGATTTATCCGTATTCTTAGTGCTTGGCATCTTAAACTCCACATTAGCCCAACTAGAATTAGCCTCGACACTCTCGATAATAATACCATAAGGTTTGCTATACCCCTTTGTATAATTCCCTACTCCATCCAGCGCCATGGCATAAATCTGCCCCTTAAATCCACTAGAAAGAACAATCTCAATTCCACCAAGATCATCCGTTTCTACTACTCTAATCTTAGACTTTATCCCATTGGGGTCCCTTCCATAATCTATGGTATAATAACCGATTTTCTGAATACCTGAGGATGCCAGCTTGTCCTCCGCTTGTATTCTTATTAGTGCTTTTTCTTCAAAATAATACCCATAGGACTCCTGGTCTACCATTTTCGTCTGCTTATAACTCTCATTTTTAGTAGTTAGGATAAAATGACTGATATATGGCGCCTCTCTATCTATATAAATAACACAGGTTTCTTCCGATATATTCCCACAACCATCAGTTACTTGTACTTTAATATGATAGCTTCCATCCTCTTTTGGCGGAACCTGAGATGTTGAAAGAGTATATTGTGAAGTGTCTCCAACCAATTCATTAATGGGAAGAGTCCTTCCCTTAGTGTCTACTAGTATTTGCTCCTCATTAATCCATGTTTTTATGTCTTGCACTCCAGAACCTGTATCCAAATAGGATATGGTTAAGTCTACATCCTCCTTGTACCATCTTTTATTGGAAGTATCTGTATAATTAGCTAGAGGACATTCTATATGTACCTGTGGGGCTTCATCCTCTAATCGAACATAACTACTTGCGATCCCATTGTTCAGTTGAGAAATGGTCATTTTATTAGACATATGGCCAACACCATCCTCTACCTGAAAAGAAACCTCTCCAAAAAACGGCTTACTTATTTCAAATAAATATACTCCATTCTCACCCTTTGCTTTCGCATATACCTTATCCTCTTGATACAGATACACATAGCCAAGTCCACTAGAAACGCCTTCATCCTTTGCCTTTACTTTAAGAAGCAGCTTCTCCTTACTACATATCCCATTTTTCGTAACCTTTATCTGCCCTTTACTTTCCTTGGTTTCGAGTTCTACATCAATAAGATATGGTGCTCTAGCATCTACCTGCACAGTTGTTTCTTTTATAGGAGATTTATTACCTGCTTTATCAACTGCCCAAAAATAATATTTTTGGTTCAATTCCAACGCTTTCCCATTGCTATCTGTCGGTGATTGGACCACATATTCTCCTTTATTGTTCTGATAGGTAATTGCAATAGGATTACTAAAGTCAGCCATAGAACTGTAATATACTTGCTCAATTCCAGAATTACAAGAAAGATTATTCTCTCCTGCTTCTAATGAAAGCCTTATCACATCTTTACTCCACTGCCCCTCCCCTATACTTCGACTAAGATTTAAATATGGTGCTGTTACATCTGTCTTGGAATCATAGATAATAGGTACTGTAGATTTGTTACCATGTATGTCATACCCCCAAATATAATAAGTCTGTATCTTATCTTCCTTGGCAGGTAAAGTAAATGACCACGCATTGCTTTTACTTTTACCAGAGTACTGTTCCTCTTGCTCTTCCGATTGCCCATCTTTCTTCACAGGCTGCACTTTGTAGGTATACTGCAAAAATGCATCATAAGAACTACTATAAAAAATGCTTTCGATATTTTCATCGGCTACCCCTGTCACTTGAAATTCTGTGTTGTGCCACACATCCTCAGTACTACACTGAAGGACAGGGCCTTGCAGGTCCAACTTAACTGCCGCAGATATATTAGCAGCGCAATCAATGGCCCATACATAATAATCATTACTACTATAACTTTCTTGATTAGGGAAAGTGACTTCTACTTGGGATTCCGCTTTCTCATGCATACTTTCATATTCACCTGATTCAACTTTGGTAACCCACTGATTATACTCCTCATAAGATCCACACAAAATCTGGTCAACTCCTGCCTCTCCACTGTCTTTGGCTACAACAGTAAGGTCAATTTGTGGGGTTTTATCTTTGATTGTGGGATACGTGTTAATGGAGTAATTCGAGATAGTAGGTGCATTTCCATCATAGACAAATTGAAGTGGTGTGAGGCATACAACTAGACCTTGATCTGATTTAATACCAATTTTAGCAATAGAAGCTGGTGTATTTATTTTAAGAGTATTATCAATATTGGTTATATTATTATTAAACATTACTTTATTAACTCTACTATCCCTTAAACATACTAAGGTGATTTCCTTTTGCTTCACATAAACCGTATAATACTTTTGGGGCCAATATATATTTTTTACCTGCTTTTTCATATCAAAGTAATCTCTACAGGATGTAACAATCTGTGCATCATTTTCGATTACACGAATAATCACTTCGTTCTGCTTGTCCTCTTGAGTAAAATGGTAAGTTTCCCAACTATCATTATCTGATATAAGTTCTACTTTCTCCATATTAAAATATATTGTATTAACAAGCGTCGTTTCCTGAGAAACTATATAGGTAACATCGTACAATGAACAACGATCAATCTCCTGTCCATCTTCTACTAGTTCACCATTAATGTAAAAAGTCCCTTCCCCATATTTTATGGTGACTGGAATCTTTTCCTTAACGAATGTACAGGATATTTTTTTTATGCTATTGGTAATGGATAACTCATAATCATTTTCAATGTGCTGTAAAGTTTCTAGCTCTTCAGGATAATATATCTTTTCATCTAATTCAATCTCTTGAAGTAACCAATATTCCTTAGGAAGTACCTTCACTAATAACGTATCTGTATCATAGAAATAACAGTCAGACATTTCCTTAGTTTTAGAACAGTACTCTGCCCCTCTTACCTCTAGCTCATAGCTCTCTTTCTTGTCAATTACAATGGTGTTGTATAGCTGAAACCCCACTTCTATTTTAGTATCTTCTGTAAGATTATTTAACTCATCATCCCATTGTTGTCCCTTCGAGAATTCCTTGTCTCCCCCATTCACTCTATAATAACTTATCAGATTTCCATCGTGACAAGTCAGTTGAATCTTAATGTCAGAGGATTCAGAGACTGTCACTAATCCATTACCTGATAATACGCAAGCATTCCCTTCAAATATCTTTACTTGCCCCTCTCCTGTACTGATGACCTCAATACTGATTCTAGTTTTCTCTTTCTCACCATGAACGCTATTATAAATATTAGATACCCCATATTTAAAAAGTAATAAACATAAGCCTAGAGCAAAAATCACTTTACATCCCTGTCTAATTACCCCTCTATATCCCTTACTCACACTATAACCTCCCTATCATCTTCTACCCTCCCCTTAGTAAATTTTAATTTTTCTTGTCTTACTTTGTGCACCTTCTATAATTTTGTTTGATATATACTTATAAGCACTTATTCTAATATAATAAGTCGTCTTACTTTTACCCTTGGTCAATTGATACACAGTTTTATTAGGCTTATCTAAACTAGCTACCTTCTTATAGGTCCTTCCCTTATTGGTGGATACATAAATCTTATAACCAGAAGCCCCAATCACCTTTCTCCAAGAAATTCTCCAGCCTGTAGCATTAGTAGTTTTTACTTTTCTTAAAGTTAAAGTTCTCACCTGATCTGGTTTTGTAGCAACCTTAAGTGCCATTCCCTTTCCGTAATATGATTTACCTTCAATAATCCTATAGGGCTTTAAATATAACAGATACGTACTTCCTGAGGTTAACCTTTTCTTACTTATGAATTTATTTAGAACATAAGAGTTTTGTTTAGCACTAATATTACAAATGGTCTGATACTTTTTTGTTTTATTGTTATATCCATAAAAGGTATATCCAGATACCGCTGTTACTCGCTTCCACTTTAGGAGTATAGATGAAGTGGTCTGTTTCTCCATGGTAAATCCTTGCAAATCAGCTGGCCTTACTGTAACCTTACAAGAAACTCTTATATTACTACTTGTTGCTGTGATAATAGAAGTTCCTGCATTGATTCCAACGACTTTTCCTTTTTGATCTACCATAGCAACCTGTGCATTGGAGCTACTCCAACTCACTTTCCAGCCTTTTAAATTTTTCGGAGTTGAGGTTACAGTAAGTTGTAATCCATTTGCTTTGCCTGGATAGATGATAGCAGACTTCTTAGAGATACTCATACCTTGTAAGGCTGTAGAAACTGTTACTTCACAGCTAGCAGTTAGGCTCTCATTATCAAGGGATACTGCCGTAATAATGGCCTTACCATCTGTAAGAGCAGTGACTTTCCCTTCCCCATCTACAATGGCTACTTTAGGATTAGAAGAATAATATCCTACCTGAGTAATCGTTGCTGTAGATGGTGAGACACTATGGGATAATTGTAATGTATTATTTGCATTCCAATGTAATAAGACATTTGTCTTGTTCAAGCTAAGCCCTTCAGCCTTTATGTATTCCACAAAAACATGGTTATTTTCTTTAGCATAGGTCTCTAACTCTGTTCCAATCTTTCCACATAATATAGTCCCTGGTGAAAAAACTTCTTTCCCAATATAATTATTATGCTTAATAACGATAACCATATCTTTAAGCATGCTATTCTTAAAAGCATACTCTTCTAAAAAAATACTTTGTGATTCCGATAAAACACTGATCTTAGAGAAGTTTTCAGCTATCTCTAACTTTCTAAAATCAACATTGGTAATCCATATTAAATGATCAGTGCGATCAAATGCTTGCTCAGATATAAACTCTGTTTTTGGTGATAACCTTATACGTTGTAAATTTTTGCATCCATAGAACGCACCATCTTTTAACATGGTAACATTATCTGGAAGATAGACTTCTAATAAACTATTACAATTACCAAACGCATCACTACCAATTACTTCAACACTAATTGGTACATCTATATATGCTAGGGAAGTACACCAGCAAAACATACCATCTGATATACTTCTAAGACCACTTGGTAACCTAACCTCCTTTAGTTTCATATTACCATAAAAAATATCATCCTCTATTTTTTCCACACTATCTGGAAGATAAACCGAAGCTAAGTACTTACAATCCCAAAAACAACTGTTTCCCAGTTCCCTAATTCCATTCTCTACAGTAACCTTAGTAATCACATTGTTCCCGTAAAACGCTTTATCCCCAATCCTACTAACAGTGATCCCCTCAATACTTGCTGGTATTGTAATTTCCCCTCCTAAGCCGATATAGCCACAGATTTCTGCTGTTCCATTCTCTAACATCTTATATTGATAATCCCCACTTACCAACATTGTTGCTTCCTCAGCATATACCTGATCTGAAAAGATTTCTAATTGCATCATCCATAATACAGCGCTTAGTACTACTATCACCAGCAATTTCTTTTTACAATTTTGCATAACTCTCCCCCTCATTATTTTCTAATCCCTTAAAAACTACAAATCATAAAGTCTCCAATGAACCACTACACAGCTCTTGATCACTTTAAATGATGCCCCTTGGCATACTGGTAAAATGACATTTTTATAGGGATATTGTTTATCCTGTTGAAATATTTCCAGTGGCTCCCCATCCTTTTCTATAATATCATAGCTACTTAGAACCTGAGTTATATCAGTTTCCTCCTCATTTACAGGAGCCATTCTAGGTTCTATGGGATAGATGGACCAACTCTGTAAACCTTCATTTAAACCATTGGGTAGAATAAGATCTGGTAGTGGCACTGCTTGTCCTTTATCCTGCTGCAAATACATTTCTACCAGCTGATTCAGGCTACCCATTTTCTTATTACAAATACTAGTATTAAGGAGCATACTATTATCTTTAAGATACTTAACTTGTCTAGCACGAGTACTGCCGGTTAAATCCTGAATGATGTGATAGATATGATTGGTAAACCATTGATAAATGGCAGATACCAAAAAAATAATTGCTATTAGGAAACAAACGATTGAAATGAACTGATAGACTACAATAGAAATCTCCCCCTTACGACATATAAATCAATAGAAATCTACTCTAAATCATAAGCATTATCAACGGCCCAGAGAACTTTATCCTCTCTAGACAAAATATAGCTCTTCATATTACTTGTTTTATCTGTATTTGCTAGTAATTCTTTCGTGCTAAGAAGGATTTTGGTATAATAATTCAGTAATTCCTTTTTTTCAACACCGTCACCCTTGAATTTTCTCGCATATAATTCTATCCCATTGGATATCACTCGATAAAGTTCCAATTTTACTATGTCGCTCTCTTCTCTCTCCTTCTCCACTAAGTCAAACATCTCCTTTAGATTTGTCCAATAGGACAAATAGCTTCCTTTATCCGAAGCTTCCTCAATGGCAAGGTTAATGTCTCTGTTAAAAACACCAATATTATAATAAATAAGCGCCATATTATAGTAATCACTTTCCTTATCACCATGTTTGGTCACTTGCTCAAACCAGGATATAGAACTTTTCATCCTAGTAACCTGATTATCCTTTGAATAAGTGGTTCCATAATCGTAATAATACCAATACAACTTTCCAATTTGAAAAGCTAAAGATATGTAATCGTCACTCCCCTTTATACTCTTATCATGATTCATTATAACGGTTAGTAACTGTTCATTTTCCTCTAATGTATATGTACCATCCTCTTTGTAGAGTTGGAGTAATTTCAAATAAGGCTCTATGATCTCTGGATTAATTTCAATTGCCTTAAGAAGAAACTCCTTTTGCTTATTGATGTCAGCAGTCATACTTGCTTGCTCTAATATACTCTCATAATTTAGCTGCTCAACTCTACGATTTATAGCGAAAAATAGAATACTTACTATAAAAAAGCAAACACCAACAATAAAACGCCTAACAAAACGATGAAGGGTCTTCTTTTGCTGTTTTCTATACGTTTCATCTATTTCTTGATACCTCCCTAAATCATAGAGAACTTCCATCACTGTTTGATAGCGATGTTCTGGTTTAGGCTGTATGCAAGTTTGTATTATCTTTTCAAGTCCACCTGACAGGGATGGATTAATCTCTCGAATAGGTTTTAACTCAAATGGTTGATTATCAGGACTCACATTAGTCAGGAGATAGTATAGTGTCACTCCCAAACAATAGATATCTGTTCGTTCATCTGTCTGAGTATTCCCACCAAATTGCTCCGGAGCAGCGTAACCCTTGGTTCCAAGATTCACGGTATCTCTATGTCCACCTTCTTTGTACTCTCTGGCTATACCAAAATCTATTAATTTAAGATTCCCACCTGGACATAGCATAATATTCGAGGGTTTCATATCCCGATATATAATAGGTGGTTTCCTAGAATGAAGATAGTGAAGTACTAGGCAAAGCTGTTTCCCCCAATCAATCACAAGTTCCTGGGGTTGGGCACCAAACATCTTCACAATTTTACTCAGTGGCTCCCCCTCGATATAATCCATAACTACATAAAGTAGTTCCCCTTCCTTTATAACATCAACAATTCTAGGAAGTGCAGCATGATCTAACTTCCTCATTAAATTTACTTCAGCGGTCAGACTTTGAAGCAAAATCTCCTGGTCTAGATTTGTAGAGTAGATCTCCTTAATCGCCCATTGTTTATTAAGATGAATATCCATCGCTAAATATACATTGGACATTCCACCATTTCCAATAAGCTTCAAAACCTCATACTTGTCATTTAGAATTCTTCCTACTAAGGACATGACCCTCCTCCCCTTTATGTCATGATTCTTAATCCCACTGCTGTTATATCATCCTTTTCTTTTCTTTCCCTACACCTGCGAATCAACTGCTTTAATTGTAGTGTTAACTCCTCCTCTGTATTAATATTTCCTGCAGACAATTTACCAAAATCCATACTGGAACACTGCTGATATAAACCATCGGAACACAATAAATATACGCTATTCTCTCTCACCTGCCCGGTCTCTACTTGAGGATGTATCATTTCATTATCCCCCAGACACTGCAACAGAATATTCCTTCTCTTGTCAGTTCTAGCTTCCAAGGGAGTGATATTCCCAAGAACGACCTCCCTCTCTACTAGAGTGTGATCCTTAGTTAACAATCTTACTTCACTGCTAATCTCATAAATTCTGGTATCACCAATATGTACAAGGATATAAAAATAATGATGAAGTAGTAATAAGGTAGAGCAAGTGGTTCCCATACGAATATTATGACTTTTACCATACTCTAATATCTTCTGATTTGCTATCCTCATCTGTTCTTCCATCTGCTTCATAATACTCTCATAGGAAAATGGATTTAAGTAAGACGCTAAACTATAATCAAACCATTCTTCATAGACTTGTACTGCAATTGCACTGGCTATCTCCCCATTATTTAAACCACCCATACCATCACAAAGTACAGCTAGGGAAACCGTTCCTATGGAAGTCTTAGCCACTTTAATCAAAAGACTATCTTGATTATTCTCCTTATAAAGTCCTCTATCGGTATTAAATCCACTTATAATTTCCATATTATCCCTCAATTTTCCTACATATACTCATCAACATAGCATCATTGACAAATTATGTCAATATGACATGTAAAAAACAGGGCGGCTACATTAAAATTGTAGCTGCCCTGTTTACTATTTCAGTGGCTTAAAAACATCCTCACCTAAGAATCTCTCCCAGTAAGCTAACTCGTCATCTGGAACGGATTTGAAAGTGGCACGTATCATCTTACACAGATAAATTGCCTTTGCCTTCAAATGCTTACTATTAAATTCATAACTTAGCTCTGTGTCAGCCATCATAAGATTTTCAAAGATTCTAGCCCTATCTTCGTTAGGAAACGTATTTGCATAATAGTCAATATAATAGATGTTATCTACGTTATTTCTACTCTTTTCATCATTTGGAGTATATAAAGCGTTGTTTACTGCATCATACTCCAAACCGTTATCATCCAAATATCCATAGCGATAATCGTGATCCTTAGGATTTAACTTATACCAGTTATCAAACACACTGGCCTTAAGCTTCCCTTTCTCCATGAGATACTCCATACGGCTTTCCATGGCATGCATAATCTCATGAGAAAGACTGGTCTCTATGCTACCGCTATAGGAAACATCCATAACAATCATTTGACTTCCCCGATATTGAAGTGCAAACCCTCCTGGATTACTGATGCCGTATTCACTTCCTTGAACTAAAGTACCACAAAGATACAGGTCAAAACTCTTGATACTTCCATATTTAAGTTCTTTAAAGAAGCCTTTTGGATATCTTGAAAGAACCTTCTCTACTAATTTTAACGCTTCATTAGTAACGTTCTCATCATACATGGCATTTACTGCAAAATCTGGGAAATATCGTACCACCTTATCTCTAATATAGATATTTACACCATACTCCTTTGCTAGACGATCTACATATTGGTCGTTATCCTCTGCAGTAATCTCATCTGAACCAACAAATGCAAGTCCTGGATTCTCACTAGTAGAAACCTCAGGTTCTTCCACTAAATCCCAGATTAGCACGCCAGTATACCCATCATTGGAATAAACCAAAATAGCTGTTTTTTTATCTAGCGAAACTTGCAAGGAATTAGAACTGATATAATAGTAAATCTGTGTAGAATCATCAGAAGCCTGTTGGCCACTAAGGTTTAATAAGGTATCTCTGTCTATTTCAGTCATTTTCTCCACTTGCATATTATCCGCATTGTATAGCCGAATTACACCGCCACCTGATGGTTCTAAAGAACCAGGTAGTTTAGATACAGTAAGGATAGAGTTGGTCAAGCCATTTAGCTGGAAACAACTACCCTCCTCAGGATCTACAAAATACTTTTTACTTAACACTCGTGGTTGATCGATATGAAAAGTCTCTATATATCCCTTAGATATATAGTCATAATCTGCCATTGAGTAGAGCTTACCACTAGTCACAAGATTATTGGAATAGTCCCCTAAATCAAGTATCTCCTTGGTAGCAATATTAAGTATTAAATAAGATATACCACCTGTACTATTGGAATACTGCACCGTAAGATGGTTATCATCACTTGTCATCTGCAATAGCATTAAAGACAAGAGTTTATCCGAAAAAGTAGTTATTAAAGAACTAACCTTTGATTCTGCATTATACTTATATAATGTGTACCCATCTCCTCCTATATAATAAAGGCTCGTTCCATCATGAGCACTTACTACAGAGGAAAAAGTCTCTGTCATTTCCTCACTGTATAAAATCTTATTAAGCTCTTTATCTAGAAATAAAAATGAATTGCTCCAAGTAGAAGAAAGAAAGATATTCCCATTGGAACTGACTGTACACTGGTCTATATATGTTTGGTAATCAAAATCTGCTGTCTTCTCAATTGTTCCTGAATAGATATTATAAAACCCAATCTTTAATTCAGCATTTGCACCTCGGTATAGTAGTATAAGTGTATCATTGTCATAATAATAACACCCTTCTATAGTATAATTGGCTATAGCCATCTTCTTATCTGCAGCATATAACGTTCCCAAAGCATTTGCTTTCTCTCCAGCAATCTGAAGCTTTGTAGCTTCCTCTTCTTCCCCGGTGTTTGGTGTTTCAGTGACTGGTGCTTTGGTCGGTTTACTAGTCTCATCACTTGTGGAAGACTGTGGTGCTGGATTCTTTTCCTTATTACATGCAATTCCTGTGGCAACTAATACTATTATTAATATAATTGCCATACATCTTCTTTTCACATAATCTCCCCCATTTCCTCTATTTAAAGAAAGCTGTAGAAATTTAAGCAACAAACTTCCACAGCATTTATTATATCATAATATCTATTCCAATACACAAAACGTTGCATATTCTTTAACTTTTATATAAGTTATACCTATTATACACATTCATACACATTGAAATGGAACTCTGAGGAAGCATGTAGGCCTTCTTCTTCAAGTCCCTCCTCTAATATACAAGCTCCTCCAAAAAGAGTAATCTCATCTGAGAGTCTTACATTAACTCCTAGTTTGTTAATCCAGTGTAAAATATGGTGATCTTTCAACATTAACATTGGACGAATCATAGTAATTTCTTGATTCTCTAGCTCAACGACTGGAGAGAGAACTTTCTTTTCTTTCTTGCGAATAAAGGTCATTAAGGTTGCCTTTACTACATGGTTATAATTCTGATGTAATGCCATTCGATTGCATTTACTAGCTTTCATAGATTGATAAAGCTCTTCCTTATAATCAGAATCTATTATATGGTAATTGGTAATACCAACACTCTCAATAACTTCTTTTACAAGTCTATCTACTCTCCCACCTTTTTGCTCCACAAAATACTCTATTGCAAAATCATAGTCTCTTTCTTTTTGGTATTTTCGAAAAAATGCGAGTAGGGTTAATGTATTACAATCCCAAGCGATTTCTAATGCAACTCGGTCACCTGGTTTAATCATCTCATACTTCTCTATTGTTGATTTACATCGATTATAAATATTTGTGGTAAAGTATTCATTATTTAGTACGTCATTTACTTGTTTTATATTCTGCATGGGTCGCTCCTTATACTGTCAAATCCTAACTATATTTTAACTGTCTTATGTATATCAACCAATTTTTCTTCTAGTCAGTTCTTGTCTCATAATATCTTTAAGACACATTGCAATATAATATATTTATCATTCAAAGTCAATAATTATTATCATTTATAAATTATCCTAATATATTAATAACTTATCGTTTTATCTAGCTTTTTCACCCTTGCAAGATACTTCTATACTTGACTTATCACCTTGGTATGTTATAGTTAAAGATATTATTTACTATGAAATGAGGTTTCGCTATGGATAACAAAAGAATTGTTGTAGCACTTGGTCATAGTGCATTTGGAACAAAATTTCCGGATCAACAGGAAGCTGTTAAAGAAGCTGCGAAAGCTATTGCTGATTTAGTTGAGGAAAAATACCAGATTGTCATTACCCACAGCAATGCCCCTCAAGTTGGTATGATTCACACTGCTATGACGGAATTCAGTCGTCTTAATAATGACTATACCGTTGCTCCTATGTCCTTATGTAGTGCTATGAGTCAGGGTTACATAGGCTTCGATTTGCAGAATGCCATTCGTACTGAATTACTTAATCGTGGTATTTATAAACAGGTTTCTACTATTATCACTCAGGTACGTATTGAACCATTTGATGAAGCTTTTCACAAGCCAAGCAAGGTCATTGGCAGATATATGACTGAGGAAGAGGCCAAAGAAGAAGAGAAAAAGGGCAATTTTACAGTTTATGAAGAAGGAAAAGGCTTTAGACGAATTATTGCGTCACCAAAGCCTATTGATATCTATGAAACAGATGCAATTAAAGCATTACTTGATGCCAACCAAATCGTCATAGCCTGTGGTGGGGGAGGCATTCCTGTTCTACAACAGGGTGCTAGATTAAAAGGCGCCAGTGCAATTGTAGAAAAGGATTTGGCAAGTGCAAAACTTGCTGAGCTTGTTGGGGCTGATACCCTTCTATTCCTAACTGGTATTGATAAAGTATATAAGAATTTTGGTACAACAGAGCAGGAAGGTCTTGATCAACTTACCTTGGATGAAACTTCTGTACTCATTGATGAAAATCAGTTTACCTCTGGGTCTATGCTACCTAAAGTACAAGCTGCTGCCAGCTTCGTATCCCTAGATCCAAAGAATATTGCTATTATCGCTGATTTACATGATGCGAAAGCAGCGGTCCGTGGTAAAGCTGGAACCCTGTTTAAGTAAAACAAAAACCCTGGAGCTATCTCTCCAGGGTTTTTCTTATAAAACACGTCTCACAGTATAAATCGGTCTATGATTATACCTTGATATTATAATTCCTTCTTTAGCATTACTAGCATGGATAACCTGTTTATTTCCAATATAGATTGCAACATGGTTGATTGTGCCATTGGTTGCATAAAACACTAGATCTCCTGCCTTTAAATTGCTAGCACTTACTCTTCTACCAACTGTAGCTTGTTGTCTAGATGTTCTCGGAAGCTTAATCCCAAACTTCTTAAACACCCCTTGGGTATAACCTGAACAGTCGGTACCATTAGTTAAGCTAGTTCCACCATACACATATTTGTTACCTAAAAATTGCTTCGCATAAGCAATCAACTTGGATGCAGTGGAAGTAGTTGAACTACTGGAATTACTAGAACTGCTACTAGATTCATTTGTAGTATTACCAACCGCTACTGCATATTGATGTTTGTAACTTAAGGTTACATAGTCACGATGTACATAACCATTCTTACCTTTATAAGATACTTTCACCCAATCCTTAGATGCGGCTTTTACTTCTAGTTTCTTATTCTTAGTAACATTTCCTAAGATTTTAGCTTTTGTAGATGCCTTAGCTCTTACTCTTAGCTTGGTAGCTGTTACTTTTGCCTCTCGGTCTACATATTTACTATATAGTGCAGTGGCTTCCTTACCGATTTTAATATAATCGGTATGAACATAACCTTTTACTTTGCCAGAGGTTATCTTTGCCCATTTCCCGCTAACGGAATTCACAGTACAGATAGACCCTTTATAAAGGCGACCTACAACTGTGCTGTTTGTATCTGCCTGACTTCTAATGTTTAAATAACTAGAAGCAATGGAGATAGCTGGTTGGTTTTGTTGTGTGGTGCTTGCTTCAACCTTAACAACATTGTCCTTGCCAAATACCTCTGGAGTTACCATGCTTAAGAATAATATAAACGGGGCAACTAGGCATATGGCTATCTTACGTAAATCATGTCTTGTCATATGTTTCACCATTTCATTTTTATGCTTCGTTTTCCGGTTACCCATCCATTATAACAGAATATGTATATAATATACCTGGTAATACATGGCACAACCTTAAATAAGTGGTGAAACTCTTTTTTCATAAGTGGATTGCAGAATTTCCATATTTATACTATACTAAAAATGCTTGTATTTATACAATTTTATATTGACACAAAGGGGGCTATCACATGAATGACGCCAAACTTTTCAATCGCTTTCCGGAATTGATTTCCCCGGATCTAATACTTCGGAAAATTACCACAAAGAACCTAGAAGATTTATATGAAATATGCAGTAATGATAATCTTTACCTATACAGACCTTCACAAGCCAAAAAGAATTACGCACTGGTATATAACCTGATAACCCAATACCAAAGAGATTACGCAAAACAAAAATCCATGGTGATTGGTATCTACCTAAGAAGTGCACAGGATAAACTGGTTGGCTTTGTGGAGGTCTATAATTTTGATAAATTAGTCAATATGGCCAACATCGGTTACGTTCTCAATGAAACCTACTGGGGACAAGGGATTGCCTCTAAAGCAGTTCATATGACAACCTCCTACCTATTTGGGACAGGCGGTCTAAATCGGATTCAAGCTTATGTGGTAAGCGAGAATGTTCGGTCAAGGCATGTTTTACTGCGAAATCATTTTACTCATGAAGGTACACTAAGAGAAGGTATTCATTGGCCAGACAAGGGAGTCATTGACATTGAATTATTCGCTTTATTAAAAAGAGAACATCATGCCAATCTATTCCCAGATTAAATTACGAATCTTACCTTCTTTAAAAGCCTCAATGGTCATACATACCTCATCAACCACTGTTTGCCTTGCCTCCTTACTAGCCCAAGCAATATGTGGCGTAATGAATAGACGATTACTATCTTTAAATGCCAAAAATGGATGGTCTGCTGGCATCGGTTCCTGAATTACAACATCTAGTGCAGCTGCTCCAATTTCATTCTCCTGTAACGCTTGTATTAGAGCTTCTTCCTCAATAATAGCCCCTCTTCCTGCATTGACAAGAATAGCACTTTCTTTCATCTTCTGAAATGCTTCTTTATTAAAGAGTCCTTTACTTTGTTCTGTTAGAGGCGCATGGATACTTATTACATCTGAGCGCCTCAACAGTTCCTCAAAGCTTACCCTCTCATAATCAGGACAAGAATTATTCCCACTAGTAGAATAATAGATTACCTTAGCTCCAAAGGCCTCAGCCACCTTAGCTACCTGCTTTCCAATGGCTCCAAGTCCACAGATACCATAGGTTTTACCTTGAAGCTGAGAAAACTTATGGCTCATATAGGTCTGTTTTTTATGTTGCACATAATTGCCTTCTTTTACATACTCATCAAAATATCGAAGATGCTCCATCACATAAAACAGCATGGCAAAGGTATGCTGACACACAGAATAAGTAGAATATTCTCGAACGTTTGTGACTGGGATTCCTCTTTTTTTCATATATTCTTGGTCTACTGGATTGACTCCTGTTGCAGTGACACACACTAATTTTAGATTGTTCACCCCTTTTAGGGTTCCTTCCTCCAAAGGACTTCTATTAGTGAGTGCGATATCTGCATCCTTTAAACGCTCTTCTATTTGATCATACTTGGTATTGTCGTAAAATGTAACTTCTCCCAATTGTTGCAATTTATCAAAAGAGACATCGTCTCCTAGAACTGTTTTCTCTAATACTACAATTTTCATAGTGTTATCCTCCTTGTTATTTGTTATCAATAAATATACCAAACCTTTTGTATTACGAAAAGCCCTTTCTTATAATGTCACATTACTAAGTATTTACTAAATTATGGTAGAAATTAGTTTATCTTGGTGTCTTATTCTCGAATTATCATCTGTACTTATAAATATCACAAAAAAGAATCACATATTAATTGGCTCTTGACAGATTGCATTCCACAAATTATTGGGTTACAATCAAGATGTTGTTAGGTTACTTCCTAGAAGTACCATATAAGACATTTTCAACAATTAAACATATGGAGGAGAATTTTATGAAATTCAAACGCGTTATCGCTCTTGCTCTTGCACTTGTTATGGTAATGGCTACTGCTGCTTGTAGTAACAGCACTAGTTCAAATGAAAACAATGACAGCACTGATAAGAATGTGAAGAAGGCTGGTCAGACCGCTATCAAAAAGGAAGACTTAAAGGTTGGCGTAATACATATAGGTGATCCAGCAAGTGGATCCGGATACTCTTATACACATGATGTTGGTATCCAACAAATGCAAAAAGAACTAGGCTTAGCTGATGCTCAGATTATTCGTAAAAACAACGTTAATGATGGTGATAGCGCTGCTATCAAACAAGCACTTGAAGAATGTGTTGCTTCAGGTTGTCAGATTATCTTTGGTACTAGCTGGGGTTACATGGAGCCTATGGCAGAACTAGCTAAAAAATACCCTAACGTAGTATTCTCTCATGGTACTGGATATACAAACAATGGAACTAATATGAACAACTACTTTGGACGTATCTACCAAGCTCGTTACTTAACTGGTATCGTTGCTGGTTTAAAACCTAAGACTAATAAAATTGGTTATGTAGCTGCTATGGGTGATACAAACTCAGAAGTAACAGGTGGTATCAATTCTTTTGCTATGGGTGTGAAATCTGTAAACCCATCTGCAGAGGTTTATGTAAAGGTTACAAACACTTGGTTTGACGTTACATTAGAAGGGCAAGCTGCGGAAGCATTATTAGATGAAGGCTGTGACGTTATCGCTCAGCACCAGGATACTACCGCTCCTCAGTTAGCTGCTGAAAAGAGAGGCTGCTTTAGTATTGGTTACAACTCTGATATGTCTAAGGATGCTCCAAAGGCTAACTTAACTTCTGCTATTTGGAACTGGGGTGTATACTACACCATGGCTACCAAACAAGTTATGGAAGGTAAATGGACTAACGAGAACTACTTTGGTGGTATGGATGATGGCTTAGTAGACATTTCTCCATTAACTGCACTTTGTGCTGAAGGTACTCAAGCAAAAGTTGATGAAGTAAAAGCAAAAATTAAAGACGGTTCCTTTAAGGTATTTGAAGGTGAAATCAAAGACAATAAAGGTAATGTAAAATGTAAGGCTGGAGAGATAATCTCTGACGCTGACATTACTGGTAACATGACTTGGTATTTTGAGAACGTTACTGTGAAATAAATCTATGTTGATATATTAAAACAAGGGGGGGACTGCTGCAAATAGGGAATGACATTTGTAGCAGTCCTTCTTGTTTATAAACCTGGAAGGATAGAGGTAAGGTGAATACTGTGAATCAACAATCTAAACAAAATAGTGCCATTGAACTGAACGGAATCTCCAAATCTTTTGGAAACGTGATGGCAAATAACAATATAAATCTATCCCTAAAAAAGGGCGAAATACTTGCTTTACTTGGAGAAAATGGGTCTGGTAAAACAACCTTAATGAATATGCTGTCTGGTATCTATCATCCAGATGCAGGTACCATCAAGGTAAATGGCGTAGAGGTAGTCATTAACTCTCCTGAGGAAGCCATTAAACTTGGAATCGGTATGATTCACCAGCACTTTAAATTAGTAGATGTACTAACTGCCACGGACAATATTATATTAGGATCTGGTTCCAGCGGATTCCTCCTAAAAAAGAATCGTTCCAAACGAATTGAAGAAATTAGCAGACACTTTGGTCTTGCCATTGAGCCTGATAAAAAAGTATATAATATGTCTGTTAGTGAAAAGCAAACCGTTGAAATTATTAAAGTGCTTTATAGAAACGCAGATATTCTTATTTTAGATGAACCTACTGCTGTACTTACTCCACAAGAGACAGAAAAATTATTTGACATCCTACGCCAAATGAGAGATGAGGGTTGCGCAGTTATCATCATCACCCACAAGCTAAATGAAGTAATGGCAATTAGTGATCGTGTTACTATTCTTCGTAAGGGGGAAAGTATAACTACTGTTGAGACTTCAAAGACTACCATGAAGGAATTAACCGAGTTAATGGTGGGACGTCCTGTAGAACTACATATTGAGCACCCTACCAATGATTATAACGAGAATCTTCTAGAAATTCATCACCTAACCATTCCTAATGAAGAAGGCTTTGACGCCATACAGGATATCAGCTTTACACTTAACAAAGGTGAGATTCTTGGAGTAGCAGGGATTGCAGGCAGTGGTCAAAAGGAGCTTTGCGAAGCCCTAGCTGGGTTAATCCCTGCAAGGGAAGGTGCTGTTCTATACAAAAAAGTAAATCTCCTAGGGAAAACTCCTAAGGAAATCATTAATCTTGGAATCAGTATGAGCTTCATTCCAGAAGATCGTCTTGGTATGGGCTTAGCCGCTTCTATGGGTATGGTAGATAATCTTATTTTAAAGACCTATCGCAAGGGAAAAGGTCCTTTTGTACAAAAAGAAGAGGCAAAGGAACTCGCTACTGAACTAGTAAAAAAACTAGACATTGTAACACCTTCCATTGATACTCCAGTCCGTCGCTTATCTGGAGGAAATGTGCAAAAAGTGCTACTAGGTCGTGAGATAGAATCTCAGCCAAACGTCTTAATTACAGCTTACCCTGTAAGAGGCTTAGACATTAATTCCTCCTATACTATCTATAATGAAATCAATGAGCAAAAACAGCGTGGTGTAGGTGTTCTGTTTATTGGAGAAGACTTGGATGTTATGTTAGAACTTTGCGATCGAATCATGGTACTATGTAACGGTAGAATTACTGGTATAGTAGATGCTAAGGATGCCACCAAAGAGGGAATCGGTCTATTAATGACAGATGCCAATAGTACTACACTTATAGAAAATACTAAACTAAGAGAACATGATGCAAAGGAGGAAAGAGTAGATGACTAATCAATCCTTAACTAAGAAGAAAGAGCCTTTAATAAGAATTGAAAAACGTACGGAATTATATGGATTAAAACAAGCATTGGTTATATTCATTGCTATCCTCGTAGCTCTTTTTGCTGGTGGACTCTTTATTCTCTGCCTAGGACACAATCCATTTATCGCATATAAAACAATTATCTATGGTGCTTTCTCCAATGCTATATACATAATAAAGACAATTGAAATTATAATCCCTCTAGTCATCTTATCTCTAGCAGTAACCCTGGCATTTAAGATGAAATTCTGGAATATTGGTGCAGAAGGTCAGTTTATTATGGGGGCGGTATTTGCTACTTTTCCTGCTCTATTCCTAAATAATATGCCTCATGTACTTCTTCTTATTGTAATGTTTCTTTTTGGTTTTATTGGTGGTGGATTATTTGGACTTATTCCAGCCTATTTTAAAAGTAAGTACAACACTAACGAAACTCTGTTTACCTTGATGTTAAACTATGTAGCTTTATATGTTGTAGTATACTTAAAGGAAGGTCCTTGGAAGGATAAGAAATCCAGTGGTTTTCCTAAGATTCCCTCCTTTATTGATAGGGCTCGTCTTGATACTATATTCAATGTTCATATTGGATGGATTTTTGCCCTTTTGTTAGTGGTATTTGTATTCTTCTACTTAAAGAAGTCAAAACACGGCTATGAAATCAGTGTTGTTGGTGAAAGTGAAAACACCGCCAATTATGCAGGTATGAATGTTAAGAAAATTATTCTTCGTACCATGTTTATCAGTGGTGGTATTTGTGGTATCGCTGGTATGCTACAGGCTTCTGGCGTAAACTACTGCTTAGATGAAGGTATTGCAAGTGGTGTTGGCTTTACTGCTATTATCATTGCGTGGCTTGCTAGGTTAAACCCATTTGGTATCCTCTTTGTGTCGATTATGTTTGGTGTTTTGGAAAAAGGTTGTAATGTTATGGAAAGTAGCTATGGTTTCTCTTCTTCTGTTCCAGACATCCTACAAGGTATTATACTCTTTTGTATTTTGGCCTGTGATTTCTTTACGAGATACAAATTTACATTTCGTCACACTACCAAAAAGGTTCGAAAGGAGGAGAACTAAAGATGCTATTAAATTTCCTATTTGCTTCTATTAAAGCTGGTGTTCCTCTTCTTTTTGGTACCAGTGGTGAGATTGTAACAGAAAAAAGTGGAAGTCTTAACCTTGGTGTGGAAGGTATGATGTGTATGGGCGCTTTTATGGGCTTTTTTGTAGCTTATAAAACAGATAACCTAATTCTTGCCATCATTGCTGCGTTCCTAATGGGTATGCTAGGAGCCTTAATCTATGCCATCTTAACCATTACTTTTATGGCAAACCAAAACGTAACTGGTCTTACCTTAACGATATTTGGTACAGGTCTCTCTAACTTCTTTGGAAACCGTATGGTTGCTGGAACTGAAGTAACACCCAAGCTATCCGACAATATGATTGACGTTCTAGCAGAAAAGCCTCTTCCTGTACTGGGGGACATTCCAATAGTTGGTAACCTGTTATTTTCTCATAATATTTTGGTTTATTTCTCCATTCTTGTTGCTGTACTTCTTGGACTTTACATCAAGAAAACAAAGCCAGGTCTTAATATGAGAGCCGTTGGAGAAAATCCTGCTGCGGCAGATGCAGCCGGTATAAATGTTACAAGAACAAAATATATTCATGTATTACTAGGTGGCGGTATCTGTGGAATAGGTGGTGCCTACATCTCTATAATCAATGGTATGGGTGTGTGGAATAATAACTCTGTCAATGGTATTGGCTGGATCAGTGTGGCCCTTGTTATTTTTGCCGCATGGAGTCCGTTAAAAGCCATCCTTGGCTCCTTTGTATTCGGTGCCTTTAGTGTCATTATGCTTTATGCTCCAAAAGATATTATCCCGATTCCAACTGCCTTTTATAAAATGCTACCATTCCTCCTAACCATCGTTGTATTAATCTTTACCTCTATGAAAAAGTCCAAAGAGAGCTCTCAACCAGCTTCCTGTGGTCTAAGCTATTATAGAGAAGAACGATAATCTTTCATATTTAGTATCTTCGTAATGAAATATAATAGATTTGTAACAATTTAAATCTACTTATGTAGTAAAATATCCATAGTATCGATTTGTATCGACTAATATCGTTAGCGGGATGGAGAGCACTATGGAAGAGAACAATCAAAAGCGACTTAAAAAGGAAGTAATTTTAACCTGTATGGTTATACTGGAGATGTTGCTTGTTTGTGTCTGTATCGTTATTGTAAAAATCAATACAGATAGAAAATCACAAACACAAGAGGTCATTAAAAGTGGTATGGTACAAGGTCAAACACCCACTGTTTTACCATCTATGACACCTTCTGTCATGCCAACATTAACACCTTCAATGGTACCAACGATTACGCCAACACTAGCGCCCTCTACTCCACCCTCATCCTCACCAACTGTTACAGTAAAGCCTAGCCCTACCATAAATCCTTCTACCGATAAGACTTCTGCAAAAGAATTGTTTGCGGATAGTGTATTTATTGGGGATTCAAGAACAGAAGGATTGCAGTTAAAAACCAATCTTTCCACGGCTAGATTTATCACCCATCGAGGATTAACAGTTTCAACAGCTATGACGGAGAAAGTAATTAAGCTTAAAAATGGGAAAAAGGGTACCATTCTTGATGCTTTAAAAGAAGGGAAGTATAAAAAGGTATTTATTATGTTTGGCGTAAATGAATTAGGTTGGCCATACACTTCCACGTTCAAAGATAAGTATGAGGAATTAATTAAGTACATAAAAGAAATCCAACCGGATGCTGAAATCTATGTACAATCTATAATTCCAGTTACAAAGACTAAATCGGACAGCAGTAACATCTATAATTTAACTAATGTTAAAAAGTTTAATAAAACAATCTTAGCTATGACTAAAAATTTAGGCGTCCACTTCTTAAATGTTCAGGAGGCTGTCACAAAGTCTGGTACCTATCTTCCAGAGGACTCTGCGGTAGATGGAGTACATCTAACGAAAGATGCTTGTATCAAATGGTTAGATTATCTAACCAAGCATATTGCCTAAAATTAGGGCTGTCATAAGACAGCCCTTTTGTTTACTCTTGTCCAAATGTTTGGTCATTTAACATTTTATAAGTCTCATATCGCTCCTTGGACATTAGCTCAGCTCTTAAGAATAATTCCTCTGCTTCCTTTGGAAATTGCTTCATTAAAGCAGCATAACGAACCTGTGCCATAATAAAGTCTCTAAAGCTTTCTGTTGGTTCTTTGGAATCTAATTTAAATGGGTTCTTACCCTCTTTTCTTAAATCTGGGTTATATCGGTATAGGTGCCAGTATCCGCATTTTACTGCCTTTTTAATGGTCTCCATACTTCTTCCCATACCTTCCTTTAATCCATGACTGATACATGGGGCATAGCATATGATAATGGATGGACCTTTATAGCGTTCTGCTTCCTCCACAGCTCTAAGAAGCTGATTATTATCTGCATGAATACCAACCTGAGCAACATATACGTTACCATAGGTCATCATCATCAGGCCAAGGTCCTTCTTTCCACTCTTCTTACCAGAAGCAGCAAATTTGGCGATGGCTGCTAAAGGTGTTGATTTAGAGGATTGTCCACCCGTATTGGAATAGATTTCCGTATCAAATACTAAGATATTAATATCCTCTCCTGTAGATAGTACCTGATCTAATCCGCCAAATCCAATATCATAAGCCCAACCATCTCCACCAAGAATCCAATGAGAGCGTTTTACAAAGTAATCCTTATATTCCATAAGCTGCCTGATCTTCTCTTTTACTTCTTCATTAGAGGTCTCATATTGATGAAGATAATGCATTACCTTATGACTGATTTCTTTCGATACATACCCGTCTTCTTTATACTGAATCCAGTCCTCTAAGAGTTCCTTTAAGCCGTCATCTATATGAAGCTGTATCAACTCTTCCATCAAGGTCTTAATCTTGTTTCTTAAGTGTTTTACTGCAAGATACATACCAAAACCATATTCTGCATTGTCTTCAAATAGAGAGTTACCCCAAGATGGCCCTTTCCCCTCAGGATTGACTGTATATACGGTGGAAGGTGCAGAAGCTGCCCAAATGGAGGAACAACCTGTAGCATTGGCAATCATCATTCTCTCGCCGAAGAGCTGGGTAACCAATTTGATATAAGGTGTTTCACCACAACCGGCACAAGCCCCAGAGAACTCAATCAGTGGCTGCTTGAATTGACTATCCTTTACGGTATGAGCAGTAGCTTTATCTGGCTTATTCTTTACCTTGCTAATTGCATATGCCCAGTTCTCTACCTCATGAGGCAATTGGGTATATAGCTTTTCCATAATCAGAGCTTTTCCCTTTGCCGGGCAGATATCTGCACAGTTACCGCACCCAGTACAATCCATTGGACTGACTTGAATACGATACTGTAGTCCTTCTAATCCTTTTCCAACAGCCTTCTTCGCCACAAATTTATCAGGTGCTTCCGCCATTTCCTGTTCATCTAGTAAGAATGGTCGTATACAGGAGTGAGGACAAATATAAGAACACTGATTACACTGAATACATCTTTCTTCAATCCACTCTGGGATGTTAACACCAACGCCACGCTTCTCATAGGCACTGATACCATTAGGGAAGGTTCCATCTTCTCTTCCAGTAAACGCACTGACTGGTAACTTATTTCCTTGCATCGCCTCTATTGGTCGTACAATATTTTGTATAAATTCAGGTTCACAAACCTCTTCTTCCTGTTTCTCTTCTGCAGCCGAAGCCCAACTTTCTGGTACCTCAACCTCCTCTACTGAATCGATTCCTTTTACTAGTGCCTCTTGATTCATAGCCACAACTTTATCGCCTTTTTTCCCATACATTTTGGCTATGGTTGTTTTTAAGTTATCCACATAGACTTCTTGAGGGAGTACATCAATCAATTTGAAGAAGGCACCCTGCATTATCATATTAATACGATTGCCTAGTCCAATTTCCTCAGCAATCTTTACCGCGTTAATAATATAGAACTTAGCTTTCTTTTCAGCCAATTGCTTCTTAATTCCTACTGGAAGTTCATTATCTAATTGTTCCTTGGACCACTGGGTATTAAGAACAAAGATACCTCCTGGTTTTAAATCCTCTAACATATCATATTTGTGTACATATGACTGGTTATGACAAGCCACATAGTCTGCATCCTTCACGAGATACGTAGACCGTATAGGCTTTTCTCCAAAACGTAAATGAGATACAGTTAGACCACCTGATTTCTTAGAATCATAGTCAAAATACGCCTGTACCTTTAGGTCTGATAGATTACCAATTAACTTAATGGCCTGCTTATTGGCACCAACGGTACCATCGGATCCAAGACCCCATATCTTACAGCTCTTAATTCCCTCTGCTACCTTATATTCTGAAGAAACCTCGTGTAATGAGGTATTCGTAACATCATCGATAATACTTAGAGTAAACTGATTCTTTGGACACTCCTGCTTTAGATTCTCATATACACTAATAATGTCCTCTGGAGTTGTGTCTTTAGATCCAAGTCCATAACGTCCGCCTACAATAATTGGCTGTTGCTTCTCCTTAGCTAAGGCTGTACATACATCTAGATACAAAGGTTCTCCAATAGCTCCTGGTTCCTTGGTTCGATCTAGTACCGCCACCTTCTTTACACTCTTTGGCATCTTTTTAAGAAAATGTTCCACAGAAAATGGTCGATAAAGATGCACCTTTACTACTCCATACTTACATCCATTACTATTGCAATAATCAATGACTTCTTCTATTGTTTCATTTACAGAACCTATAGCCACAATGACATATTCGGCATCTTCTGCTCCATAATAATCGAAGAGTCCATATTTACGACCTGTCAGCTTCCCCATTTCATCGAGATATTCTTCTATAACTGGAGTAATATTGTTATAAAATGGATTGGAGGCTTCTCTTGTCTGAAAATAAATATCAGGATTCTGTGCAGTTCCTCTAGTAACTGGATGATTAGGAGAAAGGCTATTTTCTCGAAAGCGTTTAAGGGCTTCCATATCTAATAGTCCCTTATAGTCACTATACTCCAGTGCCTCTATCTTCTGAATTTCGTGGCTCGTTCTGAAACCGTCAAAGAAGTGTACTACAGGAAGCCTACCTTTAAGTGCCGCTAAATGAGCTACTGGGGCAAGGTCCATAACCTCTTGCACAGAGTTAGAGGCTAAGAGGACACAACCAGTCTGCCTAACTGCCATAACATCCTGATGATCACCAAAGATACTAAGTGCTTGTGCTGCTAATGCACGTGCACTGACATGAAATACACCTGGAAGAAGCTCACCTGCTACCTTATACATATTCGGAATCATAAGTAATAGACCCTGAGATGCCGTAAAGGTAGTCGTTAAAGCTCCACCTTGTAGAGAACCATGAAAAGCTCCTGCTGCTCCTGCTTCAGATTGCATCTCCACAACATCTACAACCTGATCAAACATATTTTTACGACCATTAGCCGCCCATTCATCCACAATCTCTGCCATAGTGGAGGATGGCGTAATCGGATAAATCGCTGCGACCTCAGTAAAACCATAAGCCACATAGGCGGCTGCAGTATTACCATCCACTGTCATTGTTGTCTTTCCCATTGCTTCTCCTCCTACAAGCGACTTTCGTTGTCTACCCAGTCTTTCGCTTCCTCAACATCAGCGATAGCTGGAATCTCAACCTTACTTCTTGGAATTACTTTAGAGTCCTCAGACCAAGCTGCCGTTCCCTCGGGATTGGTTGGGTAGGTGGAATATAAACGTTTGTTATTTTCACCGTTTAATGCGGTTTGATTAAAAAAATTCAATGGCAATTCCTCACTTTCTTTATTTAGCATTATGCGTCCGTCAAATAGCCGAATTCATCATATAAACATTATAGTTTTTGGCATCTGTTACGTATTTTATTCATGTTTTGTTGCATAAAATTGTGTTTAATGAACGGCATACCATCCGTTCATAGAAATACAAAAAAACACGGAATTCATTCACTCCGTGTTTTTCTATTACCATTATTTATTGGGGGAAAAAAGAGTAAGTCAATTACATATCCGTTTCATTTAAGCAGGAAAAAGCATCTTCTGTCACTTTTTCATCTGGCTTACCAGTAAGAAGGCTTACCACTGGTACAAGAATCATTCCTGCTAACATAACAAATGCCCCTGCATTAATTGGAGACTGCAAAATCTTAGGGAATATACTGTTAAACATCATATTGACCAAAATAAACCCGCTTGCGAAAACAAAACATGCATAAACAGCAATTTTGTTTACTCTCTTCCAGAAGAGTCCATAGAAAAATGGTGCTAGGAAGGAGCCAGCCAAAGCTCCCCAAGAGACACCCATTAGCTGAGCGATGAAGGTCACTTTGGATTTATACTGTACAATTGCAATAACAACTGAAATTAAAATGAATATTGAAATAAATACTCTCATCACGAAGAGCTGGGTCTTATCCTTCATATCTTTTACAATAGTTCCTTTAATAAAGTCTAAGGTAAGAGTCGAGCTAGAAGTCAATACTAAAGCTGATAAGGTGGACATAGATGCTGATAACACCAAGATAATTACGATACCTATTAATAAGTCAGACAACCCCGATAACATCGTTGG
This sequence comes from Bacillota bacterium, assembly GCA_023416695.1. Classification (GTDB taxonomy): domain Bacteria; phylum Bacillota; class Clostridia; order Lachnospirales; family Lachnospiraceae; genus KM106-2. The sequence continues at coordinate 82,453 of JAEZGY010000058.1, read as the reverse complement.
CATAATCTGATCATATCCCTTAGCTATATCCACACTATGATATAAACGTCCAAAGCCTCCAAGAAAATAACAACCACCAGCAATCACTGCAGCAAATATAGTAGAGATAATTGCACCTGTCTTAATGCATCTTTCATCCTTAATTGCATAAAATTTATGTACCATTTGTGGAAGTCCCCAGGTTCCTAGAGAAGTTAGAATTACTACCCCAAGTAAGCTAATCGGATCTGGACCAAAGAGTGAGGTAAGGGCTCCTTTATCTACATTATTCGCTGTGTCTGATATATTGGTTAAGCTGTGTAGGGCCTCTGTAAACCCACCATTCTCATTTAACACAGATACGACTACAGCTACAATACCACCAAGCATGATGATACCTTGAATAAAATCATTGATGGCAGTTGCCATATAGCCTCCAGCTATGACATAGATACCGGTTAGTACTGCCATAATAATTACACAATAGGTATAGTCTATGTTGAAAGCCATACCAAACAAACGGGATAGTCCATTATATAAGGAAGCTGTATAAGGAATCAAAAATATAAAAACGATCAACGAAGCAAATAGTTTTAAACCTTTGCTTCCAAAACGTTTCTCAAAGAAATCTGGCATTGTCTTGCTCTCTAAATGATGGGTCATAATCCTGGTTCTCTTCCCTAGAACTACCCATGCCAGTAACGTACCAAGTAACGCATTACCAATTCCAATCCAAGTGGCTGCAACACCATATTTCCATCCAAATTGTCCAGCATATCCAACAAAGATTACAGCCGAAAAGTAAGAGGTACCATAAGCAAAGGCTGTGAGCCAAGCCCCTACATTCCTTCCGCCTAGTACAAACTGATTGACGTTAGTTGCCTTTTTTTTACATATCAAGCCAACCCCAACCATAATAGCGAAAAATACAACCAACAGCAAAACCTTAATACCCATTCCTCTACTCCTCCCACATTATACAAAAATACATCCAACTAAATACATTTACACATTAATGCATTTAAGCATTAATGCTTTAACGTACTGAACTATTTAAATTATAGTAAACTGCATATTCTTTGTCAATAGAAATGTGGAATTTTGGTAATATCTTTATTCAATTTCCTTATTTATTAATATAAACTTATTTTTATCAAAGGTAAGAATCCCCTCATTCCTCATCTTAGATAATTCATTGGACATTGCACTTCTATCCACTCCTAGATAATCCGCAAGCTGTTGCCTGTTAAATGGGATTACAACCTCATAACTTCCCTCTTTCATCGCTTGGTGGGATAAATAGGAAAGCAAACGTCCTCTAATGGATTTAGAAGAGGTGTAAAAAATACGTCTAGACAAATTAAGATTTTTCTGTGAGGCTATAGCAAGTAGATTACGAATCAACTTACCGTGAGACGTACAAGTTTTACAGCAGGTCGTTATCACTTTTGAAATATTTAAGAATAGAATCTCTGTTTTTTCTGATGCAACCACGTTTACCATTAAGGGTTCACCAGGAATGCACGCATAGGTTTCTGCAAAAATCTGTCCAGGTCCTACATGATCTAGAATACTCTTATTTCCCCAAATATCATCATTTTCAATAATGACACTACCAGTCACCACGACTCCAATCGCATCCACTGTATCTCCCATACGATATACCATCTGACCTTTTTGATAGCTTTTTTCATACGCTCCAAGACAACCTCTCATCTCTTTTAGCTCTTGTTCTGTGATACCTCGAAATAAAACTGAATTCAAAAGAACTGATAAATTCATATTTCCCTCCAATTTGTTGTTATAACAACATATTTATAGGATTTATTGTATTATTATAACAGTACAAAGTCAAATCAAATTAGGAGAGTGCTTATGTTAAGAAAAATTATTGAGATTGAGGAAGCTAAATGTAATGGCTGTGGACTCTGTGCAAGCGCTTGTCATGAAGGAGCCATAGCGATGATTGATGGCAAAGCAAAATTAATTCGGGACGATTATTGTGACGGCCTAGGAAACTGTTTACCAGTCTGTCCAACTGGGGCAATTACCTTTGTGGAGCGAGAAGCTGCTGCTTATGATGAAGATGCTGTACAAGAAAATATGAAGATGCAAGCTAAGAAAGATAAAATCATACCTTCCGGTTGCCCTGGAAGCCAAGCAAGACAGCTAGCAAAAGAAGTTCATACTGCCTCTCCTGACACATTCTCTATAGGGTCCGAACTACTGCAGTGGCCCGTTCAAATTAAGCTAGTGCCTGTAAATGCTTCCTACTTTAAGAATGCCAATTTACTCATCGCCGCTGATTGTACGGCATATGCCTACGCAAACTTCCACCAAACATTTATGCGTGGAAAAGTAACATTAATCGGTTGCCCGAAACTAGATGAAGTTGACTATTCAAATAAACTTACTGAAATCATAAAAAACAATGACATTAAGAGTGTAACCGTTGTTCGTATGGAGGTTCCATGCTGTGGCGGTATTGAACATGCGACTGTCAACGCACTGAAGAATAGCGGGAAGTTTATTCCATGGCAAGTAGTTACAATATCAACCAATGGAACCATTTTAGACTAAAAATTTAGGAGGAATTTATTTATGTGTAATGAAATGTTTTGTATGCAGTGTCAAGAAACTGCAGGGAACAAGGGTTGTACCAAAGTTGGGGTATGCGGTAAAAATGCAGACCTAGCTAATATGCAGGATTTATTAATCTATGCAACAAAAGGATTATCTGAGGTTACTACGAAATTAAGAAAAGAAGGAAAAGTGGTGACCAAAGAGGTAAACCACTATATTACCTTAAACTTATTTACAACTATTACAAATGCAAACTTTGATGATGATGTGTTCTACGCTAGAGTGAAGGAAACATTAGCCATAAAGAAAGAATTGATAGAGCAATTATCTGATTCCTCTAATTTATCATCCGCTGCTATGTGGGATGCTCAAGAAGAAAACGTAGATGCTCTATTAAAGGAAAAAGCAGAGTCTAAGGAAGTTGGTGTCTTAGCTACTGAAAACGAAGATATTCGTTCTTTAAAAGAACTTATTACCTATGGATTAAAAGGGTTATCTGCCTACTTAAAACACGCCAATGCTTTAGGATATGATGATGAAGAAATCGATGCCTTTATGCAAGAAACTCTAATGAAGTTAATGGATGATTCCTTAACTGCAGAGGAATTAACTGCACTTACTTTAGAAACAGGTAAAGTTGGTGTATCTGGCATGGCATTACTTGATACTGCCAATACTTCTACCTACGGTAATCCAGAAATCACAAAAGTAAACATTGGAGTAGGTAAGAACCCTGGTATCTTAGTTTCCGGTCATGACCTAAACGACCTTGAACAATTATTAATTCAGACACAAGGTACTGGTGTAGATGTGTATACCCATTCCGAAATGCTTCCAGCACACTACTATCCAAACCTTAAAAAATACAGTAACTTAGTAGGTAACTACGGAAATGCTTGGTGGAAGCAAAAAGAAGAATTTGAAAGCTTCAATGGTCCAATCTTAATGACTACAAACTGTATTGTTACTCCAAAGGATTCTTACAAAGACAGGCTATTTACAACAGGTGCAGCAGGATTCGTAGGATGTAAGCACATTCCTGGAGAATGCGGTAGCCAAAAAGATTTCTCTGAAATCATTGAATTAGCAAAAACCTGTGCAGCGCCAACTGAAATTGAAACAGGTGAAATCATCGGTGGATTTGCTCATGAACAGGTATTTGCATTAGCGGATACTGTAGTAGACGCGGTAAAATCTGGCGCAATTAAGAAGTTTGTCGTAATGGCTGGTTGTGATGGTAGAAGCCCTAAACGTAACTACTATACAGACTTTGCAAAAGCTTTACCAAAGGATACGGTTATATTAACAGCAGGCTGTGCAAAATATAAATATAACAAGCTAGATCTAGGTGATATTGGTGGAATTCCAAGAGTATTAGATGCAGGACAATGTAACGATTCTTACTCCTTAGCATTAATCGCTTTAAAACTTAAAGAGGTATTTAACCTTGCTGATGTTAACGAATTACCAATCATCTACAACATTGCTTGGTATGAACAAAAAGCGGTAATCGTATTACTTTCCTTATTATACCTTGGAGTGAAGAATATTCATTTGGGACCTACTCTTCCAGCCTTCCTTTCTCCAAATGTAGCAAACGTATTAGTTGAGAACTTTGGCATCGCTGGAATCGGTACTGTAGAAGAAGATATGGAATTATTCTTCGGTGTAAAATAAATATATATCTAGACAGAGAGGGAATACCAGATACTCTTTTGCATCGTGGTATTCCCTCTCTTTTTTATAATTTCTATTTACTTAATGCATTTTTTACAGCTTCCATAATTCCCTTAGAGGTATTCGTTGCACCTGTAACAGTGTCAACTTCAGTAGTCTGCTTACGGATAATATCTGTAACAACATTGGATTCTGCACCTTGGTAGATTCCATCTGTCTCACTGTGCTCTACTAGTTTAACAACAGTAATATTTCCATCCTTCACCGTTACTTCTACTCTAATTTCACCGTTGTTACCAGTTCCTGTTCCTTCATAAACACCATCTGTAAAGTTCCCTTGAACTTCAGGAATTACTGTCTCATTACTAGCTTCTACTTTAATGGTAGGTTCTGTATTTCCACCGTTTGCTACTACATATTTATTGGCACTAGAACCCGCAATACGACCAAATACAACAATATCAGCTACTGCGTTACCACCAAGACGATTTGCACCATGGATACCACCTGTTACCTCACCTGCAGCAAATAAACCTGCAATCGCCTTGCCTTCTGCGTTTAATACCTCTGAAGAGGTGTTAATCTTTAAACCGCCCATAGTATGATGAATTGCAGGAGCGCATACCATTGCGTAGTATTTCCCCTTTGCAAAGGAAACAGGCATATCACTACGTCCAAATAAAACATCCTTCTCAGTTTTCTGAGCATCATTATACTTATGTATGGTAGCCTTTAAATTAGTTACGTCCATACCTGTCTTTTCAGCTAATTCCTCTAATGTATCTGCTTCTACACAAAGACCTGCTTTAATATAAGATTCGATTGCTTTTAAACTATCTCTGATTTCAGTGTTAAATAGTAAATAAGCTTGATTTTCTGTTTGTTCTAAGATTGCTGCACTTACTACATCTCTTGTATCGATTTCATTTACAAAACGATTACCTTCCTTGTTAACAAGGATAGCTCCGTTACCGCGAACACCTTCTGTGTAAAGTGTCTGAGTTTCTGGATCTACGGTCGGATGAATCTGAATCTGATCCATATCTACTGTAGCAGCTCCAATAGTAGTTGCCATTGTGATACCTTCACCAGTAGCTCCGGCATGATTGGTAGAACCAAAGCCAGCTAAGTCTTTATCATTTTCAACAACCATATCAAGGTTTGCGCCAAAACCACCTGTAGCAACTATTACAGCTTTACAGGAGATTACATTTTCTCCAGTTTTGTCTGCAATTTTAACGCCTGTGATGGCACCGTTTTCATCTACAGTAATTTCTTTCGCTGTTGTCTCCAATAGAACTGGAATCTCTAAAGATTCTAATTGCTTACTAAAGGTCTTAACAAGCATAGGGCCTACTGCACTTGTATCACTTGGTCTGTGAATACGTTCCACACTTGCTCCACCAAACATAGCGACAACAGATAAGTCACCACCAATTTTATTTACCCAGTCTACTGCTGCTGCAGAGTTATTTACTAAGGTTTGCACTAATTCTTTATCATTTAAGTCTTTTCCACCAGTCATTGTATCTTGGAAGAATAATTCGTTAGTATCTTTAATTCCCTGCTCATCTTGATATTTTGTTTCAGAAGCATTAAGGCCACCTGTTGCTCGAGTGGTATTACCTCCTACCTGTGGCATTTTTTCTACAATCACCACATTAGTTGCACCATCCTGCTTTGCCTGAATTGCTGCAGTCATACCAGCACCACCAGCACCAATTACGACAATATCTGCTTGAAGGTTGTTGTTAACTGCAGGAGCTTCTGTCTGGCTACCGCTTGCTGCTCCACTACTTGTATTATTCTTATCTAGTGAACCACAAGCGGTCACTGATGCCATAACTGTAATACCAGTTAATAGTAACGCAATTTTTCTTTTCCACTTTATCATTTGTATCTCTCCTTTATTTTTATGTTAAAACATTAACATAGTTTTTACAAAGAAGATATAGGTAGTTTATGGAATTATTACTAAAATCTGTATTACACATTACTACTTATTACACGTCGTTGTGTTTTATTGACTTGCGCTTTGCATTTGGATTTTTATTTTGGTTTTCCTTAGTTATAGGCGTCTGTCCATTACACTTCTCCATACGGGCTATCTTGTTATCTGGTTGGCTATCCTTTGGCATAGTAAATCCTCCTTTCTTAATATACTGTTATTTGTTACCCATGTCTCAAATTCTTATACGAAACCTCCAATTACTCTTCCTTCCATATTTGATAAACTTTTGACAATAAATCTGAAGATGTTCTGCAACATTTGAAAGGGCTAAGTTGTGTATTAAGCAGAAAACTAACAGAAGGAGGGTACATATGAAAAATAAATACTTCATTTTTTTTACAATGTTCATACTACTAGCCACAACAATACTATCCTGTAGCACTAAGGATGCGGCTACAGAAGATGCAAAGAGCATGGCGGCTATAGAGGAACCTATCTATGGGATGGATGCAGAAACCATGCCTTCATTAGAACAAAAGGCTGTAGGGGATAGCATTAAGGATGACTCAGATACTAACACAGAGCAGTACAATGCAATTAGGGAAAATAAGTTCATCTTAGCAAAGGACAACTCTATTTCTACCTTTTCCGCTGATGTGGATACTGCCTCTTACACCAAATTTAAATCTATGATTCAGGAGGGTGACTTTTATAATACAGAATCCCTCCGTATTGAGGAAATGCTAAACTACTTTCACTATGATTATGTTGGGCCTAAGACAGGAGAACCTTTTGGCATTAATACTGAGGTTGGTACCTGCCCTTGGAACAAAGACTCTAAAATACTGTCAATCGGCTTACAGGCTAAGGCTCTTCAAACAGATACTCTTCCTAAGTCAAATCTTGTATTTTTACTAGATACCTCTGGCTCCATGGCAGATGCTGATAAACTTCCTCTCATGGTGCAAGCCTTTAAGTTACTAGTAGCCGAGTTAGGAGAGAACGATAGAATTTCCATCGTTACCTATGCTGGCTCCGATGAGATATTGCTAGAAGGAAAAAACGGTGATGACAAACTAGAAATCGTCAACGCATTAGAAAATCTTACTGCTGAAGGTTCAACCAACGGCTCTGCAGGAATAAACACTGCCTATGAGCTTGCAGAAAAGTATTATATACAAGGTGGCAATAATAGAGTCATACTAGCTACAGATGGAGACCTAAATGTTGGAGTAACAAGTGAAGATGGTCTCACTAAACTAATTGAAGAAAAAAGGGAATTAGGGATCTACCTCTCTGTATTAGGCCTTGGTGCTGGTAACTACAAAGATAATAATCTAGAAGCTTTGGCTGACAATGGAAATGGCAATTATAATTACATCCATAGTAGACAAGAAGCCAAGAAAGTCTTAGTGGAGGAAATGGGTGGCACACTAGTTACTGTTGCCAAAGATGTAAAGCTACAAGTGGAGTTTAATCCGGATACTGTAGAAAGCTATCGACTAATTGGTTATGAGAACCGCATGTTACATACAGAGGACTTTACAGATGATACTAAGGACGCTGGCGAACTTGGTGCTGGACACCAGGTTACTGCCCTTTATGAGATTATTCTAAAGAAAAAGGATGTATCAACGCTTGGCACACTACACCTAAGATATAAAAAGCCAAGTTCTGATTCTAGTAGCCAACTAGATTATTCTATAAAAACTGTGGCTAATCAAAGCTCCTCTAATAATTTAAGATTTGCTTGTGCTGTTGCTCAAACTGGCATGCTTTTAAGAAACAGTGACTATATTAAGAGTGGCTCCTATGAGGATGTTTTAACCACTTTAAATGCCTTGCCTATCACTGATGATCCATACAAAATGGAATTTAAAGAGTTGGTAGATCAACTAAGAATGCAAGTGGAGTCCAAAGAATAGTGTAAAAGACGCCGAATCCTAAGGTTGGATACGGCGTCTTATCTTACTTCTCATATTCAATTATTTAAAATAATGTCTCAAATCTCTTCATAGCTTCCATGGTATTTTCTCGATTACCAAAAGAGGTCAATCTAAAGAAGTTCTTTCCATTATCCCCAAAGCCAGCCCCTGGAGTACCTACCACCTGAGCATTTTCTAGCAAATAGTCAAAGAAGCTCCAGGAATCCATGCCATTAGGGCATTCAAACCAGATATAAGGAGAGTTGATACCACCATAATAGCGAATTCCTTTTTTTCTTAAGCACTCTGCAATAATTCTAGCATTTTCCTGATAATAACTGATATTTTCACGACACTCCTTCATGCCCTCTTCTGAAAATACAGCTGCCGCTCCCTTTTGAACAATATAAGACACACCATTAAACTTAGTAGTTTGGCGACGAGTCCACATTGCATTTAATGACATCTCAGCGCCATTACTTGCAGTAAACTTTAAGTCCTTTGGCACAATAGTATAACCGCAACGGGTTCCAGTAAACCCTGCCGTCTTTGATAAAGAACAGAACTCAATGGCACATTCTTTCGCACCCTCAATAGCAAAAATACTTCTAGGCAGCTTAGAGTCTGTAATAAAGCATTCATAGGCTGCATCATATAGAATGATCGCATCATTTTCTAATGCGTAATCCACCCATACTTTTAACTGCTCTGCATTGTAAGCAGCACCAGTTGGATTATTTGGAGAACAGATATAGATAATATCTACATGTTGATTAAAATCTGGCATTGGCAGAAAATCATTTTCTGCATTGGCGTTAATATATGTAATGTTTCTACCACTCATTATGTTAGAATCCACATAAACCGGATACACTGGATCTGGAATTAAGATTACATTATCCTTAGCAAATAATTCTGTAATATTTCCCGTATCGCTTTTCGCTCCGTCAGAGATAAATACCTCGTCAGCCTCTATAGATACTCCATGTTCTTGATAATAAGCAACTACCGCATTTCTAACAAAGTCATATCCTCTCTCAGGACCATATCCCTTAAAGGTTTCTGGCTTAGCCAGGTCGTCTGCTCCCTCATGAAGTGCCTCTACAACTTTTTCCCCTAAAGGTCTTGTAACGTCCCCGATTCCTAGGCGAATCACTTTTTTCTCTGGATTTGCTTTTGTAAAGACTTCTACTCTATGAGCAATTTCTGTAAACAGATAACTTTCCTTTAAATTCAGGTAATTTTCATTCAACTTTGGCATTTGGACATCTCCTTTCTTCTGACATTTTATCTTAGCAAATTAAGGCATTTCTGTCAATCATCCTGAAACTAGAACTGCTGCAAAAGAATGTCCTGTATACAAAGAACATTATTTTGCAGCAGATAATTTGTTATGCTAAAAAAACAGATGACCAAACAAAGCAGCTAATGGTAACACTATGATTGTCCTCTCTAAAAAGATAACAAATAATTCCCATAACTTAATAGGTATTTTTGATGCCAAAATCATAGCTCCTACTTCTGACAAATAAATCAACTGGGAAACAGATACTACTGCCACTACAAATCGCGTTAAGTCGCTGGTTACGGTGTCTGCAACCATAACAGCTGGTAATAACATATCTGCAAATCCCGCAAATAATGTCTGCGCAGCAGCGCCAGCCTCTGGGATATTTAAAAGCTCTAAAAATGGCACAAATGGAGTACCTAAGATTTCAAAGAAAGGGGTATGAGTGGCTATTAGAAGTGCAATGGTGCCAATGGTCATAACCACAGGAAGAACTGCTATCCACATCTCCAAAATGTTCTTCACTCCGTCCTTCCATAGACTATTTACAATGTCGATATGAGTCACTTTTTTCAGGGCATTCTCTGTAGCAGCCTTAAAGCCAGTATTTAATACTTGCCCTCTTTCCCCCTCTGCTACCTCACCTGTGATAAATGTATTTTTCTTCGTCCGAAGCGGAGGAAGCTTTGGTAATATAATTGCTACAATGATACAGATGATTGATACCGTAAAATAAAATGGAAGGAACATATGTGCCAAACCAACGGTATCAATAATAACTAAACTAAAGGTCACAGAAACTAAGGAGAAGCTGGTTCCTATAATACAGGCTTCCCTCTCTGTATAATAACCTTCCTCATACTGTTTACTAGTTAAAAGTACCCCAATAGTTCCATCTCCTAACCATGAGGTTATAGCATCAATGGCTGCTCTTCCTGGAAGTCCAAAAACCGGTCTCATTACTTTAATAAGAAGAGTTCCTGCAAACTCCAACAGCCCATAATTTAAAAGTAAGGGTAACGCAACTCCTGCCAAAAAAAAGATGGTAAATAAAATAGGAAGTAAATCATAAAAGACTAGTCCTCCTGTATCCATGGTATTTACCACAGAGGACCCATCAAAATAAATAATAGTGGCAAAGATTGCCCCCAAAAGCCTTGCAGCTAGCCATACAGGCTTTACTTCTGCTAGAGACTTAAATAGATCATTCTGTAGTATTCTAAGTTTTGGGCAGAATCTCTTAGTGAAAACCCAAAATAAGCTAAGGAAACAGGATATTAAAATAGTGAAAAATAAAATATGTTTTATTCCATGCTCCAGAGCACTTTGCATAAATTTAGCCATAACGGCAATGGGGATAGTAAAGTCTCCTTTATATTTAATCGGACACATAAATAAAAAAGCCCCCATTGCAGAAGGAAGTATAAATTTCATATATAATAAGATTTTATTACGATTCATAGGTACAATCCTTTACACAAAAATAGTAAAAACGAACTTGATAATATCATAATTTGTCAGTTAATTCAAGTAATAATTGTATTTTTATGCATTATTTATTAATATTTTTGTTATTATATATTAAATAAAAACTTTTTTCTTCCAAAAATAAATCCCTATGGTTACCCACAGGGATTATATCTTTCTATATTCCTCTTATTATACTCTCTCCTAGCTTATCATACCCACATTATATAATACTATACTATCTTCTTAATCATCATTTGCTCTCTAATCTCTTTGCACATCTTCACATCTATAGTAAACATATGCTCAAAAATGTTATCCTGAATGCCTTCCTTAATCTTCAATAGTTCTTCGTATGGTTGTTTTCCTAATCTAGGAATGTTAATACTTTCTATTAACTTAACCATTCTCTTGTGGTCCTTCACATGATCATCATAGGTAGCTACACCATACTTTTTCATCAATTTCTCTTCTTCATAAAAATGATAAGACACGAACTCCCGAAGCTCACGAATGATACCATATAGCTGTTTTTCAGTAACTCCGATACAATGAGTAATCAAAAGTTGTTCAATATCTCGTACTATACGAAACATTTCCTGATGCTGCTGGTCAATGGCTTCTATGCCCGTATTAAGTTCGTCTTTCCAATCAAACTTAAAGTCAAACATATTTACGCCCCCATTCCTTCTCCAATGGTAATCTAATCTAGCTATTTCTATTTTACCATGTTTCTTCCATATACACTATATAATTTTTTTTCTTTACTATTTTCGTCATAAGTAACAAGTAATTTTGGTAGTATTTCATCTTAATAATTCCTTGACATTTAAAAGGCCCCATCCTTGCTTACTCCATGGTTGCCCTAAATCAATGGCACTATTTTTTATTCGTAATTTCACCTCTTGGTTGGTCATCTCTGGATACAAGCTAAGGAGTAGAACAATAGCTCCAGATACAATTGGAGTAGCCATAGAGGTTCCACTTTTTACTGTATACATAGAATAATCTCTTCTAGAACCGAAGAAAGAAAATGTATTTTTTCCACGAGAAGCATTGCAAGACACGATATTGGAGCCAGGGGCAACTACATCTGGTTTCTTAATACAGGCAGCAGTTGGCCCTCTTCCTGAGTAATCTTTTGCCTTAGTTCCAGCTAATTCTACTGGAATATCATCGTCAGATGCTCCTACTGTAATCACCTTACGGCTTATTCCAGGAGTTGAGATACTTTTTGGCTTTGGTCCATTATTCCCTGCTGCAACTACTACAATGATTCCAGCATCCCAAACAGCATTCACTCCCCTTACAAGAGCAGACTCTTCATCCATACTATCTGTTGTGGAAGTTCCTACAGATATATTTACCACCTTAATATTATAACGCTCCTTGTTATCAACCACCCATTGAAGTCCTTGAAGAACATCAGATACATTGCCATTTCCTTTATGATTTAAAACCTTCACACCAATAATATTACATTTTGGAGCAACGCCTATATACTCTCCTTTTGACTCACTTCCATTTCCTGCAATGATGCCTGCTACATGAGTTCCATGTCCATTGTCATCATAGGGAATTTTACGTCCATTGATAACATCATAAAATGCCACAATTCGATTTCTTCCATAGGTAAAGTCAGGATGTGGATAAATACCTGTGTCTAAAATGGCAACTCCTATGCCCTCCCCATAGATTCCTTTTTCATGGGCACTTTCCAATTGTATAATGGAGCCCGCTCTCTTCATCTGAGCCTGAATGATGGAATCCATTTCAACCTCCTTATTTCCCTGAAAGGATGGTTCAAAAAAGTTTTTGCTATTCCCTACTTCAATAACAACAGAATCAATCATCGGCAATCTATATTTTACACGAAATGCCACAGTAGATACTTTACTTAGCATTGTAAATTCTTTATTTGTTAAAATCAATTGAACCTGATTTTTATTACTAGAAGAAATATTACACTGTTCCATACTCTTAACTATGTCTCTAGATCTATTTGTTTCTGTCTTAGTTCTCTGGCCAAGGCCTTTTTGTAAGAGCAAAAACATTGGTAAACCGTACATACCTCACCTCGTAACTGTTATCCATATTATAATATTCAGGCATACTCTATTTTGCTATTTATGGAAAAAAACTTTGCAAAGCCATAACTATAGTGCTATAATGCTAAATTATTCAAAGTTGTATTATATTTTGTTAAAGGGGGGCCAATATGTCGGATAGTATTATACATATTGAAGAAGTTACGAAAGAATTTAAAGTACTTAATCGACACGAAGGACTAAAAGGGAGCATCAAAGACCTATTTTCAAGAGATTATAAGATCATAAAAGCAGTGGACAATGTCTCCATGGATATTAAAAAGGGAGAAATTGTTGGTTATTTAGGGCCGAATGGTGCAGGTAAAAGCACTACCATTAAGATGATGAGTGGTATTCTAAAGCCTACATCCGGCAGCATACTAGTAAACGGCTTAGAGCCTTATAAGAACCGAACTAAAAATGCCAAAAACATTGGAGTTGTTTTTGGGCAACGTACTCAGCTATGGTGGGCTCTACCTTTAATTGAATCCTTTAAGATTCTAAAGAACATCTATGAAATTAGTGATAGAGCGTATAAGGATATGATAGCCTTATATGACTCTTTAGTAGATGCTAGTGCACTCTACCATCGTCCAGTACGTGAAATGTCCTTAGGTCAGAGAACCTTAAGTGATATCTTAGCTGCCTTTTTACATAATCCTCAAGTTGTATTTCTTGATGAGCCAACCATAGGACTAGATGTATCCATGAAGAGTAGGATTCGTAATCTAGTAAAAGAACTGAACAAGCAAAAAAACACTACGGTTATACTAACCACTCACGATATGGGGGATGTGGATTCCTTATGCCAACGAACTGTTATTATAGATAAAGGGAAGATGCTTTACAATGCGGACATTGAAAACCTTAGAACCTTATTTGGGGCGTACCGTACTCTAAAGCTTAGGTTCACTAAAGAGGGGACTCAGTTATCCGAAGACTCCTTAAATAGAGAAGTTACTATCCTCAAGGAGTACTTAGACTCTAGATTTCCAGCAAACAGTATTAATGCCTTTGTGAATGATGATTGGATTGATGTGCTGCTAAATGAGGAGGAAGTAGATGTTATGTCTGTTATGAATGCTATTCAAGCAAAGAAACCCATTTGTGACATACAGCTACAGGAAATCTCCACAGAAAGTGTGATCAAGAAGATCTATGAGGGAGGTGTAAAATAAATGAAAAAATATTTTACACTAACGAAAGCAGGAATCCTAGAAGGCCTTACGTTTCGTCTATCCTTATTTGTAACATTTATAGGGAATATTATTTACATGATAATTATCTATTTCCTTTGGAAAGCTATATTTAATTCCTCTCCTACAGGCGTGGTTAATGGAATGACTTTCTCTGACACTATGATTTATCTTGTTCTTGCTGGCTCAATGGTTAGCATGGTAGAGGTCTTTCTTGTGTGGCAAATGAGCCGAAAGGTACAACAAGGAACCATTGTTTTGGACTTATTAAAACCAATTCGTTTTGGTGCCTATACCTTTTTTAGTAATACAGGTGAAGTTGTAGTAAGGTTTTTTATTGTATTCCTTCCTACTGCTATAGCGGTCTACTTTCTCTCAGGCTGTGCTATTCCATTAGGAATGAACTTGCTACGATTTCTCCCATCCTTTATCCTTGGATTTCTTATTAACTATATGATTAATATGATGATAGGAACTTTATGCTTGTTTACCCAGTCCTCTTGGGGAATTAACATTATGAAAGAGGTTATCATCAGCCTACTATCTGGAGCAAGTATACCTTTGGTGTTCTTTCCAGATGAAATACGAGTTATTGTGGAACGACTTCCTTTTCAGTCTATTTATCACACTCCCTTGCAGATGCTTCTCCATTCAGATCTATCTGCCCAAACCATTGGTAAAATGTATGCTACTCAGCTCATGTGGGTAGTCATTCTCTTTGGAGGTGCCACCCTCTTTTGGAAATGGTCCCTTAATAAGATTACTGTGAATGGAGGCTGATGTAGATGAAGAAAAGTAAATTAAGATTTTATTCTGGGATTTATTTTAAAATATTAGGCCAAGACTTAAAAAGTAAAATGAGTTATCGTGCGGATTTTGTTATTTCTCTACTAGGAATGGTATTAACTAATCTGGCAGGGCTCATTGTCTTCTGGATTATGTTCCAGAACTTTAATAACATCAACGGGTGGAACTATTATGAGATTTTATTCTTATATGGCTTCTCTTTAATGGCCCTAACACCTATGCAGTGCTTCTTTGATAACAACTGGAATCTAAGAACCTACGTATATTCAGGAGACTTCGTCAAATACTGTTTTCGTCCAATGAACTTATATTTCTATTTTATCTCAGAAGTATTTGATCCAAAAGGTCTTGGGGAATTTGTAATGGGCCTTATCCTACTTATTTATTCCTGGAGCCACCTAGGCCTTCCAGTAACCTTTGTCACCATATTATTGTTACTTGTATTATTTCTCTCGGCTTCACTCATTATGATTAGCATCATGAATCTGGCTGCTGCAACCTGCTTCTGGGTAATGAATTCAGGATATATTATGGTAACCATCTTTAAATTTACGGAGTACACCAAATATCCAGTTAACATCTTTAGTGGTGTGTTTAAGTTTATCTTTACCTTTGTTATTCCAATCGGCTTTGTTGCCTACTATCCAAGTTTATTTTTCCTTCGACCAGACAGCATACATATCCTAGCATGGTTTACCCCAGTAATAGGAATCGCCTTTTTTATACTAAGCTACAAAGTATGGATGTTTGGCGCAATAAGATACTCTGGAACAGGTTCATGATATAATCGTATTCTATGTAATATCAAAGAAGTAGGTATTAATCGAATGGTTGATACCTACTTCTTTGTATCCTAATGGTTGATTTTGTATCGTATTGTATCGTTACACTCCATTGCTTTTTACAAAAAAAAACTATATAATCGAGATATAGTAAAGGAGAATACAGTTATGGATACCTTTAACATTGCAGAGAATATCATACGTTTTCGAAATAAGAAAAAATTAACACAGGAACAGCTAGCTGACTTTGTCGGAGTCACCAAGGCCTCTGTCTCTAAGTGGGAAACAAAAAAAAGCACACCTGACATTGCGCTTCTGCCACGGCTTGCTACCTTTTTTGATGTAACAGTGGATGAGCTGCTAGGTTATAACCCTCAACTTAGTAAGGAGCAAATACTAAAATTGTATCATGAGGTTGCTACGGATTTTGCTGAATGCTCTTTTGAAGAAACCATAGAAAAAACCAATCAACTTGTGAAGCATTATTACAACTGTTATCCATTCCTCATTAAAATTTGTCTCCTTTGGTTAAACCATTATACGCTGTCGAAAACCCCAGAAAGGCAAAAAGAGATTCTAGAGTCCATGGGTGAGCTCTGTGAACATATTATGTCTGATTGTCAAGATTTAGGTACCTGTAATGATGCAATGATCATAAAAGCCTATGCAAACCTACTATTAGGGAAAGGCTCTGAGGTAATTGATAACCTAAATGATACCATTAGACCTGACCGGCTTGCCAATCAAAGTGAATCCCTACTAATTGATGCCTATCTCCTTGTAGGTGATGTCAAGAAAGCAGATGGGTTAACACAACTAAGTATGTATAATCATCTACTGGTCTTAATAGGTAATTCTACAAAATATTTAATGATTCACAGTCATGAATTAGACATATGTGAAGAAACTATACTTCGTGCTTCCAACTTAATAAAGACCTATCACCTAGAGAATTTAAACCCAAATGCTTCAGGTATATTCTACTATCACGCCGCAGTCATCTATGCTATGCATAACCAAAAGAAAAGTGCCATTCATTACCTTACTATGTGCAGTTCGTGTATGAGGATTTTACTATCTGAAGAGACCATTACACTCCACGGGGATGACTATTTCACTTTAATCGAAGAGCAATTTGTACAGTTTGATATTGATGAGAGTGCACCAAGAAACAGGAAGCTTATTGTTGAAGATATCAAGGGGCTCCTAAACCACCCTGCTTTTGCAGTTTTAGAAAATGAACCTGAATATCATATATTAAAATCTAATTTTATGGAGGTAAAATAAGTATGCCACAACAACTACAAGAATTATTACCATTTTTAATTCCACTAATCGTGGTGCAATTTCTGTTACTTGCCTATACCCTATGGCACATTCTTACTCACAAAAATTATAAGCGAGGGAATCGTATCCTGTGGTTAATTGTTGCCATTGTAGGTATGGAATACATTGGACCTATTTTGTACTTTATTTTAGGTCGAGAGGAGCAATAATGAATATTTTAGAGATTTCTCACCTCCATAAGTCCTTTGGTCAGAATAAAGTAATAAAGGATCTAAACTTACTTGTACCTGAACATGCTATTTTTGGCTTCATTGGAGAAAACGGTGCTGGAAAAACTACAACAATGAAGATGATACTAGGTCTTCAAAAGCCTGATCATGGAGAAATTAGAGTAAACGATACCTTAGTATCTTATGGCCAAAATAGCACAAATCAATACATTGGCTATTTACCAGACGTACCAGAATTCTATGGATATATGACCCCAAAAGAATATCTAACATTGTGTGGTCAAATCACTGGTATGAAGAAGGAGGACATTAAGAAAAAGTCAGAGGAATTACTTACACTAGTTGGCCTTAAAACAGCAAACAAGCGTATTCACAGTTTCTCTCGTGGCATGAAGCAAAGACTTGGGATTGCTCAAGCTCTTCTAAATAGTCCTAAGCTTCTTATCTGCGACGAACCAACCTCAGCTCTTGATCCTGTAGGGAGAAAAGAAATCCTAGATATCCTATACAATGTGAAGGAGCATACTACTGTGCTTTTTTCTACACATATTCTTGCAGATGTTGATCGTATTTGCGACCACATCGCCTTTTTACATGATGGAACGATTGCTCTTAAGGGGACCATTGATGAGATTAAGAGTATGAGAACAGGAAATAGCATTGAAATAGACTTCTACACCGCTGACGATACTAAGCTTTTTACTTCCCTCTACCCTGGCGGTACAATATCAGGAGAGAACAAGGTGATATTTGCAAGAAAAAGCGAAAAAGAGATGCTAAAAATGATGGAGTGCCTATGGCAAAACAATATAGTGATACAGCGTATAGAGAGACTAGAACCCACATTGGAGGATATGTTTTTGGAGGTGGTCGGGAAATGAGACAATTAATCACTTTTACCAAAAAGGAATTTACAGAGCAGCTACGTTCAGGAAGGTTGTTAATTCTAACTATCATCTTTACTTTGTTTGGTCTTATGAATCCAGCTATCACAAAAATTACACCATGGATGATGGAGCTTTTAGCAGAAGATCTAGAGAAAACCGGTATTTCATTTACAAATATACAGGTAGATGCTCTAACCTCTTGGGGCCAATTCTTCAAAAACATACCCATTGCACTCATCATCTTTCTAGTGATGTTTGGTGGAATTTTATCCTTGGAATATCAAAAAGGCACTCTGATTAATATTATTACCAAAGGACTAAGCCGTTTTAAAATAATTATTTCTAAAACAGTGGCTATATCTGTTCTTTGGACCCTAGGGTATGTACTTAGCTATGGTATTACCTATGGATATAATGCTTATTACTGGGATAACAGTATAGCTAAAAATGTTGTATTTGCAGCATTTATATTCTATATATTCGGCCTATGGTTAATTAGCATTATCCCACTGGCTTCCACAATCTTTACCTCTACTTCCTCTATCATATTATCCGTAGGTGGTGCTTTCTTGACTGTATACTTACTTGGCTTACTACCAGCCTTAAAAGAATATTCACCTATTCACCTAATGGACTCAAGTACCCTACTGACAGGTGCATCTACCTTAAACCAGTATATTGTGGCCATAATGGTCACTGTATTCTTGATTGGTATTAATATAATATCTTCTATCGCTTTATTTAATAGAAAAAACATCTAAAAAATGAGTAAGGTACCTAAAACAGGTACCTTACTCATTTTTTCTATTTCACTATTTTAGTATTTTGATTTTACCGATAAGAGGAAGTTCTTTCTCCTCACCATTTATTGCATTTATAATTCCTAAAATAGATAGTACACCAAAGAAAATCCAAACAAGGTTAAGAAGAGCAAAAATAGCTAAATATACTCCTCCTGAACGTGCTGACCAACTAGTGGTAAAGAGAGCAGCTAGAATTGCAGTAAAAATAATTTGGATTATTCCATAACCAATCTCTACAATCGCTAGAACCAGACCTTGGTTTGCGTGGAAACGAGCAAACTTAGACCTAGGTGCTGCAAAAATTGGAATCAAAACTAACCAAGAAAGATAAGCCAACACACCCATTATCTTATTCTCCTCTGCATCACTTAATGGTACATATGCTCCAGGACCTGCTTGATTAGGATTACTATTCATGTAAACTGGCCCATTATTAGGATAGCCTTGTTGATCTTGTTGGTTTTGCTGATATTGCGGATTCTGTTGATATTGTTGGTTTTGGCTACCCTGTACAGGAGCTCCATTACTCATCTGTGCTCCACAGTTTGGGCAAAAAAGAACCCCATCCGTAACTTGCGCTCCACATCTTTCACAAAATGCCATTCTTATACCTCCTAAACAATTATTTTAAATCGTATGTACTCTACCCTTATAGCATAACAAAAATACCCATTATCTACAATATATTTCAAATGTCATTATAGTAGTTATTTCGCTACAAGTACAGTAAATCATATCCTGTCAAATAAAAAAGTGTAGCCCTTAGGCTACACTTTTACAGCTATTCCATAATTTCAAAAGCTGACTTTGAAGCACCACATAATGGGCATTCATAATCGTCACCTAATTCTTCAAAAGGAATGTCTCCTTCATAGATATATCCACAAACGGAGCAAACATATTGAACTTGATCTGCCATACTAGTAATCTCCTTTCTTATAAAGTAACCTTCCACAATCCGTGGAGATTACAATACTCATAAACTTCAAGTATCTTATCATCTACAAGACAAAATTCAGCTTTTGGTTCAGATCCTGGAGTTAAAAGCTTTCTCTGACCACCTTTTTCTGTCTTAACAAATATCCATTGTATGTAATGCTCTGGAACCATAGGATGTGGAACCTCTCCTACATTCACAGTTACGCTACATCCATCAACAGTTACAACTGGAACATGCTTTTCTGTTGCAGCATCTACTGTGTTAGGAATAAGCTCCTGCATCTTCTCACCACAGCAAATAACATCAACACCGGCATCTTCTACAACTGCTACAATATTGCCACAATGCTTACAAACTAAAAATCTTTGTTCTTTCATGATATGCTCTCCTTTAATGATTTTTATTGATTCACATAATAACAATTGTACATTGTATTGTTACCTTATCATTTGTAATTTGATATCCGATGTATTTTATTCAGGTTTGTTCTATATGTTATATTCTTATGTAAAATACCTGCGGATAATCATAAACCAATTAGTAATTTTCAGCTCTTACCTGAAAATATGACTTTGGATGTGCACAAACAGCACAGATTTCTGGGGCATTCTTTCCTATAACAATATGTCCACAGTTGGCGCATTGCCATATGACATCCCCATCTTTGGAAAATACTAATCCACCTTCAACGTTGGCTAATAACTTACGATATCTTTCTTCGTGTTCTTTCTCAATCTTTGCAACACCTTCAAAAAGAGCTGCAATCTTGTCAAAACCTTCTTCTCTAGCTTCTTTTGCAAAAGTAGCGTACATATCGGTCCATTCATAATACTCACCTTCTGCAGCATCTAGAAGATTAGCAGCTGTATCACCGACACCACCTAAAAGTTTATACCAGAGTTTTGCATGTTCTTTTTCATTGTTGGCTGTCTCTTCAAACAACGCAGCTATTTGAACATAGCCCTCTTTTTTCGCTTTTGATGCATAGTAAGTATACTTGTTCCTTGCCTTTGATTCTCCTGCAAAAGCTTCCCATAGGTTAGCTTCTGTCTTTGAACCCTTGAGTTGATTCATATCGCCATCTCCTTTTCTCTATAGTTTTATAAGGTCACCCATATTTTTAGTATACCATACTGAGTAAAAATGTCAATTCTGCCATTTTATAGTATATTAATTTGTTTGTATTTTTTTAAGTTTATGGCTAAAAAAAATATAAAAATTTATTAATAATTATAATATTGACCAAGCATTGCCTCATACAATTCACTGTAGAAGATTTTAGGAGGAACTTAAATGAGCGATTTATCAACTGCTTCTTGCGGAAATAGTTGTAGCAATGAAGGGAATGGAGGATGTTCTTGGATAATCATTCTTCTTCTCTTATGCTGCTGCGGTGGTAATGGCGGTGGAGGTTTTGGTTTCGGCGGCTGCGGTGGTTCTGAAGGCGGATGTGGAAGCTGGATTTGGATTATCATACTTCTTTTCTGCTGCTGTGGCGGTAATGGCTTCGGTGGTTGTGGCTGCTAGTTCCTAGTCTAATACGAAAGCAAAACAAGGGGTTGCTTTATACTTTGAAAGCAACCCCTTGTTTATTGGCTATAAATATTATTTTGCACTTAAAACAAGCCCACTGCATAAGATATGATGTAAACCTAATTAGGAGGATTTTTTAATGAGCGAATTGACGACAGCAAACTGTGGCTGCGGAGGCAACTCTGGATGTGGATGTGGATCCGAAAACAATGGATGTTGCAGTATTATCTGGATCATTCTACTTCTTTCCTGCTGCTGTGGTAATGGTAGTGGATTTGGCTTTGGCGGCGGCTGCGGATGCGGCGGTTCTGAAGGCGGATGCGGAAGCTGGATTTGGATTATCATACTTCTTTTCTGTTGCGGCGGAAATGGTTTCGGCTTTGGCGGTTGTGGCTGCTAATATACCATAAGCAAATACAGGGGGAGTCTTTGGTGACTCTCCCTGTATTCTTGTTGCATAGGATATTTCTTCGCAATATCCTATGCAACAAGAAAACTTTCTAAAAAACAGAAACCTGGTAATCGCACTGCGGCAGTATGAATAGTGTCGTTTACACGATCCGCCGCAGGCGGAGAGTTCCGCAAGCGAAACTCTCTGTTTTATCTATCCCATTAATAAGAGCTATTCTCTCCTTCTATTTACTCAAATACTTGCTTTTTTCTCGTAGCATACATTCATAGCATTCCAAATCTATTTCATAAATCGTATTATTCTCTATTATTAACTCATCGTTTTCTCTGCATTTTTCTTTATTACTTCGTCTTTGTAGCTCATTCAGTCGTTTCATCATTTCATAATCCTCTCTTGACAAAGTATTCCATCCTTTCTTACTCGATTCTCCATTGGTATGTATTATTATATGAGCTTTTCATGTGAATGGACCTATTGCTTGCACCCTCAAACCAATTCAGTTATAATAAATAAAAATGGAACAAAGGAGGTTTTTATGTCTGGATCTAGTTTTGGAAAGCAATTTGTTATTACTACCTGGGGAGAATCTCATGGCAAGGGAATAGGTGTGGTTGTTGACGGCTGTCCTGCAGGATTAACCATAAGTGAAGAGATTATCCAGTCCTACTTAGACCGTAGAAAGCCTGGAAGAAGTCGTCTTTCTACGATGCGTAAGGAATCCGATTCTGTGGAGATACTCTCTGGTGTCTTTGAGGGAAAAACTACTGGTGCCTCTATCTCAATGCTTGTTCGGAATGAAAATGAGCGCCCTGGCGATTATAGTGAAATCTCCAATTCTTATCGTCCAGGACATGCAGACTTTACCTTTGATAAAAAATATGGGTTTAGGGATTATAGAGGTGGTGGTCGTTCCTCTGGTAGGGAAACCATAGGACGTGTAGCTGGTGGAGCTATTGCCTCAGAGATATTAAAGCAGCTCGGCATTCATATATTTGCTTACACAAAAACCATCGGACCTATCACCATTGATTATAATAATTTTGATCGAGAAGAAGCTTATCGTAATCCTGCTGTCATGCCAGACGCAAAAGCAGCTGAAAAAGCTATATTATACTTAGAAGAGCAGATAAAGAAACTAGACTCTACTGGCGGTATGATTGAATGTGTTGTAACTGGAATGCCGAGAGGGATTGGAGAACCTGTTTTTGATAAGCTTGATGCCAATCTTGCCAAAGCAGTCATGTCTATCGGAGCTATTAAAGGAGTCGAGATTGGGGATGGCTTTTTAGTTACAGGTAAACATGGCTCTGAAAACAATGATGGCTTTATGGCTACGTCCACAGGACAAATTGTAAAGAAAACCAACCATAGTGGAGGTGTTCTTGGTGGTATGAGTGATGGTTCTGAACTAATTTTACGAGCAGCGGTAAAACCAACACCGAGTATTTTTACCACACAAGAAACAGTTAATAGACAAGGTGAGAATATTCAAATCAACATAAAGGGGCGACATGATCCAATTATTGTGCCAAGAGCTGTAGTCGTAGTAGAATCTATGGTTGCTCTTACTATTGTAGACCTATTGTTTGCTAATATGAGTGCTCGTATAGATAGGGTGAAAGACTTTTATTCTTAAGGAAAGATTTAACTATATGTTATAACAACATACACACAAGTATTTCGCTTTATAAAAAAGTAACGTAAAAAGGCAGTTCCACTAATTTTTTAGGGAACTGCCTTTCATAAATCATAGTTTAAGATTTTCTTTTCTTGATGAATGACGTAATTAGGTTACCAACATTCCATAAAAGGGATGCCAAAGAACCAATGATATCCAATGTTGCAAGAGTCTTGGTAGACTCTATCCTGTCACTTGAGGTAGTATCCGCACTTTGTAGCACAGTTTCTCTATTCACTCTTTAAATCTTTCCACTTACTATAATACAAATCATCCATTTCTTTTCCAAGATACTTAAAGGTCTCACATCTAGAGGTAATATCCTTTCCTGGAAAAGCAGTTTCATTGTTCTTAAGGTCTTCATCCTCTATCATGTCACGGACTTCTTTATTTGGAGTGGAATATCCAATATAATCAAAGTTCATCAATGCAATATCTGGACGACAAAGGAAATTAATAAATGCCTCTGCTGCTTCTTTATTCTTTGCGTTTTTTGGAATTACCCAAGAATCAATCCATACATTAGAGCCTTCCTTTGGCACTACATATTCTAGATCCTCATTTTCTTCCTTCGTGTAGATTGCCTCACCAGAGTAGATTACTCCAAGAGCGGCTTCTCCACCAATCATTTTATCTCGAACCTGATCCACCACATAGGCCTGTACCAATGGCTTTTGTTTGATTAAAAGCTCCTTGGCCTCCTCTAACTCTTTCTCATCAGTAGAATTTAAAGAATATCCAAGGTACTTTAAGGCAACCCCCATAGCATCCCTAACACTATCAATCATTAAGATATTATCCTTATATTTCTCATCAAAGAGAACCGACCAGCTATCAATCTCTTCATCCACCATAGTGGTATTATAAAGAATACCAACGGTTCCCCAACAATAAGGGACGGAATACTTATTCTCTGGGTCAAAATACTTAGATTGATCCATATACTCTTGTCCAATATATTTAATATTAGGGATATTATCATAATTAAGCTCTGCAAGTAACCCTTCCTGCATCAGACGTTCAATCATATAATCGGAAGGACAGATTACATCGTAGCTTACTGCACTATTGGCAATCTTAGGATACATAGCTTCGTTGGTCTCAAATTCATCATAGCTAACGCTATAGCCAGTTTCCTCTTCAAATAAATCTAGCACATCTGGATCGATATACTCTCCCCAGTTATATATATATAAATCATAGGTCTTCCCACAACCACCAAGAGTCATTAGTACCATAGAGGTAATTAGGGAGACAACAATTATTTTTACTACTGACTTCTTCACTGTTTTACTTCCTTTCTTGACGGCTTACGGTTAATCAATACAAGTAGAATAATTACCGCCACAAACATTAAGGTTGACAGTGCATACATTTCCGGTTTAATTCCCTTACGAACCTCTGCATAAATCATCGTAGATAAGGTATCTACTCCAGGACCCTTCGTAAAGTGGGTAATGATAAAATCATCTAAGGACATTGTAAAAGCTAATAGAAAACCAGATAAAATTCCTGGGAAAATATCAGGTAAAATCACCTTCCAAAAAGCATAAAAAGGAGATGCCCCTAGGTCTAGGGCTGCCTCATAGGTGCTTTTATTGGTCTGTTTTAACTTCGGCATAACACTAAGAATTACATACGGAATGTTAAAGGTAATATGAGAAAGCAAAACAGTAGTAAACCCAAGTTCAAAGTTGATACGTAGCACCATATTTACCCCAATGAACAATAACATCAGGGATATACCTGTTACAATATCAGCATTCAACATAGGAATATTGGTCACGGCTGTTAATACCATTCTAGGTGTTTTCTTCATAGCGTTCATAGCAATAGAAGCCATTGTCCCAATAATTACTGCAATAAATGCAGACAGAAAGGCAATTATTAGCGTAGTATATAAGGCATTCAAAATGTCTTCATTCTGAAACAATTCCTTATACCAGTCTAAAGTAAACCCACCCCATTTCGCACGGGATTTGGAGGAGTTAAAGGATAATACAACTAAGGTCAATATAGGTGCATAGAGGAAGATCAAAATCATGATTAAATAGATGCGCTTTGCTGCATTTCTTACCATACGTTTGTTCCCTCCATATCTTTGTCGTATTTCGCAATAAAGGCCATACTAATGAGAATAAACACCATTAAAACTAACGACAAACCTGAACCAGTATGCCAGTTATAACGAAGCTTAAATTCCTGCTCAATAATATTACCAATGAGCCAAATCTTACCTCCACCTAAGATGTCTGAGATAACGAAGGTCGTTAAGGATGGTACAAATACCATAGTAATACCACTAATTACTCCAGGCATACTAAGTGGGAATATAATGCGTGAAAAGGTCTGACGACCATTAGCTCCTAAATCTCTTGCTGCATTAATTACATTATTATCAATCTTTACCAAACAGTTATAGATCGGTAGCACCATAAAAGGTAGGAAGTTATATACCATACCAAGTATTATGGCTGCCGATGTATTAATTAAATTAAGTGTAGGTAGATGCATCGCAGATAAAAGACTGTTTATTACACCGTTTTTCTCCAACAAGGTCTGCCAAGCAAAGGTTCTTAATAAAAAGTTCATCCACATAGGAAGGACAAAGACAAAAATAACAAAACTAGAAGTCTTCATCTTAGAATTTCTTAAAATCATAGCCAAAGGATACGCTAATAGAAGACAAATAGCTGTACTAATGGCAGATAGTGCTAAGGAATACCCTAAGGCTTTCAGATTTTGTCGCTCCCAAATAAGAGCCACATTATCAAAGGTAAACCCATTATCAGAATTAGTAAATCCATAGTAAATTACCATAATCAGTGGAATGATGATAAAAGCTGCTGCCCAAAACAAATAAGGTCCTGCAAGTAGTCTCTTTCTCTTACGCTTACTCATCTAAGATCACCGCCTCTTCATCTTCAGATTCAGGCTTATTCATAATCTGAATATCAAAAGGATCTACCTTAATTCCTACTTTTGTGCCCACTGGACATAGATCCGTGCTATGAACTAACCATTCGTGTCCATTGGCCTCAACATCCATTTCATAATGAACACCTTTAAATATCAAAGAGGTAACTACCCCTGTAATTGTTCCATCCTCTGGTGCCACCAAATCAATGTCCTCTGGACGAATTACAACGTCTACAGGTACATTTTGTCCAAAGCCAACGTCTACACAAGGGAATTTGGCACCTAGAATTTTTACCACCTTATCTTCCACAAAGGTAGCATCTAAAATGTTACTCTCTCCAATAAAGTCGGCTACAAAGGCATTCTTCGGTTCATTGTAGATATCCTCTGGAGTTCCTACCTGTTGGATATATCCTTGGTTCATAACAACGATAGTATCAGACATGGTAAGGGCCTCTTCCTGGTCATGGGTAACATAAACAAAGGTAATGCCTAACTCATTTTTTAGTCTAATCAATTCATATTGCATATCCTGACGAAGCTTTAAATCCAATGCTCCTAAAGGCTCATCAAGTAAAAGTACCTTAGGTTCATTTACAATGGCTCTTGCAATGGCAATTCTTTGCTGTTGTCCACCACTTAAGGAGTCAGGAGTACGATTTTCATACCCTTGAAGATTAACTAACTTCAGAGCGTACTCGATTTTATCTTTAATATATTTATCTGATTTATTCTTAATCTTTAAGCCGAATGCAATATTCTGTGCAATGGTCATATGAGAAAATAGAGCATACTTCTGGAATACGGTATTTAATTGGCGTTCATTAGGAGGAAGCATAGTAATATCCTTACCATCAAAGATCACTTTTCCTTTATCAGGAGATTCAAACCCTCCAATAAGGCGTAGCGTGGTCGTTTTACCACAGCCACTGGGACCAAGTAAAGTCAAAAATTCATTTTCTTTAATATATAGATTTAGGTCATCTAAAACTATATTGCTTCCGTAAGCCTTTGTAATATTGATTAAATCGATTAATTTCTTTTCCATAACTTATACCATATCCTTTCCTGCGTACTTCCACATTTCTCACTTAAAAACTAGGAGGGGTAGATACCCAAAGTATCGTCGCCCCTGTCTTGCCATTGGCTTCAATATGATGCTTTTTATTTGGAGTAAAGTAAAAGGACTCACCTTTTTTTGCCTTATAACTATTATTGCCAATCACAATCTTTATACTACCACTTAACACATAACCAAACTCCTCTCCTTCATGAGGATTATCTGGATAGGTGGAACCTTCCGGCTCCAGTGTTAGTAGAATTGGCTCCATCATGTTCTTTTGAGCATTTGGTATAATCCACTCAATTTTATTTTGGAGTTCCCCTTCAATTTTCTCAAAATAATCATTTTTCTTAAATACTACTTGTTCCGAGGTTGTATTGGAGAAGAATTCTTCTAAATTGGTGCCTAAGCATTGCAGAATATCTACTAAAGTAGCAATAGAAGGGGACGTCAGATCCCTTTCTAGCTGAGAAATGAAACCTTTACTAAGTTCGCTTCTATCTGCCAACTCTTCCTGGGTAAGACCCTTTTGTGTTCTTAACTCTTTAATCTTATGCCCAATATGCATACTATCCTCTCCTTCTTCCTGTGTTCCTATGTACGACGTACATATTAATCAGTAAACGCTTCATTCGTCATGCTTTTACTGACCTGAAATTCAAGTAAAACTAAACTGAAAGTTTAGTTTTACTAAACAAGCAGCAAGATTCATTATACACCTAAAAAAACTGATGTCAATAGGTAAGACGTAGACTTTCCTATAAACTAAAAAAACAGACACAATTCGTGCCTGTTTTTTAGAATAATTATTTATTTAGACTTTTTACCTACAATGTTGCTGAAACTTCCATATACCATTTTCCCATTTACAATACGATATGCTCTGACTTTATAGTAATATCCTTTGTTACGGCTTAACCCTTTATTGGTATAGGTAATATTCTTTGTGGTAGCTATCTTCTTATAAGTTCCATTTTTGGTGGTAGCTCGATATATCTGATAACCACTAGCTCCAGACACTTTCTGATAGGTTAAACTAATCCTTCTAGCGCCAGCAGTAATCTTTGTTACTGCTGTCTTTGTTATGGATGGTTTTGCCTTTACATAGCTTGTGTAAGTGGATGTGTAATACTTACCAGATACTTTACGAGCCGCTACAACTTTATAATAATAGGTAGTGCCTGTCTTTACTGTTGCATCCTTATATGTGGTTTTCGTAGTTGATGCAATCCTTTTATATCCACTATTTGCTTTTACTGAACGATAAACATAATAGTAGCCAGCATCGCTGGTCTTCTTCCAGGACATAGTTACTGAATTATAAGTAGTAGCACTTACTTTAAAAGAAGCAACCTTATTTAAGATAGGCTTTGCACTAGTTAACACTAGAGAGGAATAATATCTTCCCTTACTATCCTTATACATAGTATAAACCTTGAAATAATAGGTTCTTCCTGTAGTTAGTTTCGTACTTGTATACGTGTTGGATGTTACGGTTGCCAAAGTCTTATAAGAACCATTCTTGCTAGTAGCATACGTAATCGTATAACCAGCTGCACCATCTGCCTTATTCCAAGCAAGCTTAACTGTGTTATAGTTTACACTAACTGCTTTTACATTAGTAACTGGTGGAACTACGAGTTTAAATGCCACTTGATCAGAAAAATGACTCTTTACTGTAGTTCCATCTAATCCAATTGCAATAATACGGTAATAATAGTTCACTCCAAAAGTAGCCGAAGTATCCACATATACCTTCGTCATAGAGTTTACTTTCTTTATTGTAGTGTAGGCACCACTCTTACTATTACTACGCTGAATATGGTATTGATAAGCTCCTTGAACTGGGCTCCAAATTAGCCTAACTGAATTTAACTGATATTTCCCTATCTTGAATATTGGTTTACCAAGAGGTTCTGTACTAATCGTTAAACTTTGATCTTTAAGTGGAGTGCTTGTTGTAATACCTTTATTTACTGCAAGTAGTGTACTTTCTGATATTGCATTTTTATCTGCTATAGTTGCTATTGTGTCACTACTATTTGCTAGGTAACTAAGTGTTTTCGTATTCATGTCGTAGTGGGTGAATCCAACCACTGATTCTTTTAAATCAAACTCATAGTTATGATCTACTGTGTTTGCAGTAATACCATCTACCCGTAGTCTACTAGAATACTGCCACATCCTAGTATAAGGGTAATGATTCTTATCTGAATTAAAGTGATAATGGTTATTTACTACAGACCCATCCGTAGAATAATGGGCAATCCAAAAATCATAGTTGATTGCATTCTTATCAAAATACGTTCTACTAAAATAACATCCACTATATACCATAGGGGTATAGCCAGCTGCTTTAATTACTTTACAAAAAGCATTAATCATTGCAGTATTGGTAGACTTAGAAAGCTTTTTTTGTACCGCATCTTCAATGTCAATCAC
This sequence comes from Bacillota bacterium, assembly GCA_023416695.1. Classification (GTDB taxonomy): domain Bacteria; phylum Bacillota; class Clostridia; order Lachnospirales; family Lachnospiraceae; genus KM106-2. The sequence goes on along the minus strand of JAEZGY010000058.1, from coordinate 52,517 downwards.
AACAGGATAGGTAAGCTGATACCCTTTTATCTTTTTAAGAAGATAGTTGGCATCTTGCTTTGCTTCCTCTACGGTAGTGGCCTTACTGTAGTGATAGACACCTACAGGAATCTGATTGACAATGGCCGCTTTTATATTATATGTAAAATAGGAATCATCATAAAAAACGTATTTATCATTAACATGATCAGAGCTAGAGGCTTTAATCATAGCGAATTGTACTCCAGATGCCTTTACTTTTGCCCAATCAATATTTCCTTGCCATTTCGAAACATCTATACCGATACGATTAGCATTGGCAATCACCTCACGAGAACTTAAAAACTCAGTTTTAAGTCCACCCTTTAACTGGTAAGCCATGATCTTAAAACGATAGTTCTTATCTCTAGTCAAATGTTCAAACACCATAGCGGTATTATTTACAGAGGCGGCAAGCTGATACTTCTGTCCATCATCTATAGAAACATAAACATTATAGCCAGCAGCACCATCTACTGCAGTCCATTTTAGTTTAATTGTGTCTAATGCTGGATACTTCACCACTACATTAATCTTAGTTGTTGTAGCTGCGTCAGCTGTAGTACGAGACACTCCAAAGACTCCAGACAATACTATGATAGATAGTATAATAATCCCTAGTAGCGTCTTCATTTTTGTTTTCATAAATCTGTCCTCTCCTTTGTGTAAGATGAAATTATGTAGTATTTAATATAACCCTTATTGCTATCTATTTTACTCTAAAAATATGTCAATCCCTTGACTTTTCCTTGTGAGATAAGCTCTTATGTAAAAATATTGTTAGATTAATTTACATAAATAAGTCATATGTTGTCAAAAGAGAATCTCTCTTTCCAACATATGACTTAGTTTCCATTTATCTTATTCTTTCAGGAAAACCTACTTTTTTCTGCACCTTACGTAAGGTCTTCTGTGCAAAGTAATTTGCCTTTTCTGCATTGCCTTTAATCATACTATCAATATAAGCTTTATCCTTTGTTAAAGCAGCATGTCTTTCCTGAAGTGGACGAAGAAGGTCAACAACAGATTCCCCTACTGCTAATTTAAAATCTCCATAGCCTTTTCCATCAAACTCTCTCTCAATTTCTTCCTTTGTCTTACCAGTAGCCGCACCATAGATATCCATGAGATTGCTCACTCCAGGTTTGTCCTCGGAATAGCGTACTTCACTGCCAGAGTCTGTGACTGCACGTTTGAACTTTCTGATAATAGTGTCCGGATCATCCATTAAGTAAATGCTTGCATTTGGATTCTCATCCGATTTACTCATCTTCTTAGATGGGTCCTGAAGACTCATAACCTTCGCACCTACCTTACCAATATAAGGCTCTGGAATGGTAAATACCTCTCCATAAAGGTTATTAAAACGCTCTGCAATATCTCTTGTCAGCTCTAGATGCTGCTTTTGATCTACACCTACTGGAACCACATCTGCTTGATATAATAAAATATCGGCTGCCATTAATACTGGATACGTATACAAACCGGAATTAATATTATCTGAATGTTTTGCGGACTTATCCTTAAACTGAGTCATACGATTTAACTCACCCATATAGGTAAAACAATTTAAAATCCAGCTCAACTCTGCATGAGCAGATACGTGAGACTGATAATAGATACAATTCTTTTCAGGATCTAATCCTGCTGCAATATATAAAGTAAGTAGGGCTCTAGCACGTTTTCTTAATTCCGCAGGATCCTGACGTACCGTAATAGAATGCATATCTACAACACTGTAAAAACATTGGTATTCATCGCTTATGGTAACCCAATTCTTAAGGGCTCCTAGATAATTCCCAAGGGTCAGGTTTCCTGTTGCCTGCATGCCACTAAATAAGGTCTTTTTTCCGTCTAGCATAATCTACACATCCTTTTCTCTTCCTCGCATTTAATAGGAAATTACATATATTTCTCTACTAAATAAACAAAAACTCTTATGCTAGTTTAACATAGGAGTTTTTGTTTGTAAACTATAACAATCCTGTACTAAAATAGCGTTCCATACGGTCTGCAAGTATGGTCGCTACGACCTTATCTTTTCCATATTTCTCAGAAACAGCCTTGGCTGCCCATACGTTAGCCCCAGAGGAAGTACCGCACAATAGCCCTTGTACTCTTGCTAATTCTCTAGTGGTAGCTATGGCATCTTCATCCGTAACCTCTACTATCTCATCAATTAAGGTGGTGTCTAATACTTCTGGTATAAATCCATCTCCGATTCCTTGAATACTATGAAGCCCTGGCTCATGTCCTAAAAGAGCTGATACATTCTTCGGTTCTACTGCTACTAACTTTAAATTCGGATTCATTTCCTTTAAGTATTTACCAACACCCTGTAAGGTACCACCACTTCCAAGACCGGATACAAAGATATCCACCTTGCCTCCTAACTGCTCATAGATCTCTCTGGCAGTGGTCTTATAATGAATATCTGGGTTATCTAAGTTCTCAAATTGCTGTGGCATAAAATATGTATCTGAACTTTTAACGATTCGATTTGCTTCTTCTACTGCTCCCCCAATACTTAATTCCTTTGGGGTTAAGACAAGCTCTGCCCCTAGTGCTCTAATTATCTTTTTACGTTCCTCACTCATATTCTCTGGCATCACGATAATAACATGATACCCTTTACGAACTCCAACAAGAGAAAGGCCAATACCGGTATTGCCACTGGTTGGCTCTACAATTGTCATTCCGGGCTTCAAAACCCCTTTACGCTCTGCTTCTTCAATCATATTCTTTGCAACTCTGTCTTTGATACTGCCACCAGGATTAAGAAACTCTGCCTTTGCATATATACTAAGCCCAGTAGTAGATTTTAAACTTACAATTGGGGTATTCCCGATCAAATCCAGAATGTTCTCTGTAATCATTCTTGTTCCTCCTATTTGCTTCAAAATCAATAATACTATTGTATCATATTAAAAAGGAATCGCAAGTAGTATAAGAACTTTAGGCGCCTACTATAGTAATGTGATTTTACGAATATAACTTACACAAAATAAAATCTCCTAAGTCTGGGCTACACCCAGCTTTAGGAGATTTTCTTATCTATGCTGTCTGTTCAAATTGTGAGTTATAAAGGTTAGCGTAGAAACCACCCTTTGCCATAAGTTCTTCATGGTTTCCTTGCTCAATAATATCACCATTGTTCATTACGAGAATAATATCCGCATTCTTGATAGTAGATAGACGATGAGCAATGATAAAGCTTGTGCGACCTTGCATCAAATTATCCATAGCCTTTTGTATACGCTCCTCAGTACGAGTATCGACGGAGCTAGTCGCCTCATCTAGAATCAAAATCTTGTCATCTGCAAGAATTGCTCTAGCAATGGTCAATAACTGTTTTTGTCCTTGAGAAACGTTACTTGCTTCTTCATTTAGCTCCATTTGATAGCCGCCTGGAAGTGTCTTAATAAAATGATGTGCATGAGCTGCTTTGGCTGCGGCTATGACTTCTTCATCAGTAGCATCTAAGCGGCCATAACGAATATTTTCCATAATGGTTCCTTTGAATAACCAAGTATCCTGTAACACCATACCAAACATTTTTCTTAACTCACTCCGGTTAAATTCCTTCAGATTATGACCATCTATTAGAATTTCACCGTCCGTTACATCATAGAAGCGCATCAGAAGTTTTACCATAGTAGTCTTTCCAGCACCTGTTGGTCCTACAATGGCCACCTTCTGTCCCTGTTTTACATCGCAGCTAAAATCGTTAATAATGGTTTTTTCAGGATCATAACCGAATTTTACATGGTTAAATCTAACGTTTCCTTCTAAACCTTTAATACTAACAGGATTCTCAACAGTTACGTCCTCTTCCTCTTCCTCAAGGAACTCGAAGACACGCTCTGCTGCTGCCATAGTAGATTGGAACATATTACTTACTTGAGCAATCTGGCTAATTGGTTGGGTAAAGTTCTTTACATATTGGATAAATGCCTGTATATCACCAAGCTGTATTCTTCCTCTAATCATAAGAAAGGCACCAATTACCGCTACTGCTACATATCCAAGATTACCAACAAAACTCATAATTGGCATCATGGTTCCAGATAAGAACTGTGACTTCCAAGCAGATTCATATAAATCCTTATTCACCTTGTTAAAGTCTTCAAGAGCCTTTTCTTCCCCATTAAAGAGCTTTACTACATTGTGTCCACCAAAAATCTCTTCCACCTGACCATTTACGTGACCAAGATTGGCTTGTTGTGCAACGAAGTGCTTCTGAGATTTTTTCATGATGATTCCCATTAATAAAACAGAGACTGGAAGAATCACCACGGTGATTAGTGTTAGTAATGGAGAAATGGTAAGCATCATAATTGCGATACCAATCAAGGCACAGATGGACGTTACAATTTGAGTCAGTGACTGGTTTAAGCTTGTGCCTAAGGTATCTACATCATTGGTAAAGCGGGACAATACTTCCCCATGAGTCATTTTGTCAAAATATCTCATTGGAAGACGGCATATCTTCTCAGACATCTCTCTTCTCATGCGATACGTAATCTTTTGGGTAACACCAGTTACAATCCAACCCTGAATAAAGGAGAAAATTGCACTAGCTACATATAAGCCTATTAAAAATGCTATAATTTGGCCAATATAGCCGAAATCGATGCCACTACCACCACCTAATTTTCGCATAAAACCTTTAAAGATCTCGGTAGTAGCTTCACCTAAAATCTTTGGCCCAATTACGGTAAATACCGTGCTTCCGATAGCAAATAGAAAAACAACGATAAAGCCGATTTTGTAAACACCGATATACTGCATCAGCTTTTTAAATGTGCCTTTGGCGTCTTTGGCTTTTTCTCCAGGAGCCATTCCACCCATTGGTCCGTGTCCCATTCCACGTTTTTTAGGTTTAAATTCTCTTTGCTGATTACTCATGGTTGTTGGCCTCCTTCCCACGTGCTGAATCTAATAAATCCTTGTCAATCTCCGCTTGAGATAATTGGGATAAGGCAATTTGACGATACACATCACAGTTTTCTAATAATTCTCTATGAGTTCCCTTTCCTGCAATTCTACCATCATCTAATACAATAATCTGCTCTGCATGTAGGATGGTGCTAACACGCTGAGCTACAATAATCACTGTACTATCACCAGTCTCCTGCTTTAATGCCTTGCGAAGGGCAACATCAGTTTTATAATCTAGTGCCGAGAAGCTGTCATCAAAAATATAGATTTTAGATTCCTTGGCAATTGCTCGTGCAATGGATAATCGTTGCTTTTGACCACCAGAAACGTTAGTACCTCCTTGAGAAATGGCACTTTCATAGCCTTCCTCCTTATCCTTTATAAAGTCTGTAGCTTGAGCAATTCTTGCTGCCTTCTCCACTAACTCCTCAGATGCCTCTTGATTACCATATCGTAAATTACTATCAATGGTACCGGAGAACAATACACCTTTTTGAGGAACAAACCCAATTAATTCTCTTAAATCATGTTGGGTCATATCACGAATATCTAACCCATCTATGGTAATGGAACCAGTAGTAACGTCATATAGTCTTGGTATCAAGTGCACTAATGTAGACTTACCACAACCTGTACTTCCAATAATTGCCGTTGTCTCCCCTGGCTTTGCTGTAAAATCAATATCAAATAAGGCTTCCTCATCCGCATTTGGATAAGTAAAGTTCACATGATTGAATTTAAGAAGTCCTTTTGGTTGCTCTAGTTTCTTTGGCTCTTTTGTGTCCGCAATTACATTCTTTACAGTCAATACTTCATCAATTCTCTTAATGGCAACAATGGCTCTAGGTAAAATAATTGATATCATTGTAAGCATTAAGAAGGACATAACTATCATAATAGCGTATTGCATAAATGCAAAGATATCACCTGTTTTTATCACTCCTGAGTCTACACCTTTGGCACCAAACCAAGTGATCAGTAAGCTTACCATATACATAACTAAAGACATCAGTGGCATCATAAAGGTCATAACTCTACTAGTAAATAACGTGTTTTTAGTCAAATCTTTATTGGCACCATCAAAACGTTCTTCCTCGTGTCTCTCAGTTGAGAAAGCACGTATAACAGGAAGACCAGTAAGAACTTCTCTAGTCACCAAATTCAATCGGTCAACAAGCTTTTGCATGATATTAAACTTAGGCATTGCTACAAGGAATAACACCCCTACTATTCCTAACACGATACCCACTGCCAGCAAAATAATCCAAGACATGGTAGTATTGGTATTTAATACACGAATAACACCACCAGCACCAAGAATTGGAGCATAGAGTACCATTCTTAGTAAAAGAACCGTCAACATCTGTACCTGCTGGATATCATTGGTGCAACGTGTGATTAAAGAAGCCGTGGAAAAACGGTCCGTTTCCTCATTAGAAAGACTAACTACCTTAGTAAACATTTGCCCACGAAGATTATAGCTTAATCCTGCACCTACTCTAGATGCCCCTAAGGTAACTATCATTGCAATGGCCATAGCAAGTAATGCTACTCCTAACATTTTGAGTGCTGCAATAATCAAATAACTCATCTGCATACTATTAACATCAACACCAGCTCTCTCATACACTGCTGTTTCATAGTTAATAGCCATACTATCTATGTTATCCTCTAACTTTGAGATGGTATCTAACACCTTTGTAGTAGCCTCTAAACGTGTCTCTTGTGGAAGCATCGCTAAAATCTGAAAGAAGTCTTGATTCTTCACCTTTACTTGGCTTTCTTCTGGCATCTGGGATAACATATATGTTTTTGCTTGGTCAGCTATGGTAAAGGTTTTACCATTGGCATCTTTTTGCTCTGCTGTATAAAAGTAGATTGCCGCCATTGGCTTTCTCATTACCTGTCCAAGCTTATCTACATCTACCTTATCCTTACGTATATAACGGGAATCATTCTTATCATAGTTACTTAATACATAGTCTTGATCCTGTTTATCAAGAAATAATAGAATTTGATCCATATCCGATGTTAATATTTCTTCGGGAGCAATTTCTGTGATTCCCTTTTGGGCAATACCAACATTGATAATATCTGAGGTATAAGTTGGTAGTGATAATTCACACCATGCTTGAATCACCAACAGAACAATTATGCCCATGATTGCTAAATTAAATGGTCTTAAATGTTTAAAATATTTAGCCATGTTTTCCTCCTAACTGTCTTACCAATCTAGTCGTTTTGGTTTCGCTTTTCCTTATCATCATTATTCAAAGCTATATCTGCTACAATATCATACAGTCGATCCATCAACCGTAATAGTTCCTTCGTATCCTTTGGTCCTAGCTGTAGTAAAATTTGATTTGTGTAGTGATTTGTCTGTTCTACCATCTTAGCATGTATATTCTTTCCTGTTTCCGTTAAATTAACATATACAGTTCTTCGATCCATTTTGGAAGGAATACGAACAATACAGTTCTTTTCCTCTAGTGTATTAAGGATTCGAGAGGTAGCAGGTTTCGAATGTAGTAATACTTTACTTAAATTAGAAATAGGAACCCCAGGCAGATCACTCTGCTCACTCTTTTGCTTCTCTAATTCTTTATGAATAACTCCAAGCATTTTATATTCACTTCGGGGACATTCTGTTACATCTACAACCTCATGATGCACTAGCTTATTAAAACGAAACAACTTTTCCATAAATAGCTGTGTTTCCTTAGACTGATTCATATTCTCCTCTCCTCCAACAATGATAAAACAAGGTATTCTTAGTATTTTAGGTAAGATTTTGACAAACTAGTTAACACTGTTAACAATTAACAATGTTAATAGTATCTTATTATATTCCTTATTTAAATAAAGTCAATAATAATTTTATTGTTTATATTATTTTAACAAATCATACATTTTCATATTATAAGTTACTACTTTTCTTGTTCTGGGAAAATAATATGATATAATGGTTAATAGGTAAGAAAAGAAAGAGAGGACAAAACATGAAGCAGATTGCGAGCTTTACTATAGACCATATGCATTTACTACCTGGTATTTACGTCTCTAGAAAAGATGTTGTAGGTGGGCAAACCATCACAACCTTTGATTTACGAATGACAAGACCAAATTATGAGCCTGTTATGAATACTGCAGAAATGCATGCCATTGAACATCTGGCAGCCACTTTTCTTCGTAACCATAAAGAGTTCGGTGAGAAAATCATTTATTTTGGACCAATGGGTTGTCGTACAGGATTTTATCTTCTACTAGCTGGAGACTATGAATCCAAGGATGTTGTTCCACTAATTACAGAATTATTTGAATTTATCAAAGATTATCATGAGACAGTACCAGGGGCTACCAAGGAAGGCTGCGGCAATTATCTTGATATGAATCTTCCAATGGCTAATTTCCTAGCAAGCAGATATTTGGACCAAGTTTTATACAAAATAACAGAAGAACGTCTGATTTACCCAGAATAATAGTAGGTGCCAAAGGTAGATAAGTGGACTGCTCTCCTTTTACCTTTGGCACCAAAGTATTTATTTCCTTTTCTGATTCATCATCTGCATGACCATCTGAACCTTTTGTTGCTCCTCTGGTGATAGACTGACAGATATACGTTTAATTAGTAAATTACTTTCCTCCTGAGTAAAACTTAATCCTTGTTTACTCAATTGACTATTAGCTTTCATTAAGGCGCTAAAGCCTTGATTCATATTTTTCCCTTCCACCTCTTTTAAGAGATTAATAAGAACCATCTTTTTTCTTGGATCCATATTTTTTACAATTGGGTCATCTAACCAACTATTATCCATAAGCACTCCTTTCTATTACACTGGTTGACTTGCTTCTTTCTCCTGACTGGAGGATAGATTGCTATCATTTGACATAGTATTCATAACCATATTAAACATTTCAAATGTGGAGCGTTGTTCAGGACTTAACTGAGACATCAAGAAGTCCATTAGTCCATTTCGATTTTCCCCACCACTTCTTTTATTTTTATCTATCTCTGCTGCCTGTAAGATGTTTTGATTATAGGATTGGTACGCATTAAATATTTTTCTAGCCTTAATAAAGTTCAGTATTGTATCAACCATTTCTACCTCCGCCGGCAGACAGGCACTTCTTATACTAGTTAATAACATCTCTGGATCTCTTTGCTCACTATTTAATTCCATGGATTGCAGTTCTCCAGGATTATTCATTTCCTGAACAGTGCTCATAAGGTCATTTGCTTTTAATAATACGTTCATACCACTTTGCATTTGTGGCCTTGTATACGGCAGGGCTGCCTTAAAAATATTGATTGTATGTTCGTCTATAAATTGGTTCCGACTCATTTAATCACCCACTTTTTATTTATACATTTATATTCAAAGATAGGTAAAATATTCATATCAGCCCTGTGTGATTCTATGCTATCCGTGATTTAGATATCTTTTTTATAAAGAGAATTGCAGAAGACTGAGCATAAAAAAACCGGATGTCTCCATGACAATCCGGTAATTATTACTATTTACTTTTCTCGGCTGATTTTATTCGTCAAAAACCACTGTGATATAATACCCTTTTGGAGTTTCCTTAATATCACTTATTACTCCAGTATTAGACTTTAACCTTTCACGCAAGGTATAGTTTCCTGACATAGCCACTGCAGGTTCTACTACATAATAGTAGGAAGAAGGAAGTTTCCCTTCCCGTATTTCAACCTGGTCACCAATCTGTACAAGACCTTGTCGTTCCATCTTAAATTCCATACTTCTCATGACTCATTACCCCTTAATACTGATGACAAAAGGATTTCTTTAGTTGTCTATAGCTTTGGTAGCCTTCACTCATCCAAGTGTCAGCACCATCCTTCATCTTATTGGAGGCATTTAATCCACTAAAGCACACCTTATGGTTTTTAAATTCTTCAATTAGCTTGTCCTCTAGCTGAGTCAAAATCTCCTCTGCATTGTATTCATGTAGTACATAGGCACCCTCTACATAACCGATTGGGTTGCATCCAGAAGTAAGTGCTTCTCCTTTTTTAATACTTCCTGTTATAAATCCAATCACTTCATCCTGAACCTTGGCCACAAAGATAATTAAGTTACACTCTTTAATGGCACTTCTGAGTATCCTGTTCATTGTATAATCAGTTATTTGCGTTTCTTCTGCTACTCTATCATTCGTGAACTGCTTTAACTCTCTGGATAATTCATTATATAAGTGCGCAACTTCCAATAACTCCTCGTACTCACATCTCTTGATTATGTAATCCATAACGTATTCTCCTTACCACATGCAGATTTTCTCGCTAATACGTCATATACTACTACATAATATTGCAAATAACAAGCATCCATTTTTATTTTTATTACATTTGCGCTATCTCATATAATAAATGGTATTCTTTCTCTACATTATTACTAGAGTTTGCTACCATTTTAATGATATGGTGCGTAATGCATCGCTTTTGACTGAAATTCCTTTACAGAAACCATCTTGTTATCTTCATTCCATTCGATCAGAGAGATACCATTAATGGCATCTACACTATCATTGTATTCACAAGCAAAGTACCACTCCACAATGGATAAATTCTCTTTTTCTATGTACTGGGTGATTGTCCATTCTAAAACAGTACCCTTGGCAGTCCATTCATCAAACCACTTTTTCACTTGAGCTAAGCCTTGATATTCTGGTCCAAAGCTTTCACTGTAGTATATGTCATCACAAAACATTTCATCTAGACCAGTTCTATTTTTATCAATCCACATCTGATAATACCGTTTTAATAGTTCTTCTCTCATAAGATACCTCCGAATTTTCCTTCCTTAATCATGCCTTAACATATCTTTTAGTAGAAACTTTCTTAAATTATATATGGAAATGGAAGATTATTCAATCCTATTTTAAGCTTGTTTATTACTACTTCCCAACCAAAAAGGGAGACTCATCCTTAATGAGGAAGAGGCTCCCTTTTCTCACAGCATATTATCTTAATTTATATTATCTACAAACAATATTAACAATTCTACCAGGAACATAGATTTCTTTTATGATGTTTGGCATTAACTTATCTGCAACGGACTCTTTAGCCTTTGCAATTACCTCATCCTTTTTATCATCCTTGCCAATCATAATGGTTCCCTTAGTTTTACCATTAATCTGAACAGCAATCTCAATAGTAGATTCTATTGTTTTCGCTTCTTCATATTCTGGCCAGCTAGATTCATAAATCCTTCCACTAAAGTCTAGCTTCTCCCACATTTCTTCTGTTATGTGAGGAGCTACTGGGTTTAAAAGAGTAATTAAGGTCTTTAATTCGCCCTTAGTTACGCTACCCTTCTTGTAGAAGTCATTGATTAAGGCCATCATAGCTGCTATAGCAGTATTGTATTTCAGATTTTCAAAGTCCGCACTCACCTTCTTAATGGTTTGGTGCATCTTTGTCTCTAGGTCCTTGGAGTAACCTTCTTCATCTGTTACAAGCTCCTGTAACTTCCATACTCTCTCTAAGAAACGACGGCAACCCTTTACCCCATCCTCAGACCAGGAAGCACTAAGGTCAAATGCTCCGATAAACATCTCGTAGGTACGAAGCGTATCAGCTCCATATTCTCTTACGATATCATCTGGATTTACAACATTACCACGTGATTTTGACATCTTCTCCCCGTTTTCTCCAAGAATCATACCATGAGAAGTTCTTTTTTGATATGGCTCTTTTGTTGGAACAATTCCATTATCGTATAAGAATTTATGCCAGAAACGAGAATATAAAAGGTGAAGAGTCGTATGCTCCATACCACCATTATACCAATCTACTGGTAACCAATAATTGAGGGCTTCTTTGCTTGCTAGAGCCTCTGTGTTTTTTGGATCGGTATAACGTAGATAGTACCAAGAGGAACCAGCCCACTGAGGCATAGTATCCGTTTCTCTCTTGGCAGGACCACCACAGCATGGACAAGTAGTATTTACCCAATCTGTCATAGCCGCTAGTGGAGATTCTCCATTATCTGTAGGCATATAGCTATCAACTTCTGGAAGCTCTAATGGAAGCTCAGACTCATCTACTGGAAGAAAACCACATTTATCACATTGAATAAGAGGAATAGGCTCACCCCAGTATCTTTGTCTAGAGAATACCCAGTCTCTTAATTTAAAGTTAACCTTCTTCTCACCGATTCCTTTTTCTGTTAAGAATTCAATAATTTTCTCTTTGGCTTCTGCTACTTCTAATCCATTTAAGAAATCAGAGTTTACCATCTTACCAGTAGCCGTATTGGTATATGCCTCTTCTTCAACATTACCACCTGCTACTACTTCAATAATTGGGAGATTGAATTTCTTAGCGAAATCCCAGTCTCTTTCATCATGTGCTGGAACAGCCATAATAGCACCAGTACCATAACTCATTAGTACGTAGTCTGAAATCCAGATTGGAATCTCCTTGTTATTCACAGGATTGATTGCACTAAGACCTTCGATCTGAACACCAGTCTTATCCTTTGCTAACTCAGAACGTTCGAAGTCAGACTTCTTTGCAGCCATTTCACGATATTCTTCAATAGCATCCCAGTTAGTGATAGAATCCTTATACATATCAATTACTGGATGCTCTGGAGAAACTACCATGTAGGTTGCACCAAATAAAGTATCTGGTCTAGTTGTATAAACACGTAGTTTATCATCCTGATCCTTTAATTTAAAATCTACCTCTGCACCATGAGAACGTCCAATCCAATTCTGCTGGGAGACTCTAACCTTCTCAATAAAATCTACACCATCTAGGTCGTCGATTAACTTATCTGCGTATTCAGTGATTTTTAACATCCACTGACTCTTAACCTTACGAACTACTTCAGAGCCACAACGCTCACAAGTACCATTGACTACCTCTTCATTTGCAAGTCCTACCTTACAAGAGGTACACCAGTTAATTGGCATCTCATTCTTATAAGCTAGCCCTGCTTTAAATAGTTTTAAGAAAATCCATTGTGTCCACTTATAATACTCTGGATCTGTCGTATTGATTTCTCTATCCCAGTCAAAGGAATAGCCCAAGGAATGAAGCTGTTCCTTAAATCTAGCAACATTATTCTTTGTTACAATCTTTGGATGGATTTGATTTTTAATCGCATAATTCTCTGTTGGTAAACCAAAAGCATCCCAACCCATTGGATAAAGAACATTAAAGCCTTGCATTCTTCTCTTTCTAGCCACAATATCCAGAGCTGTATATGGTCTTGGATGACCTACGTGCAGCCCCTGTCCTGATGGATAAGGGAATTCTACTAATGCGTAATACTTTGGTTTGGAGTAGTCGTCTGTTGCAGCAAATGCTTTCTCCTCATCCCATACTTTCTGCCATTTCTTCTCAATGGACTTATGATTATACATCTCTAACATTTTTTCCTCCATTCTGTGACACGGATCGTTTATTTAGCTTACCTTTGAAAAAACAAAAGCCTTCGTCTCTTAAGAGACGAAGGCTAAACTCCGTGGTACCACTCTAATTCGTAAAGTTCTCTGACTTTATACGCACTTAAGATTCTGTAACGTGAATGAAACGCTTCTACCTACTGTTAGTTCAATAGAAGGACTCAAAGGCGAGTTGGGAGCTTAAGCTACTGCCTCACACCTACCGGCAGCTCTCTGAAAGCTAATGACTCTTAGTACTCCTTATCACTGTCTTATCAAATATATCAAAATTATTCTACCATACTAACTGAATTTGTCAACCTAAACCACTGTTACTTTACAAACAATGTCTTGTAAAACATGAGGTTAAATTCATTTTCTGTGGCAGTGTAGAACTTATCTCCCATCTTCATATGGGTGTTATCATAGATATAGATATCCACTGCAGACTGTTCCCCATTAGACATGGTAAGCTTATATAAGTACTCTGCTCCCTGATCTTCTGCTTCTTCCACAAATGTAATCTTACCCATCTCTTCCGTAGCTGTCTTGATTTGCTCCTTGGTTAAGTTTACCTCTTTGTTATCACTTTTATTCACTACGGTCATTAAATTAATATTATCAAACTGTAGTGTATAAGTCTTAGCTCCACACCCCATAAGCATAGTCAATAATGCTAAAACAACTCCTAGAACACCTAACTTCTTCATCTTTTCGCTTCTCCTTAATTATTGGCAGCCTGTTCTTGTTTCTTCTTTTCCTCTGCCTCTTTTTGGGCCTTTTCCCATATTAGCTGTGCCTTCTTATACTTTTCTTTATCATAACTTTCGGTTCCTGTCAACTTATAAACGTAAACAGCAGTACCGCGATTTACATATTCATAGATTTGCTTCGCAATATCCTCAGGAAGGTTAATACATCCATGGGAGCCATTGGTCAAAAAGATGTCCCCTCCAAATTTACTTCTCCAAACTGCATCATGTAAACCAATGTCCTTGTTAAAAGGCATCCAATACTTGACAGGCTGACTATAGGTTTCTCCTACTAAAGTAGCATCCCTCTTTTTATACTGAATTGGATAAGTCCCGGTAGGTGTTTCATACCCAGTAGCAATGGTTCCAGATACAAAGTCAGATTCTAATATCTTCTTTCCCTTTACAATCAAAAATAAATGTTGGGCTGAAAGATTAATTTCTACATAGGTATCCCCTACATCATCATCTCCATGCTGATTAGCAGTCTGATAGTATACGGGGTCTTTTACTTTCTGCTCCCCATTTTTAATACATTCCATAATTTCTTCAAGCTCAGCATCTCGATTAAGCCACCAGCCGTAATCTCCTCCGGTGATCTGAATTTCTACCCCATAGCTTGTTTTTAAGGTTCTTTTCATACCAAAAGAATTATAGTTCTTTCCAATGTAATTGACGAAGTCTCTGATTTTTTCATTATCTATCTTGACATTAAAATCCTCGTCAATGGTAATAGCAGGTCCTATGACCTTGGAATCTAATACCTCTGTTACCTCACCAAACTCATAAGTCAGCTGAGTAGAAGCATATTTATTAGCGATTTCCACTGCTTGTTCAAGCTTTTTATCATCACTGGTTAAAGCAGGTTTCTTATAGCAGTCAACCTCTTCAATAGATATGGATGGTTCTAACTTATGTATTGCATCCAAAACCTTATCATAAAATTCATCCTTTAGTACTTCATTTCCTAGTTCTTCCTTTGCAATGGTAAATCCAACACCTTCTACAAACTCCTGCAAATAAGCATTCTTAGGTGGTTGAATATTCTCTTCCTTGAAGCATTCTAGGTTCTCGTACACCTTCTTTAATTGTTCTTCATTCACAATAAGTGTAAACGGATTCTCAATCTTATTATTACCCCAGCTATTGAGTATCCACTTATATGGAGACTGACTTTCTAATAAATGATGCACATCAGTATCAAATTTAACGTCCAATCCGATCTGGGCACCTGTGATAATTTCTTGCTTCCCATTTCTTTGATCTATGGCTAGTTGATAGGTATGTACCTCATAACTAATCTTTTCTCTTGCTTCCTCCACCGTGAGATTAGAACAGTCTACACCATTAATAAACGTCTGGGTATAAAAATGTGTTTTATAATACTGACTGATTCCAAGATAGGCAAATAACAGCAATCCTACCATAATCGACAAACTTATAAACAGAATCTTTGTCTGTTTCTTTCTTCTTTTATTTCTTGACACTTTATTGTTCATATATCCCTCTTTTTAATATTCATAATACAATTTATTAGTTACATGTTTTGTCTTACTATTTCATTATACAAAAAAAATAAATCTTGTCTAAAAAATAACCGAGATTTAATGATATCTTAAATACTTTGTAATAATCATTACATACTATGTAACCTCTAATCTATAGAAAAGATTAGAGAATAACCTCCACAAATCCTGCTGCAAATGGTGCAACAAAATATGGATCAAAATAAATATGCACTCCATCCTGTTCTACATAATAAGAAAAACTCTCATAGGACAATCCAGCAACTAAGTCTCTGGCATTCTCCCAATAGTTATCTGGATTTTGAGCATATAACGTATTAAATTTCTCATTGATGCGCTTTATAACTTGCTCTTTACTAAGACCAGTCACTTCTGAAAGTGACATTGGCTCTCCAGTACTTACACGAAAGGTCTGGGGCATGCGATATGGCATTCCATGAGCTCCTCCTGCATATAGGTATCCCTCAAAAAGTATCGATAGAATATCATTTTTATTATAAGTAATTCCATAGTTTACTTCATTTCCATTGGTACTACAGATAAGATTTTGTTCCTTTGCGTCCATAATTAACCCCTTCTGAGAATTAATCCATTTATCTCTTTGGGATATGATCTGCTGGTTGATTTTCTTTAGCTCTTCCTTCTGTGGACCACTTAGCGCCGGATATCGGTATACTAGACTAAGGCATAATTCATTCTTATCGTTGTAATATTTTTTTTCATATACCTGATTAGAAACTGTAATAGAGTTTTGCTTTTGCCATATATAGTCAGAAGATACTAAAACTGCCTCTCTTTCCGGTATTTCCCTTTGAAAAAATGAGGTTCCATATAATAATATGGTAAAGCCAGATAATACTAGAAGTCTGCTGCGTTTTGACAAATTCATTTTATTTCTATACATGATATTTACGTCCACTCCTCATACTATATGATTGAAGAAAATGTTATATTTGTATAGAATTAATTTGCGCCAAAAACGACAAAATCAACCATAAACTATTATGTATTTCATGGTAGATTAGGAAATTAGAATAAATGAAGGAGCTCATGTATGACTAAAATTTTAATGATTGCAACTGGTGGAACCATTGCTTCCAAGCCTACAGCTACAGGGCTTACACCATTGATAACATCAAAGGAGCTTCTGGAGAAAATACCTTCTGTAAATGAAATCTGTCAAGTTACTACCTTACCTTTATTTAATCTGGACAGTACCAACGTCTCCCCAATGCACTGGGTTAAAATGGCAGACTGTATCAAGGAGCATTATAAGGAATATGATGGATTTGTCATTACACATGGAACGGATACCATGGCATATACTGCTGCCGCCCTATCATTTTTAATTCAGAATTCAAAAAAACCGATTGTTTTAACCGGTTCACAAAAATCTATTTATGAAGAAAATACAGATGCTAAGACAAATCTACTTCATGCTTTTTTATTCGCTTCCTCTAAGGAAAGTCATGGGGTTCATATTGTATTCAACGGTCAAGCCATTATTGGTACAAGAGCCCGTAAGATTCGTACCAAAAGCTATAATGCCTTTTCCAGTGTAGATTATCCTGCATCTGCCATTATAAGAGACAATCGAATTATTCGCTATATTAAGGACATTCCTTATGCTAGTACCCCCACCTTTAGTAGCTCAATGGTGGAAAGAGTCTTTTTACTAAAATTAATCCCAGGACTTAATGCAAGCATCTTTTCCTACCTAAAGGAGCATTATGACATCATCATTATCGAGGGCTTTGGGGTAGGAGGAATTCCAATCTATCAGCATTCATCCTATTTATCTGCTATGGAGGACTGGATTTCCTCAGGAAAACTTATCGTTATGACAACCCAAGTACCTTTAGAAGGTAGCGATATGGAAGTTTATCAGGTGGGCTACATGGCTAAAAAAGACTATCAAGTATTAGAAGCCTATAACATGACCTTAGAAGCCACTGTAACCAAACTGATGTGGATTCTTGGGCAAACAAAAGATAATCAAGAAATCAGAAGGCTATTTTATGAGCCAATCTGCTATGATCATATCTAATTACCTTTGCCTTTGTCATTTTATTGAGGTGGAAAATAAATAAGCGGGATGTTCTCCTTCCTTAGAATACAGCAAGTTCCTTGAGGTATAGGTGATCATCCCTTTTTCTTAACGATTTGTCAATTTTATAACTGCTTTTAATTTAGGAGCAAATCTATCCCAGCTTTTAAAGGAAGTTAAACGCCATTCCCAGTTAGGAGACCCTACGGTGCCTGGAGTATTGATACGGCTAGAAGTGCTCTTTTCTATTACATCCTGAACTGGGACAATGGCCATATCTGCCCCTGTCCGAAAACAACACTCAATAAAGGCCCAAGAAATGCTTTTACGCTTAATTCCTAACCTCTTTAATTTTTTACTTATTACCTTCTTGTTCCCCTTACTCTGGCTAGTATACCAACCGAGGGTTGTATCATTGTCATGGGTACCGGTATAGGTAATTACATTCCTCTCTTTATAATGCTCCCAGTTATCCCTATCCTCCAAAAACGTAAACTGAAGCACTCTCATTCCAGGAAATTTAAACGTATCACGTAACTTGTTAACCTCTGGACGAAGTAAACCTAAATCCTCTACCACAAGAGCTATCTCTGGATGGTTTTCATATAGAGTCCTAAAAAAGTCATAGCCTGGTGCTTCCATCCATTCTCCTACCATGGCTGTCTCACAACTGGCAGGTATCTTCCAGTAGGTATCAAAGGCACGAAAATGGTCCAGTCGGATAATGTCAAACATCTCACTACTACTTACTAACCTGTTTATCCAAAATTCATAACCAGTCTCCTCTAAATACTTCCAATCATAGATTGGGTTCCCCCATCTCTGTCCTGTAGCACAAAAATAATCTGGTGGAACCCCTGCCACAAAGCTTGGATTTGCCTGTTCATCCAATAGAAAACTCTTCTGGTTTTCCCATACATCTTGACTATCAAGCCCTACATAAAATGGCATATCTCCCATAATAGAGATACCCTTTCCATTGGCATAGGTCTTTAACTCTCTCCATTGCTTAAAGAACACATACTGTAAAAACGTCTGATACTCTATCTCTTCTATAAGTTTGGTTTCATCATAGGATCTATTAGACGGCCACTGACGTTCTTCTGTGGGCCAAGTATTCCAACAACTCCCCTTGTTTTTTTGCTTTAAGGCTACAAACAACCCATAGGAATATACCCAGGAGTTTTTTGCAAAGTTGTTATAATCCTCTGTTTTAATAAACCTAGTAAAGGCCTTACGAAAGAGGAACTCCTTTTCCTGTCTTACTGTCTTATAAGCAATACGCTCCGGATTCCCATTTTTACAACTTTTACCTTCTAATTCCTCAATCTCTTCTCTTGTTACCAACCCATCTATGTACATAAATTTCGGGCTTATGTACAAGGTCTCTCCTGCATAGGAGGAGTATGGCTGATAAGGGGAATTTCCATAACCTAATGGTTGTAAGGGAAGTATTTGCCAGAGCTTTACCCCTACAGAAGCTAAGCGATCAACAAAGTCAAATGCTTCTTTACCAAAATCCCCTATTCCGTAAGGGGAAGGTAAGGAGGCGATTGGCATTAGTATTCCTGCTACACCCATAATAACTCCTCCTAATACTTGCTTAATTTATACTTGTTTGTTGTGTAGATACAATGATATGTATATGGGATGACATTGTAGTGACATACCCTACCTCATCCTTGACCGTATAGATAACCTGATAGTTATTTTCATCTAGAGGGATAAGTTCTGTACTAATTACTAATTTCTCAGTAGGCGTACAGTTATCCATAAAGGTAATGCCAACATAATTCTTTTGCTCTAACTGTACCTTAAGGTTTAAAAACTCTTCCATCGTTACTTCTAAATCTTGTACTCCTGTTATCACAGGTGCCTTCTTATCTAAGTAGATATACGCTATTTTTTTGGTTTTATACTTACCATTTGTAACAATGTAGGTAACTGCATATTGAGTCACATCACTATTATCTAATATTTTATTAACTGAATATTTTAAATACTCTTTCCCAAGAATTTGTCCCTTTACATTAGCCTTCACTCCGTTTAGTACATAGGAGCTAATATCTAATGCTTTGTAGTCTTCATAGGAATATAGCTTATCCGTTACACCAGTAAGGACTGGCATGCCTTCCCTTGGTTTCACAGCAACCTTGATGGCTTTTGTGGTGGTTCGTTTAAGTGCATCTGTCACTGTATAGATTACTTTATAGGTTCCTGCTACTTTAGTATTTACATTACTTTTCACTTTTACATATTTGGTTATGTTAACCCCACAGGTATTATAGGCTTTCAGCCCTTTTCTTGGAGAATATGTACTTCCATAAGCTATGGTAATATTTTTAACCCCAGTAATGACAGGTTTTTTCTTATTTAGTGGATTACTCTTATTGGTAGTGTCCGTTGGATCCCACTTTGTTTTACTGCTTACTTTAACAGCCTTTGGCTTACCAAGTGGACCAGGATTTTTGCTATTGTAGATGACAACTGTGGTTCCTATTCCACAGTTGTCATAGATCCATTTTGTATCAGCCACCTGTAGACGGATACATCCCATAGAGGCGGATGTGCCTAGCTTATTAAATTCCTTAGCAGAGAGGGTGGCAGGATTCTTTTTATAATAATAGACAGAATGAAATAATATATGTCCTGTTATCCTCGTTGCATACTGCCCATATACATTGCCAAAAAGTATTCTCCATCGGTACTTTGCTTTGGTTCTATAGGTTCCTATAGGAGTGTACTTCCCAGTAGAGCAAACCATAGCCTTCACGGGAACTGTATACTTTCCTTTTGCATCCTTCTTATATATGGTTACTGTATTCATTAGTTTATTTACTTTAATTAAGTATGGATATTTCGTCGTAGCGGTTTTCTTTACTGTTGCTGCTTTCACTGGTTGAGGCTTATGTAACCCCATTACGACAAAGATTGCACCTATCACTAATAAAGCTGCAAAAAGCGCCTTTATTTTATAATTTCTTACTTTTGTCATTTGTTCGTCACCTTCTTTAAGATATGTATTATACTTTTTAAATGTGGCAAGGTATGAATGTTTTATGGAAGCAATATATATATGATAACAAGTATACTATGAGGGAATTATGAGCTTCTTTACGAATTTAATTTATGAATATGGACTAATCGCTATGTTCTTTTTAATCTTAATAGAATATGCCTGCTTTCCTATCTCAAGTGAAATTGTATTACCATTTTCAGGAGCAGTGGCTTCCTATCAACACATTAGCTTTTTTCTTATTATCATCGTAAGTGTAATCGCTGGTCTTTTGGGAACTAGTATCTGCTATCTCATTGGCAGAACAGGTGGCCTTCCGTTAATTAATAAAATTAAGAAGAGGTTCCCTAGTACCCAAAAGGGACTAGACAGCTCTTTTGAACGATTTGATAAATATGGCTCTTGGGCGGTCTGCATTGGTCGTGTCATTCCCATATGTCGTACCTATATTGCCTTTGTCTCAGGAGTAACCAAGCAAAGGTATTCGGTTTTTATTACCTCTTCCGCTGCAGGAATTACTGTATGGAATATCATCCTCATTGGTCTTGGATATACTCTTCGGGAAAATTGGAGAATAGCTTTAGAATACTATTCTCGCTACAAAGTAGTTCTTTTACCCCTTCTTTTTATCGCCTTATTACTCTTTCTTTTTAAGGTAAGCCCTTTAAAACAGCTTTTGCCAAAGAAAAAAGCCTAGCTTTTGACTATTGCTCGATTTCATATAACACTTTTTGCAAGATAATGCCCTTAGTACTTACTGGGTAATATAGAGAACCTAATTGCATTTCCTCTAGCTTTAATTGTAGATCACAAAGCTCTATTTCATGTCTTCCTAGCTGAAGTATCACACCAAAGATAGCTGGAATGAGCCCTGGCCAGACCTGATCAATCTGACACTCTATCTTGATTTCCTCCCTGTCCACCAAAAGCTTAAGCTTCTCAATTCTTCGAAGGGTGGACTTTTTTAATCGTGGATTTGAGTTCAACGCCATCAGGTCCACCTCTCCATGAAGTAACTTAATCCCCTCTCTCATAACTACAAGATCTAACCCCATGGGTTCATACTCCATATATGCCTGTTCCATTACATTTCGATAGCTTCCAGTCTGTAGTCGATACTGGTATAGAAGTCCCTTTTTAGCAAGCTCTGCATGGAATCCATTCCTAACTTTTATAACCTCTCTAACCACAATATCCATGGGAAGATACTGGTTCATGTATTCCTTTACTTCCTTTACATTAAACTGCTGATTTGTAGCATAGGAAATGGTTTGTCCCATACTATGAACTCCTGCCTCAGTATTCACTGCAGCCGCTATATGAAAGCTTTGCCCATCTTCCATACGGGTAAGTACAGCCTCTATCTTGTCTTGAATAGAGACTGCACTCCCCTTTTTGCCATTTCTATAACCTCCATATCTGGTTCCATCATATTCTAAGATTATCTTATATGTTTCCACAGTATTCTCCTAATGCTTTCTTCAAATACTATTTTACCCCAACAATCGCACAGAAGCAATTATAAGCAACAATATTCCAGCACATGTTCCGCATATTTTTTTATTACTATGTTTTATTATTTTCGTTTTTGTAATCAAAAATTCGGCCATATATAGAAACATCACCTGCATAACGCCAACACAAACAGGTATAAAGTTATTACCTAATCCCATACTTACTGCTGCTATGCCTGCACTAACAGAGTCTATAGAAAGAGCAAACCCTAATACAATAGCTTCCCACCAATCAATCTTTTTGGATTTGTTAAAATCATAAGTAACCTCCTCTTGTTGAAAAATAGCACTGCGGATAAAGGAAAGTCCCATAAGCCCAAGAATACTACAACCAATGATCTTGGCTACATCTGGAGGAAAGATATAAAGTATCATTCTTCCTAGATGTAAGGAAAGCCACATAACAAGTACAGATACAAGTCCTATGGTAATTTTGGCAGGATGGGTGATGTCTACTCCCTTCAGCCTATATGAAATCCCGATTCCCAAGGCGTCTATGCTCAAGGAAACTGAGATAACAATTACATTCCAAAACATTTTTTCTCCTAGTCAGAATATGTCTTCTCTTTATAACATATGTGGAAGAAATTCTAGGGTGACTAAAATATTCTGTCCACATGTATAAAAGCAGGGTTTGGACATATAATTTGATAAGTAAAACCTTTACTCTATGAGCAGAAATCTGCAAAAAAAGCCTAAGGGGGATTAACATGAACTGGCACAGCATATCATTTACTGAAGCCGCAACTGAGCTGAATACAGACATAAAAATAGGGCTACAGGCAAAGGAAGCACAAAGACGTTACCATAAGTACGGCCCTAACGAGCTGACCTCTAAAAAAAATAGGACCATACTTCGTAAATTTTTGGAGCAATTTAAGGATTTTATGATACTAACCTTAATAGCAGCCGCTGGTATCTCTTTCTTTGTCTCTTTGCTAAAGGATGATGTGGATTTTATAGATCCTATTATAATCTTTGTCATCATTACATTAAATGCTGTTCTTGGGGTCATTCAAGAGGCCAAAGCAGAAAAGTCTCTAGAAGCCCTAAAAAAACTTGCTGCCCCCACTGCCATCGTAAAGCGTAATGGCTCCATTATCTCTGTAGAAGCAAACCAATTGGTACCTGGAGATATCATCTATCTAGAGGCAGGTTACTTTGTGCCTGCTGATGCTAGGCTAATCGAAGCCTATAACTTAAAGATAGAAGAATCTTCTCTTACTGGTGAATCTCACCCTGTAGATAAGGATGCACTTAGTATCTTACCTGCTGATACTCTACTAAGCGAACGGTGTAATCTCGTCCTATCCTCTACTATAGTTACTTATGGAAGGGGCACTGCAGTTGTTATTGCTACTGGCATGAACACCGAGGTAGGACATATTGCAAGCCTTATTTTAAATGACGAAGCCCCAGCCACACCTCTCCAAAAAAAATTAGCTGGTACCAGTAAGATTCTAGGTATTTCTGCTCTGCTTATTTGTATTGTAATCTTTATCTTAGGCGTAGCTAAAAAGATTCCAGTTTTTGATATGTTTATGACCAGTGTAAGTCTAGCGGTTGCAGCGATTCCTGAAGGACTTCCTGCCATTGTCACCATTATGCTAAGTCTTGGTGTACAACGAATGGCTAAAAAGAATGCTGTTATTAGAAAACTCCCAGCAGTAGAAACACTAGGTGGTGCTACTGTAATCTGTTCCGATAAAACAGGAACCCTAACTCAAAACAAAATGACTGTCACTAAAATCACCTCTTGTATGGGGGAAGAAGCTTTCTCCTCTACCTTTGGTAAGGACCTATTCACTATGGGAGCCCTTTGTAATGATTCCGTGCTACAAATCAATAAGGATGACATCTCAACCACTGGGGAGCCTACAGAAAACGCTCTTGTCCTTGCTGCTTATCATACAGGACTCATGAAACAAAAGTTAGAGTTAATGTATCCTAGAGTCTATGAAATAGCCTTCGACTCCAATCGAAAGCTTATGACCACGGTACATAAAATGAGAAATCATCTACGAGTGATCACAAAAGGGGCACCTGAGATTCTCCTAGGCCACTGTAAATATATCTATCAACAGGGCACCATTGTCCCAATGACAGTTCATCATAGGAAAACCATCACTAGACAAAATGCCAATCTTGCAGCAATGGCTTTACGAGTCCTAGCCATAGCCTATAAGGAAATGGATTATATAGACCAGAAAAATCTAGAAAACGGTCTAATATTTCTCGGCTTAGTTGGAATGATAGATCCACCAAGACCAGAGGTAAAAAGTGCTGTAGCCACTTGTAAAGAAGCTGGCATAAAGCCAGTTATGATTACTGGAGACCACGTTAGTACTGCTTGTGCCATAGCAAAAGAGCTTGGAATTTTAACTAGGGACACGGAAGCCATCACTGGTAGTGAGTTGAATATGATGTCGGACACAGTCCTAGCAGATACCATCTATAACTATGGTGTTTTTGCCAGAGTTTCCCCGGAACATAAAGTAAGAATTGTGAAGGCCTATCAAGCAAACAATGAAGTTGTGGCTATGACTGGTGACGGTGTAAATGATGCCCCTGCCCTAAAGGCAGCGGATATTGGATGCTCCATGGGGCAAACAGGAACTGATGTGGCGAAAAATGCCTCTGATATGATTCTTACAGACGATAATTTTGCCACCATTGTGGAGGCAGTACGTGAAGGTCGTGGGATTTATGACAATATAAAGAAGGCCATCCATTTCCTCCTTTCTAGTAATATCGGGGAGATAATGACGATCTTTGTGGCTATTCTTTTGGGCCTTCCAACTCCTTTAGTGGCAGTTCAGCTTCTATGGGTGAACCTGGTAACAGACTCCCTCCCTGCCATCTCCCTTGGAGTAGAACCTGTAGAAAAAAATATTATGAACCGTAAGCCTCTCTCCCCATCAAAAAGCATCTTTTCCGATGGGCTAGCTTATAAAATATTATTTGAAGGCTTTATGATCGGAGCACTTGCTCTTTCTGCCTTCTATATTGGTTTTCACGTATACGATACCCTTGGTGGTCGATTTAGCTCTGAACCTGAGGTTGGGCGTACCATGTGTTTTGCAGTACTATCCTTAAGCCAGTTGTTCCATTCCTACAATATGCGTAGTAACTCTTCTATCTTTAAGATTGGTTGGTTTACCAATAGAAAGCTTACTTTTTCCTTCTTCGTATGTAGCTTCTTACAAGTAAGTGTTATCTCCTTTAGGCCTCTCGCTGCTATCTTTAAGGTAGTACCACTTACCCTAAATCAGTGGTTTTTAGTCCTTATGCTATCTGCTTTACCAATCGTCATTGTAGAATTGCAAAAGAAAGCCAATGCACCGAGAGAAAATAAAAAATGAATGGTTTAAATCTTCCTATTTGTCTAATAATGATGTATAATAATAGAAATATTTAATTTTATACTAAGGAATCATTATATTTTATGAATAGCGAGGGGATCTTCAAAGTATGTCTGAACACAATAAGCATTACGATTCTTCTCTAGAATTTAATATAACAATGTACGATCGTCTCCCTTATGATAGGGATATCCAGCTATGTGGTCGAGAGAATGTCTGTATAAGCAGTGGTAATGTCATTAAATATTACTCTTATAAGGATGAGACTCCATTTGTCATTGGTAATCAGGATGAGAAAACCAGTGCCCTACTTAAAAAGCGAGAAGAAGAAATTCTAAGAAGAATTAAAAAAGAACATGAGGAATACATAAGTGAAGCTATACAGGAGGCTTTAAGTCATTCTGAGGAAGATGGTAATGAATAAAAGATAGTATATTAAAAACGGTGTAACCCATAAGGGCTACACCGTTTTTTATATTTCATGAACTATCATAATTTTCTTATAGGGTACGATCTAATTGGAATGCTTTTTTACCTAGGTAAACAGCGCTTACTCCAAGCTCCTCTTCTATTCTAAGAAGCTGATTGTATTTGGCAACACGATCAGTTCTAGAAGGTGCTCCAGTCTTAATCTGTCCTGCATTAGTTGCTACAGAGATATCTGCAATGGTAGTATCCTCAGTCTCACCAGAACGATGGGAAACAACTGCAGTCCAGCGATTGTGCTGAGCCATCATAATAGCATCTAAGGTTTCAGTTAAGGAACCAATCTGATTTACTTTAATTAAAACAGAATTGCTGACTTTGTCTGTAATCCCTTTTTCAATACGTTTTGTATTGGTTACAAAGAGGTCATCTCCTACTAACTGAACCTTACCACCAAGCTGTTTAGTAAGCTGACTCCAACCTTCCCAGTCCTCTTCAGCCAATCCATCCTCAAGTGAGATTACTGGATAACGGTTGCATAAATCTTCCCAATACTCTACCATCTGGGATGGAGTTTTGAATTCACCAGATTTCCAGAAGAGATAATCTCCTTTTCTTCCTGCCTTCTCTGCTTCGTCGTACATCTCTGTTGCTGCTGCATCAATAGCGATATAGAAGTCATCACCAGGCTTGTAACCTGCTGCACTAATGGCTTTTACTAAATATTCAAGAGCTTGTTCATCGCTGTTAAACTTAGGAGCAAAACCACCCTCATCACCAACAGCAGTTACATAACCATCCGCTTTTAATAACTTCTTTAAGGTATGGAATACAGTTGCACCCCATTCTAAAGCCTGACTAAAGGAGTTCGCTCCCACTGGCATGATCATAAACTCTTGTATATTTAAGCTAGAATCTGCATGCTTTCCACCATTGATAATATTCATCATAGGAACAGGTAACGTCTTCGCATTGACACCGCCAATATATTGATATAATGGAAGATCCATATACTCTGCAGCTGCCTTAGCTACAGCAAGAGAAACACCTAAAATAGCATTTGCTCCAATCTTTCCTTTGTTCTCTGTTCCATCGCAAGCAATCATAGCTTTATCAATATCCACTTGATTAAGAGCGTTCATACCCACTACAGTCTGAGCAAGTAGAGTATTGACATTTTCTACTGCTTTTTTAACACCAGTGCCTAAGTATCGACTCTTGTCACCATCTCTTAACTCCACTGCTTCAAATGCTCCTGTAGATGCTCCTGAAGGAACTGAAGCTCTTCCTATTGTTCCATCCTCTAAAGTAACCTCTACTTCTACTGTAGGATTTCCTCTAGAATCCAAAATTTCCCTTCCGTGCACGTCAGTGATATAAATTCCTGATCTCATAAAACCATCCTTTCTATAAATGCGTTATTGTATCATAATGTGGACAATGTAAGGTCCCTCAGATAATACTATTTGCAAAAATAAACTCTTTTACTCAAATTTTTCTTTCAAGTACCTTACATAATACGTTGGGTTAAATTTCTCATTTGTCATTCGCAGTAATAGTTCATTAATGTCATACATCATACCATATTGATGTATTTCTCGTGCTAATACTTCTTTGACTACTTTAAGGTTACCATTTCTTAGTAGATTTTTCAATTGTTCCTTTGCCACTAAGTGATAATATATCTCAGCTGCTATAGCGCTTCCAACCGCATAGGATGGGAAATACCCAAAATCTCCGCAAGACCAATGGGTATCCTGAAGCACTCCTTCGGCATCACTTTCTGGACGAATCCCTAGATACTCCTCATATTTCTTATTCCAAGCCTCAGGTAACTCCTCTACACTAATCTCCTCATCAAAAATCATTTTTTCTAGCTCATAGCGTATGATAATGTGCAAAGGATAGGTAAGCTCATCTGCATCAATACGAATCAGACCTGGTTTCACCTTGTAAAGCCCATTCATAAACTCCTCTAGTGGTAGATCTCCTAGTTGCTCGGGAAAAGTTTTGACAAGCTTACCATAGATAGGCTCCCAAAATTCTTTACTTCTTGCTATATTGTTCTCATATAATCTAGACTGGGATTCATGCATAGCCATAGAAGCCCCTGTACCAGCTAAAGTTAAGGTTAACTTGTCACTTACCCCCAACTCATAGAGTCCATGTCCTCCTTCATGTATAGCACTAAAAATGGAGCCAATAAATCCATTCTTTGTAAAATGGTTGGTGATACGCACGTCCTTATTATGCAAATTTAAGGTAAATGGATGGGCACTTTCTCCAAGCACTCCCTTTGTAAAGTCAAATCCAATGTATTCTAAAAGAAAGTGACAAAATTCTTTTTGCTTCTCTATGTCATACTCTGCAAAAACAAACTCATCATTTATTTGCTCATGCTTCTTTTGAACTTTTTTTATCAGGGGAATGAGTTCTTTCTTTAAATAGTCAAAAAACTCATCTAACTCCTTGGTGGTTAAAGAAGGCTCATACTCTTGAAGAAGAACATCATAAGGTTTTTGCCCCTCCTTTTTTTGGTAGGATGCAAACTTTTTCTTATACTCAATGACCTTGTTTAATATAGGTGCAAATGAATTAAAATCATTATTCTTTCTAGCCCTAGCCCAACATAGAGAGCTTTTTATAGTTAACTCATGGTACTCACTATACTCTTTAGCCGGAATAAAACGAATGCGATCTAGGTTAACTCTAAGCTGACGAAGAACAGCCCTCTCTTCTTTAGATAGCTTGTCTTTTGCTTCTGGTTTCTCTAGCTCTACTAATAACTTTTCAGTTTCAGGGTCAAGTAAGGTTTCATAAAACTCATTGGATAAGATACCAACAATCTTTCCTGTTTGCTCCTCGGATTTCTCTGGGGCCAATGTCTCCATATCCCAATGATAAAGCTCTAATGTGCTGTTAATTGCTGCTAATTTGTCTAATGTTGGCCGTAACTGTTCGTACAAATGACTCATTTTCTCATTTCCTTTCTACTAGTTTTTAAGCCCATTTTCCGTTTATCTTTTTAGTATATCCCATCTAATTTAAAAGTATATCATACCTAATGAATACAGCAATATAGCCTTGCATATTTTTATAATCAGGGTTACTATATACAAAAAGGTTTTTTAACCACATCTTAAAAACATTGGAATCTAATAGAAAAGAGGAATACTATATGAAACTTTGGGGCGGCCGCTTTACCAAGGAAACCAACCAACTAGTACATAATTTTAATGCATCTATTTCCTTTGATCAGAAATTTTATAAGCAAGATATTAAGGGAAGTATAGCACATGTAACGATGCTTGCGAAACAAGGCATTTTAACTGAAAGTGAACGAGATCAGATTATAGAAGGACTGACTGCAATCTGTAATGAGATTGAAAATGGTACCTTAGAAATAGATAGCAAATATGAAGACATTCATAGCTTTGTAGAAGGACACTTGATTGAAAGAATTGGGGATACTGGTAAGAAGCTACATACTGGAAGAAGCCGAAACGATCAGGTTGCCTTAGATATGAAACTTTACACAAGAGATGAGATGAAGGAAATCGATGAGCTTCTAAAAAATCTCTTGGTGGTACTTAATAAAATGATGCACGAACACTGCAACACTATCATGCCGGGGTTTACCCATTTACAAAAGGCACAGCCAATTACCTTAGCTCACCACTTGGGTGCTTATTTTGAAATGTTTAAGAGAGATAGAAGTCGTCTTTTAGACACATTAGAGAGAATGAATACCTGCCCATTAGGTTCAGGGGCACTAGCAGGTACTACCTATCCGTTAGACCGTAGCTATACTGCTTCTCTCCTTGAGTTTAAAGAAGCTACTTTAAATAGTATGGATTCTGTATCAGATCGAGATTATTTAATCGAATTACTTAGTGCATTATCCATTATAATGATGCATCTAAGTCGTTTCTGTGAGGAAATCATTCTGTGGAATTCCAACGAGTATCGTTTTGTTGAATTAGACGATGCTTACTCCACAGGAAGCAGTATTATGCCACAAAAGAAGAACCCAGATATAGCAGAGCTTGTACGTGGGAAAACTGGTCGTGTATACGGCTCTTTAACCTCACTTTTAACCACGATGAAAGGAATTCCTCTGGCCTATAACAAGGATATACAGGAAGACAAGGAACTTACCTTTGATGCCATTGATACGGTAAAGGGTTGTATTGCTTTATTTACAGGAATGATTGACACCATGCATTTTAACAAATCAGTGATGAAGGAAAGTGCGAAGAAAGGCTTTACCAATGCTACCGACGCTGCTGATTATTTAGTGAAAAATGGGGTACCATTTAGAGATGCTCACGGCATCATCGGTGAGATTGTTCTATACTGTATCGACAAAAACATCAGCATCGAAGATATGTCCTTAGCTGAATTGCAGGCAATTTGCCCTGTCTTTAAAGAGGATGTCTATGAAGCCATTAGCTTAGAAACCTGTGTGAACACACGTAATACCATTGGTGCACCAGGAATTGAATCTATGAAGCTTGTATTAAAGGCAAATGACGAGTATTTGAAATAGGTAAAAATCTCCAAAAAAAAAAGGGGGGTGTCACACTATGAACTTAGTGTGACATCCCCCCTTTTGGTTTAAGCAGGCGGCTCTAGTCACCCCCATGAAACACAAGCTCTCGCATGGATTGACCACGTAATGGTACATAAGGCCTGATGGCGAGGAGCGTTTTGGATAACTTTAAAAATAATTGGTGAGTAAATAAATACAGGACTGAAGCAGGATACTTTCTATTCTTCAGTAGGACACACTTCGCTATAAGATAATCAGAGTCAAAAGCGCCAACGAAAGGATGCTAGCCTTTTGACTCTGATCATCTTATATGCAATGCTTTGCATTGCAGTCCTACTTCCGAGTACTGTGCTTGAATTTAGTAATTTTTAAAATATAAAGGTTATGAAGGCCATGACCAGGCCTAAGTACCAACGTGCTCAAACAGCCTTTCATGGGGTTGGCTATTCACCGCCTGTAGAATTGGCGGCTATATTTTATGCTATAATCCTAAAAATTCAAGAACCCTAAATGCTCTAATAAAATCTTAATACCGATTAGAATCAGAATACATCCACCCACAAGTTCTGCTTTTGACTTATAACGTGCTCCAAAGAGATTGCCTATCTTAACTCCAGCAATAGAAATGATGAAAGTTGTAATACCAATAATGGTAATGGCGGTAAAGATATAAATGCCTAAAAAAGCAAAGCTTACCCCCACTGCTAACGCATCTATACTGGTGGCAACTGCAAGTATCAGCATTGTTTTAAATCCAAAGCATGGACAGTAGTCTTCTTCTCCACCACACTCGCCATAGGCTTCACGAATCATATTGATACCTATTAATACTAATAAAATAAAGGCAACCCAATGATCAAAGCGTTCTATTTGGCCACGAAAACTTACCCCTAATCCATATCCAATCAGGGGCATTAATGCCTGAAATCCACCAAAATATAGTCCAACTATAAGAGCATGTTTAATAGACATTTTTTTAACGGATAGCCCTTTGCAAATAGCTACAGCAAAGGCATCCATAGATAAACCAACACCAATTAAAAATATCTCCAGTAAACTCATTTCTCTTTCCTTTCCTATTACACTTTATCATTTTATGTTTTTTTCAAGTCAATCATACATCCATATGACATAAAAAAAGACCTATCTGTAGCCTTATGCTACAGACAAGTCTCATTATTTAAAACAAAGCCAGATAACTATCGTTATCAGTATGTTGACTAAGTTACACAAAATACTCTGTGCTAACTACTCCCTTATCCTTTGTTTATTATAATTGATACTTTTTCTCAAGTCAACCAGTTCTTTACACGATAATCTTATCCAAAATTCCAGTTAAGTATGCTAGGACAATTCCATAATTAGACATTGGAACCTCTTGGTCTTTTGCCCGATTTATGCGAGACATGACATATTTTCTGTTAAACATACAGGCTCCACATTGAATCACTAAATCATACTCAGTTAAGTCTGCTGGAAAATCTGTTCCACTGACAACATCAACCGTAAGCCCTGCCCCAACTCTCTGTTTTAACATGCGAGGCAATTTTTCGCGACCTATATCTTCTGCAAGAGGAGCATGAGTACAGCACTCTGCTATGAGAACTTTTGAGTTCTCTGTTAACTTTTCAAGTATCTTAGAACTCTTTACGTAGTAGTTGATGTCTCCCTTATAGGCGGCAAATAAGGTGGAGAATGAGGTCAACAAGCTCTCTTCTGGCTTTTTCTCATATACTGTCTTAAATACTTGGGAATCTGTAATAATGAGCTTTGGTGGCTTTGCCATGACAGCAAGTGATTCTTCCAGTTTATCAGTGGTAATGGACATCACTAGACATTTTTTATCTAGTAGGTCACGTAATGTCTGAACCTGTGGCAAAATGAGTCTGCCCTTAGGTGCCTGGATATCCTGTGGCATGACAAGTAAGACTAAGTCTCCTTCTTCTACTAAATCACCTGTAATACTCTCCATTCCAAAGTCTTCAGGAAGTAAGCGTACAAGTGCTTCCTTCATGTCATCGATACCAGTTCGATCCATGGCACTTACTAATAATGGCTTACTACCGGTTCTTTTCTCAACTATATCCTTAAGCTGTTCACCATCTATACGAATATCTGCTTTGTTAATTATATGAAGAACTGGTGTGTTCTTTTCTTTAAAATAGGAATACCACTCTAGCTCCTTTTTAATATCGGCATCTGTGTATACTAAAACTGCGATATCCGTTTTTTCGGCAGCTTTCTTGGTCTTTTCCACTCGTATTGTTCCAAGTTCACCTATGTCATCAAACCCTGCCGTGTCGATTAAAACACAGGGTCCTAATCCATAGACCTCCATTGGCTTAAATACTGGATCCGTTGTTGTTCCAGCAATCTCTGACACAATGGATACCTGCTGTTTCGTAAATGCATTAATTAATGAGGATTTACCACTATTTCTTTTCCCATAAAAGCCAATATGAACGCGATTGGCACTTGGAGTTTCATTCAGCGATGTCATAATTATCTCCCTCTCCTTTTTGGTTAGAATCTAAAATCTCTTTTGCCCTCTTCAATATCTTTCACAAATGCTGTAGCCTTTTTCTGTACCACTGGATTTGGAATTGTCTTTAACTGCTCCTTTATTAATGCCTCACCCTTTTTCTTAGTATCCTCAGAAGCGTAGTCCTCTAGATATTCTTTTAAGGTCATTAAAGCATTTGGCTGACAGCAATTGGCTATCTGACCAGATTTACATAAGGCCATAAAACGGTCTCCGGTACGTCCCTCTCGATAACAAGCTGTACAGAAGCTTGGTATATACCCTTGTTCTAACAGCCAGTTTACTACCTGGTCTAAGGTTCTCCTATCACTGATATCAAACTGAGAGGAGTTCTCATCCTCTGGCTCTTCCTCTACATAACCACCTACGCTGGTTCTAGAACCACCACTAATCTGAGATACTCCTAGCTTTAATACTTTCTCTCTAGAAGCCTTAGACTCACGAGTGGAAATAATCATTCCTGTGTAAGGAACAGCAACACGTATGATTGCCACTATTTTTTCAAAAATCTCATCACTGATGGAATTAGAGAAATCTGCTGTATCAATGTCATCTGCCGGACAGATTCTTGGAACACTGATGGTATGGGGACCTACCCCTTTATAAGCCTCTAGATGCTCTGCGTGCATCAGTAAACCTACAAAGTCGTAGCGATACATTTCCAAACCAAATAATACACCTATACCGACATCATCGATACCGCCCTCCATAGCACGGTCCATGGCTTCTGTGTGATAGGCATAATTGTGCTTTGGACCTGTTGGATGTAACTCTTCATAAGCCTTCTTATTATAGGTCTCCTGAAATAAAATATAGGTTCCGATTCCAGCATCCTTTAATTTGCTATAATTCTCTACTGTTGTGGCAGCTACGTTAACATTTACACGACGAATTGCCCCATTTTTATGCTTAATGCTATAAATTGTCTGTATGCTCTCTAGTATGTAGTCAATTGGATTGTTCACTGGATCCTCACCTGCTTCAATAGCTAGTCTCTTATGTCCCATATCTTGAAGGGCAACTACCTCTGCCTTAATCTCCTCTTGGGTAAGCTTTTTACGACGGATGTGAGTATTACTATGATGATATGGACAGTAAGTACATCCATTGACACAGTAATTCGATAAATATAGCGGAGCAAACATTACGATTCTCCTACCATACAACTTGTCTTTAATCTGGATGGCTAATTCCTTAATTGCCTCATTGGCTTCTGGGATATCACACTCTAGTAGAACAGCTGCTTCTCGGTGACTTAATCCCTTACAATCCTTTGCTCGTTCAATTAAAGAGAAAATCAGCTCTCTGTTGGATTTATTTGCTTTTGCATATTCTAAGGTATCTAATATTTCCTGATCATTAATAAATTCTTCTGCTTTTGCAGACATTATGTCATATTTCATATGATTCCTCTTTCCTATTGTATGATGAGTTCTAAACCCTAGTTGGAGTATCACATCTTTTGTAATCTCCCCGTTCTGATACAAGCTCATAACCAATCTTTTTTATTTTTTCTTTTAACTTATGGAGGCTCTCTGCTGCCTCTTCCCCTGTACATATTTTATCGTTGTACAACAGATATTTTTTTCGTACTCCTAAAGGTGATAGATTTGGCATTAATACGTTAGCACCTGCTTTTATTCCAAGCTCTCTTCCCTCTGGGCAAATGGTTCCTAGAGCTGTTGTTGCAGGAAGCAATATGTCATTTTTTATTAAACGAACTATACTAAGTAAAAATAAGGTCAGTTCCAAATCTCCGTGAGGGTAATCTTTAAATGGTGTGTCCTTATGAGGGATAAATGGCCCAAGTCCTACCATTTCAGGAGAAAATTCTTGGATAAACAGTAAATCCTTCACTAGAGTTTTGATGGTCTGTCCAGGAGAACCTACCATAAAACCACAACCTGTCTGAAATCCAATTTCATGGAGGTCGTTAAGACACTGCATTCTATTAGAAAGAGTTAACTCTTTGGGGTGTAGCTTTCTATAATGCTCTTCATCTGCTGTCTCATGACGAAGTAAAAAGCGGTCTGCCCCAGCTTCTTTCATCGCTTCATATTCACTGCGTGTCCTTTCACCAATAGATAGGGTAATGGCGCAGTCTGGATATGTCTCCCTAATGGCACGAATAATGTCAACAAAGCTGTCTGTGGTAATTCCCATGTCCTCACCACCCTGTAAGACAAAGGTTTTAAACCCAAGGTCGTAACCCTGTTTACAACAGGCTAGAATATCCTCCTTAGTAAGACGGTAGCGTTCGGCTAAAGTATTGCCACGCCTTAACCCACAGTAATAACAGTCATTTTTACAGTAGCTAGAAAACTCCACCAACCCTCTGACATAAATCTTATTTCCGAAAATCCGGTCCGTAATTGCTCTTGCTTTTTTTGCCGCATATTCCCTTGTTGTAGTAGTCCATATGGTCAATAATTCCTCGAACTCATTGGCAGATAATTGTCCTGTTTCTTCTAATTGGTCTATTAGATTAAGATCTCTTTGATAAACCAAACTACCACCTTCCTTTCTAAACTATCTTTTAAAGGTCTTTACACCTTAGAATAAATTGTCTTTACATTGACTTCTGGAATCATACCAAGCTTACCTGATAGTGCTCCAATTACATCGTTTGGGGCATCCATAATAATACTAATAACAGATACTCTCTTCTCTTGATATGGCATACCCATTCTTCCTATTATGTACTGACTATACTGATGCAATAACTCATTCAATCGTACTACAGACTCTGGGCTATATACCATAATCCCCAAAATAGCTAAACGTGTTTCCATAATGTCCTCCTTTAATAACGCGAAAATCCCTTTGCCGAAACGGGCAAAGGGACAGAATAATCCAATAATAATTAGACTTACACTATTCTCTCGTCTTGTGACTCAGAACGAATCCTTGTCGTTTCAGCACGATGATACTTTTTAATTTATGTGGCTTACAGTTAGGCGCACCCTCCCATTTACCATAGCTAAAGATTACCATATTGTGCCATAGGTGTCAATTCCCCGACATGTACCTAATTTAAAACATTTTCAGACAGGAAACAATACCTTTAGATTATGGTATTTTGAAGCATTCTGCACTTCTACAACCATATCCTGCAAATCTAGACTTAAATAACTATAAAGTTCTTCGTGTCCTTGATACTCCTTTTCTACTAGTTCTTTTAATATCTGTTTAAATAGTAGGAGTAACTCGCCAGCTGACTTATCCAGACTAAGCTCTTCTACTTTACACAAGCCTTCCTGTCCTAAGGCTAACGTCTCCTGCTCTTTTCCTAGAACCTTTAATATAATCTTATAGCGAAGAATCAGGCTACAGACATTACAAATCGCTTCTTCATACTCATAATCATAATATCCCATTAACTCCGAAATTGCAGCCTCGCCAATGGGATATAAAAAACTTTGCTCTAACCCAATACAAACTAAATACTGTTCTATGAGATCTACTCCCGAAAGATTAGGAAATGTCTGTAACACTGGATAATCTAAGGTTAACAGATGATCTTGAGGAGAAAATCTGGCATCATATCGAATAAAAAATTGGTGCAACCCTGTTACAACCGTATCATAATAACACCTATTTCCATAGGCTGAAAAATGAAGGATAAGATGATTATAGAAATCTCTCACTTTTTTTACTTTTTCAATTACTAGTTGGTATCCATATTCATACTGAGATTTAAGGTCTACTTGTCTCTTAGTAGCTAGGGTGCCCTTTATCCTATTCTCTTTTTTTGCCTCTTCAACACAATAAAGTACCGCCTCCATTAGTATTCTTGCGCGCTCGTAAGTTATAGAGGTACTTTCCCTACTAGTATAGCGTTCCGTCAACTCAGCCACAATTGATAAAAGCTCTTGTTGCTCCCCTTCACTCATCATAACTCTCCTCCTCATTATACTTTCCAAAGAACCCATGGGTTCTTCCCCTTATACCTCTTGCAAAGTCTTCAAGACTAGTGTCTTCAAGAGAATCAAGAGAACCCTGACACTCTCCCTCAAATGCTTCCTTCATAAACTGAAGAAGCTCCTCATCATTTAGTTCATCTAAGCTTTCATTCTTATACAGATAGAAGATCTCTTGTAATCGTTCTATTGTCTCTACATAATTATCCTGATAAATATACGGAGAGTCACAAAATGTATAAATGAGCTTTGGAAGAATGCCCTCCTTAAATTCTACCCGTTCAAATTGTCTTAGGTTATCCTTCCTACTCAGCATTAGGCTTTTAGCATCCTCAGGAGAGAGAATCACACCAAATTTCTTAGTGTAATCATTACAATCTAGAACCTTACTAAGCTCTTGTTTTTGCTTTTGTAACATCATTACCTCAAATAGATCATCCAATCACCACACCTCCAATATCCCCATTATAAAACGATATCAAGCAAGTGCAAGGCTTGATATTTTATCCATTTTGTGGTAATATAAGAGTATAGGGAGTTGCAAAATTATTGCAACTCCCTTTGTTTTAGTTCAACATGAAAAGTATTCATAAGTCTACTCAACCTTATGATTAAAAATCCAGTTCAATGGAATATCTGATCTCATTCCATCCTTTAGTATTGTACTCACCTATCTTTTTTAGACTACTACCATGTTCATTGGCTATGCACTCAAACAGCTTATAACTAGCCTGATTATCACTGCTTATGGTTAATTCTAATCTGTTATATCCTTTTAGTTTTGACTCTTCTATAATATGGTTGATTAATATAGTTGCTACCTTTTTACCTCGATAGTCAGCATCCACCACTACTTGCCATATAAAATAGCACTTTCTATCTATTGATGGAAGTGCACATATATAACCAATAACTTTATTTTCTTCTAATGCTACATAATTACTTGAAGAAAAATATCCTTCCATGATCCAATAAACATAGTCATGATGGGGAAGGACATAGGGGCCTCCATTGGAGAGTAGTTTTTCCACCTCTGCAATATTATCTTTTTTCAAACTCATAATTTCCATCTTTATTATCTCCTTTAAAATCATCTTATTTTACAGGGATATCACTTCCTCATACATACAGATAGACATTTTGAATAGATACACAACTTACTTATTGTCTGAGGTTACAACCTTTATCTCACTATTATCAATAATAATAACATCTTCATTTGCAATAGTAATAAGTTCTAATTTTCCTGAATACTCATCTACAATTGCTTGTGCTTCTGCTTCAAAAGGCATACACCCATAATGTGGAACAATATAGAAATCCACTAAGTTCAAAGCATCGTAATTAGTAAGTTCAGGTGCTTTAGAAGGAGTATCCATTGCCTTAGAATATTCGACGTTCTTTGTTACTATAATAGAACCTGCGGACTCTCCAATGTAAACTTTACCGTTCCCCACTTGTTCAATAATCATTTTATGTGCCTCTTTTTTCTTGAGTTCCTGCAACAAGAAAAAATTATTACCACCTGAAACATAGATATAATCATTTGCTTCCAACTTCGTAGCTATTTCCTCAATTGTAGCCGTTGATATTTCTAATTCCTCTACGATCAACCCACAAGTTTCTAATGCTTCCTTACCCAGCGCAACATAAAAGTTTACTTCCTCCACGATACTTGCTGTTGGAATAAATGTAACTTTTTTCCCGATTTCAGGTTTTTCATAATTCTTAAATACATTAGCAGTATCCTTAAATGACGATGTTAAATATAATCTCATTATTTTCCCCTCTATTCTTTAATTTTACAGATGAACAATATCCAACATAATATAACATTTATTACCAAGTTATAAATATGTAGTTTATATTAGCATACTGATTTCAAAAATTCAACTTACCCTAGTTTCCGTAATCTATAGTATTATAGGTTAATCATCCAATGTTTTAAAACTTTTGCACATTTATTTTTTCCTACTTTGAAGTCTTCCTTATCATTTACCTCCAAGGCTATGCCAAACATTTTCTCCGCTAAAAAAGCTGAACATTTCATAAGTACTATGAATGTTCAGCTTCTTCTTATTTGGTGTAAACAAGGAATGTACCTGCGCTTTTTAGCTCTAGTGCATAAAAGATATTTCTTTTTACAGGATGAGTATACCCCGTATTTTCATATCCCCCAGCTTATGAATTCATTATGTACTAATACTTTTATCCCTCACTCGTCTCTACCTTATTTACAAAATCCATTCGATAGATCTCAGCTCCGTGATCTTTTATTACCGTTGCTTTTGTAATCTGAACTGCTAAAATACAACAATTCTCATCCTGTTCATTGTTTGCATAATCATACCAATCAGCAAAAACCGTACGTAGTTTAGTCCTTAGTTCTGCATTCTTAGGTTCTAATACCCAACCTAGGTTTTCACCTATTCCATGACCGGAAACCCACTGACTGCAAACCGTAAAAGCCACATCCGAGTTTTGTGCTATTTGTTGCATTTTACTTGATTTCTCATAGGTAACGATATAAAACACTCCGTCTTCATAATAAGCGTCCACATCACGAACATAAGGCTTAGGTTTTCCGTCAGCATTCATGTCCATTCCAATGGTTGCCAGGGAGATAAGATTGTCCTTACCATTACCGCATCTTTCTTCAATCAATTGCAACCCTTCTTCATACTTACTCATGTGCAATAACCTCCTTATTCATAATATAGCTTATCTATTATCTGTTTCGTTTCATCAGTTATTCCTTTTAAGGGCAAACATCCTTCTTATAGATATTGTAAACTATTAATATTGATGTAACAAGTTCAATATAACACAACATCTCAGATTTCTACTTGCTCTCAGCCTTGTAACTATGATAACTACCCAGATTTGAATGAATCATGTCACATAAAACATTTTTTATTTTTATTTAGCCGATTATAAGATTATTTTATTAGTTGAAAACTATTGATTTGTTATTAAATCCTATAGTAAAATATTCATATACACTTAACATATACGTAACATATGTTAATATGATTTATAGTAGATAATATATAAAACTAGGAGGAGAACTTTAAATATGAAGTGGATAGTTCGGTCGTATATCTCTATGATGATTGCTGTGGTTTTTGTCCTTACTACCTTACTCAATACGCCTATAGTGGAGGCGGCAACTTTCAAAGATATCAATA
This sequence comes from Bacillota bacterium, assembly GCA_023416695.1. Taxonomy (GTDB): domain Bacteria; phylum Bacillota; class Clostridia; order Lachnospirales; family Lachnospiraceae; genus KM106-2. Next base: position 12,295 of record JAEZGY010000058.1, on the reverse strand, counting down.
AGTCCTCTGTATTTGTGAAGCAAAAAACAAATTATACCTGTACCTTAGCTTCCTCAACCATGCTCCTAAGAAGAACCGTTATGGCACAAGGAAAATCTTCATGGTCTTCTATTACAGAGTCCAAAGTAAGACGTATGCTCTGGGCTAGGGGCGGTGGACTATATAACAGATTTACATATGCAGGAGTTAAGGTACAACATTCTACCGTTAATTCCAATCAGAAAAGTAAATACATCTCCTTGTTAAAAAAACATCCGGAAGGGGTCGTTGCCTATAACTATGGACGAGGTGGGCAATATCATGCGATATTACTGACCGATTATGATGCCACGACGGATACGTTTTACTGTGCAGATCCTGCACCGGGAACGGCAAAAGGAAGAATTCCACTGAATAAGTCATCTATTGTTGGCTCTAATCAGAATCAAAAAATAAAAAATTTAAGACGGTGCTGGTATGTTGTATCCGGATGCCCCAAGTTAGACAAAACTTCTAATGAGAAAGAGGTTACCTCTATTGCTATCATAAAAAACCCAAAGAAGACCTCCTATTCTCTTGGGCAGAAACTAGATACATCTGGATTAAAACTACGAATTACTTATAACAATGGTACGAAAAAAGATATCACAAAAGGATATGTTGTAATTCCCAAAGAAGGTTCAGTTTTATCAAAAAGAGGAAAGCAAACCATCACAGTAACCTATACCGAGAAAAACGTGAAAAAGAAAACTACTTATAAAATTATTGTAAAATAAGTACCAACTACAAAAAAGAAATAAGTAGCATATCATATTAGAGTAGCCCTGATTTTGATTTATAAAATTAGGGCTACTCTTGTATATTGGGAGGGTGAGTAGTAAAACGATATGATTTTAAAGGAAAGGGTTACGTTTCATTTTACAATTCAAGGCCCTTATACTTTATAAAACTAAAGATTTTATTAAATTACTATCAATCTTGTTTACTTTCTATGTTTAACAATATATGATGATACCTAAACTAACTATATAAGTTATTATTTCCCATAATAAGATCAAAAGGAGTATACTTATGCTTCAAATACAGAAAATATCCAAAACGTATAAAACTGGCGATTTAATCCAAGCCGCATTAGATGAGGTATCTTTAAATCTTCGTGATAATGAATTTGTGGCTATTCTTGGTCCAAGTGGTTCAGGAAAGACTACCCTTCTTAATGTCATTGGTGGTTTAGATCGCTATGATAGCGGAGACCTAATTATTAATGGAATCTCCACTAAGAAATACAAATCGAAGGATTGGGATTCTTATCGAAACCACACCATTGGATTTGTATTCCAAAGCTATAACCTGATTCCTCACCAATCCATTTTAGCTAACGTAGAACTAGCACTTACCATCTCTGGTATTAAGCGTTCTGAGAGAAAAAGACGTGCGAAACAGGCCTTAGAACAGGTAGGTCTTGGAGACCAGCTTCACAAGCGACCTAATCAGATGTCAGGAGGACAGATTCAGCGTGTTGCTATTGCAAGAGCCCTAGTTAATGACCCGGACATTCTTCTAGCTGACGAGCCTACGGGAGCCTTAGATACAGAAACCAGTATCCAGGTTATGAATCTCCTAAAAGAAGTAGCCAAGGATCGTCTTGTAGTCATGGTTACACATAATCCAGAGTTAGCTGAGGAGTACGCAAACCGTATTGTAAAATTACGAGATGGTAAGATTATCTCTGATACCAATCCGTATGAGGTAGATGAAACAAAACTTGAACCAGTGACATATAAAAACATGGGAAAATCCTCTATGTCCTTTGGCACCTCCCTCTCTCTCTCCTTTAATAACCTAAGGACTAAAAAAGGAAGAACATTACTAACATCGTTTGCAGGATCCATAGGTATTATTGGCATTGCACTAATTTTATCTATTTCCAGTGGTGTAAACACCTATATTGAGAACATACAGAAAGATACCATGACCTCCTATCCGATTACAATTGATGCTCAAGCCATGGATCTAAGTAGTCTTATTGGAAAAAGTAATTCAGTTGCAGGGAAAGAAGCAAACCATGACCTAGATGCTGTCTATTCCAATCCGATTGCTTTTGAAATGGTTTCCTCTATGACCACAAGCTTTAAGGAGAACAATTTGACAGCTTTCAAGAAATATCTTGATGATGCCAATAGTCCTATTCACCAGTACATTGGTGAAAATGGAATCGTATATTCCTATAGTACTAAATTTAACGTATACACGGAGGATTCTAATGGAGACCTAGTAAGTACAGATGGAAGTACCTTATCGAATTCACAAAGTGTATCTTCCTCCATGCTTACACCAGATATGAGTGCTATGGGGCCTATGGCTAGTATGACTCATGCCTCCACCAATAGCTTTCAAGAATTAATTCCTGGTAAGAATGGAAACCTAGTAAGCAGCGCTATGACAGATAAGTATGATCTACTTTATGGTTCTTGGCCAAAGGAGTATACAGAAGTTGTTCTTATTCTAGATAATAATAATGAGATTAGCCAAGAAGCATTATATAAGCTAGGAATTCTTCCTACCGCTGAATATAAGGAAATTATAAAGAAACTAGATGCTGGAGAACCTGTTACAATTGATCCGAAAAGTTGGTCTTATGAAGAGATATGTAAACAGGAATTTTATCTATTACCTGCTTGTGATGCTTATGTAAAAAATGCAAATGGAACCTATAGCCCTATTACAGGGGATAAAGCTGCTTTAAAGTCACAACTTAAAAATGCTATAAAGTTAAAAATAAGTGCTGTTGTTCGCTCAAAAGATGCTAAAACAGTAATTTCTGCTCCTTTAGGGTATACCCAGGCACTTACTAATTATTTGATAGATTATACCAATAAGAGTGCTATTGTTAAAGCACAAATGGCTGATAAAACGATCAATGTATTAAATGGTGTTCGCTTTTCACCTAGTGATGATTCTACTAAGATAGAGGATACTAAAAACTACCTCACCAGTCTTGGAGTATCTGAAAAAGCAAAGCTTTGCAAGGACATTATGCAAAAGATGTATGGAAGCGATTCTGCTGAACTAGAGCAGGTTATGTCCTTGGGAGAAACAGAACTTGCTTCTATGTTAGATTCCTATCTTATGCAACCTTCTGATGATGTTCTCCTAACCATCTACAAGAACTACATTTCTGTAGGTAGCTTTGAGGATAATATGACTAACTTTGGTGTAGTTAGCCTAGATGCTCCTTCTTCCATTAATCTCTATGCTGATAGTTTTGAAGCAAAGGATGGGATTGCAGAGTGTATCGCTAATTACAATGCTTCTACAACTGAGGCCAATCACATTACCTATACAGATTACGTGGCCCTATTAATGTCTTCCATTACTACGATTATCAACGTAATCTCCTATGTTCTAATTGCCTTTGTTGCGGTTTCTCTGGTGGTATCCTCTATTATGATCGGTATCATCACCTATATTTCTGTATTAGAACGAACGAAGGAAATTGGTATCTTACGTGCAGTTGGCGCCTCTAAGAGAAATATTTCCCAGGTATTCAATGCGGAAACCTTTATCATTGGTCTCTGCTCAGGGCTAATCGGTATCGGTGTCACATTGTTACTACTAATTCCTGGTAATGCTATTATTCATAGTATCGCAGGAACTACAGATGTCAATGCCATCTTACCTATGGGTGGAGCAATTATCTTGATTATACTAAGCATGTTGTTGACCTTAATAGGCGGTTTGATTCCAAGTAAAAAAGCAGCTAAGAAAGACCCTGTAACAGCACTTAGAAGTGAATAAGAATTTCTTTTTGGCTCTCTTTTTTAGAGAGCCATTTTTATTGTAAGAGGTCTTTGGCACAGTCTCCTTACACTAAAAACCGAGCTGCCATTCGACAGCCCGGTAAGGGGGTTATATCTACAATATTTAGTTATTATACCTCAAATAATAAATCTCCATAGGTTGGAACTGGCCAAGCCTCTTTGTCTACAACAACTTCTAGCTCATCAATAGGTGCACGAAGTACTGCCATAGCAGGGAATACCACATCCTTAAAATAGGTTGCCTGTTCTTCTCCCTCTTCTTTTGATGCAGCAATCTCTGTTACTTCAGCCAGCTTATCTAATGCTACCTGAGCTTCCTTTAGCTTAGCGGAGCAAAACTTTAACATATCAGACTGTACTGATACGTCTGCCTCTGAACATGCTGTCTTAACACTGATAATGCTATCAGCCAAAGTCCTTACATATTTGATAATAGCTGGAATGTATTTCTTAGAAGCCATCATAACCATAGTCTTTGCTTCAATATTAATTGCTTTTGCATATAACTCATAGTTAATTTCTGCACGGGAATGAAGCTCTTTCTCTGATAAAACTCCTAATTTCTCAAACATCTTAATGGACTTATCCGTTACTAGGGAAGGTATCGCATCTACAAAGGTCTTTACGTTTGGAAGACCTCTTCTCTCTGCTTCTTCTACCCATGCATCAGAATAACCATTTCCATTAAAGATGATTCTTTGATGATCACTTAATGTCTTCTTGATCAAATCATGTACTGCAAGTTCAAAGTCTTCTGCATTCTCAAGCTGATCTGCCATATCAGATAAAACATCTGCTACAATGGTATTTAATACTGTATTTGCACCAGCGATGGAAAGACTAGATGCTACCATACGGAATTCGAATTTGTTACCGGTAAAGGCAAATGGTGATGTACGATTTCTATCTGTGGCATCCTTAGCAAGTTCAGGAAGTGTATGAACACCGGTATTTAATTTTCCACCCTGTTTGGAGGAGGTTGCTTCGCCTGTATCTACTAACTGTTTTACTACGTCCTCAAGCTGTTCTCCAAGGTAAATGGATACAACGGCAGGAGGTGCCTCATTAGCTCCTAATCTATGGTCGTTTCCCGCATTACTAGCAGATAATCTTAATAATGCAGCATTCTCGTCTACGGCACGAATGATGGCAGATAAGAAAAGTAGGAACTGGATGTTCTCGTGAGGAGTGTTACCTGGATCTAATAGGTTCTTCCCTGTGTTGGTACCAATAGACCAGTTGTTATGCTTACCAGAACCATTAACACCTGCAAATGGCTTCTCATGTAATAAGCACTCTAAGCCATGGCGTCTTGCAATTTTCTTCATTAATTCCATTACTAACTGGTTGTGATCGGTTGCAATATTGGCAGTGGAATAAATAGGAGCCATCTCGTGCTGAGCAGGCGCTACTTCATTATGCTGTGTCTTAGCTAAGATTCCAAGTTTCCAACATTCTTCATTTAACTCCTTCATAAAGGAGGAGATTCGTTCACGAATACTGCCGAAATAATGATCGTCTAATTCCTGACCCTTTGGAGGCATCGCACCAAATAAGGTTCTTCCAGTAAAGATTAAGTCAGGTCTCTTTAAATATTTCTCCCTATCCACTAAGAAATATTCCTGTTCTGGTCCAACAGAACATTCTACCTTATTCACATCCTCATGACCGAAAAGCTTACATATGCGAACTGCCTGTTCACTTACCGCTTCCATGGAACGAAGTAAAGGTGTCTTCTTATCTAATGCCTCTCCTGTATAGGAGCAAAAAGCAGTTGGGATACAAAGAGTAACACCGCCAGCATCCTCTTTTAAAAAGGCAGGTGAGGTACAATCCCAAGCGGTATAACCTCTTGCTTCAAAGGTAGCTCGAAGTCCACCAGAAGGGAAGGAGGATGCATCAGGTTCACCTTTAATTAACTCTTTACCAGAGAACTCCATAACGACTTTGCCCTCTCCAATTGGAGCAATAAAGGCGTCATGCTTTTCAGCTGTAATACCTGTCATTGGCTGGAACCAATGAGTATAATGGGTAGCACCTCTCTCCAGTGCCCATTCCTTCATGGCATGAGCTACTACATTAGCTACCTCTGAATCTAACTCAGTCCCCTTATCAATAGTTTCTTTTAAGGCTGCATAAATCTTCTTTGGTAAACGTTCCCTCATAACAGAATCGTTAAATACATCTTTAGCAAATAAACCCTCAATCACATTCTTTTCTAACATAATATCAATCCTTCCTTCACTTAAAATAAAATAAGACGTCCTCATAAAATGAGAACGCCTTTGTTCTTTTCGTAAACTTATTTTTTATAAAAGTAAGATACCACTTTTTGGATGAAAAGAAAAGCATTTTTTTTAAAAATCAAAAAATAATTTTTCTGTTTCTGTTTTTAGTATCAATTAATCCTATAATTATACGCGGAATAATAAATCCCCATAGGTTGGTACAGGCCAATCCTTCTTATCTACAATCACCTCAAGGGCATCCACTGGAGCACGAAGCTCTTTCATTGCCGGAAGAATCATATCCCTAAAGAATTCTGCCTTTTCCACGATATTCTCTATCTCTTCTGCTTGCTGTATTAACTTCTGTAAATTCATCAATGCCTTATGGGTATTGGCAAGTAACTTAGAAGCCTTTGTTAGAAGCTCCGTTTGTACCGTTACTACTGCTTCTGGTACAGCTTGACGAACCGCATTAATACTGTCCGCTAAGGTTTTGACGTAAGCAATCACTGCAGGAATGTACTTCTTGGTAGCCATATCAACCATGGTTTTTGCTTCAATATTCACCACTTTACAGTAATGCTCATAATGAATCTCTACATGAGAGTGAAGTTCACTGGCATTCAATACCCCAAGTCTCGTAAACATCTCAACGGAATGTTCACTTAGTAACGCAGGAATTGCATCTACCATAGTTTTCACATTTGGTAGGCCTCTCCTCACTGCTTCCTCCACCCATTCTTCTGAGTATCCATTGCCATTAAAGATGACTCTTTGATGCTCAGTATATGTTCTCTTAATTAGATTGTGCACTGCTAAATCAAAATCCTCTGCTGCTTCTAACTCATCTGCCATTCTAGAAAAAACATCTGCTACAATGGTATTGAGTACCGTATTGGCATCTGCTATGGACATACTAGAAGCCAACATACGAAATTCAAATTTATTACCTGTAAAAGCAAATGGTGATGTACGATTTCGGTCTGTAGCATCCTTGGTAAACTCCGGTATGGTATGTACCCCTGTCTTAAGCTTACCACCCTGCTTACTGCTGGTTGCCTCTCCCATATCAACTAACTGCTTTACCACATCCTCTAGCTGTTCCCCAAGAAATACAGAAACGATTGCTGGTGGAGCTTCTAAGGCTCCTAACCGGTGGTCGTTGCCTGGATTAGAAGCGGAGAGTCTAAGTAGCTCAGGATTTTCATCTACTGCTTGAATGACTGCTGCCAAAACTAATAAAAACTGTATATTCTCGTGAGGAGTCTTCCCTGGATTTAATAGGTTAATCCCCGTATTGGTACAAAGAGACCAGTTATTGTGCTTACCAGAGCCGGTAACACCTGCAAATGGCTTCTCATGAAGGATACACTCTAAGCCATGGCGTTTTGCAATCTTGCACATTAGCTCCATTACCATCTGATTATGATCTGTAGCAATATTAGCAGTGGCAAAGATTGGTGCCATCTCGTGTTGTGCTGGGGCAACCTCATTGTGTTGAGTCTTTGCTAAAATACCAAGCTTCCAACATTCCTCATTTAGCTCTTTCATAAAGGCAGCAACTCTTTCCTTAATTGCACCGAAGTAATGGTCATCCATCTCCTGCCCCTTTGGAGGCATAGCGCCAAATAAGGTTCTGCCTGTATACATTAAATCTTCACGTAGCATATAATACTTCTGGTCTACGAGAAAATATTCCTGCTCTGCTCCTACAGAACATGAAACGCTAGTAACGTCCTGATGCCCAAATAGCTTACATATTCTTACTGCCTGCTCACTTACTGCTTCCATGGATCGAAGGAGTGGAGTCTTCTTATCCAATGCCTCGCCAGTATAGGAGCAAAATGCAGTTGGTATGCAAAGGATCATTCCCTCTGCGTCCTCCTTTAAAAAGGCAGGAGAGGTACAATCCCATGCTGTATAGCCTCTAGCCTCAAAGGTAGCTCTAAGTCCACCAGATGGGAAAGAAGAAGCGTCGGGTTCTCCCTTTATTAACTCCTTACCAGAAAACTCTAAAGTGATACCACCATCACCTGAAGGTGCTATAAAGGAATCATGTTTTCCTGCAGTAATCCCTGTCATAGGCTGGAACCAGTGTGTATAGTGAGTCGCCCCCTTTTCCAGTGCCCACTCCTTCATAGCATGCGCAACCACATTGGCTACTTCACGGTCTAATTCATCCCCATTCTCAATGGTGGCCTTCAGTGCCTGATAGGTCTTTTTAGGCAGACGTTCCTGCATGACTGCATCATTAAAAACATTATTTCCAAAAATGCTTTCAATCACGTTTTTTCCTTGCATCGCTTTCTTCCTTCTTTCCGTATTCTATGTAGTAATTCAATTAATTTAATTATTGTATTAGTTATACTTTATAATATTAAATATGTCAAAGGATTTTTACTTATGTAATCTATAAGAATGTTAAGAAAATTAAGGTAATTCCTATCCTTTCTATTAGCTTTCTCTTTTTGTGATTATCCAATGTAGTAATTGCTGGTTGGTACCATGCTCCATTATGTAATCAATAACCATAGTATAGTTTAAAATCTTATACATAGTTCCTACCCCTTTCTTGAAAATGATATATTCTCCATTGCTATGATTTATTATAGCATAACTATAGTTCACCAACAAAAAAACAGGAAATAATCCTTCTTAGGACTATTTCCTGTCTACTATTTTACCCATTCAATTCCTATTTATCTACGTGAATCAAATTCACATCCATTTGATTAAATGGAATGGTGATACCTGCTTGATCAAGGGCCTTCTTAATCTCTTCCTGAAGACTCCATTTTAATGCCCAGTAATTCTCCGTACCTGTCCAAACACGAACTATCATGTTAATGGCACTATCTCCAAATTCATAGAGATATATCTCAGGTTCTTTTTCCACAAGTACTCTATCATCTCTCTTGCACACACCCATTAAAGTCTCTCTCACATGGTCGATATCGGAATGATAATCTACTGGGATAATTAAATCTAATCTCCGAGTCACTTCTCTTGTAGAATTGACCACATTCATATTGGAAAGTGTACCATTTGGTAACACAATCGCTTTATTATCTGCAGTAACTATATGGGTATAAAAAATATCTATTTTAGATACTACTCCCTCATTTGTGCCGGCGACAATATAATCTCCTACCTTAAATGGCTTATTAATAAGAATCAGCACTCCACCAGCTAAGTTAGAAAGACTGCCTTGTAATGCAAGACCAATAGCCAAACCAGCAGATCCAACTACAGCTACTAAGGAACTAGTGTCTATTCCAATAATTCCTGCAATAATGACGATGAGCACTGCGTAGCCAGCTGTCTTCACTAAAGTTCCCACAAAACCAGATACACCTTCATCTGTATTGGAACGCTTCAGAGCTTTATTAACCAGCTTCATGAGCACATGTATCAGCTTTTTCCCAATAAAAAATACAATTAGGGCAATGATGATAGACTTTCCAAAACCAATGGCCCAATGTAAAAAGCCCTCTAACTCTTTTTGTAATAGACCTTCTTCTCCCGCCCCTGTTAAAAATAAACCATTTAATAAATTCATATATATCACCTTTACTATACTTACCTATTTTTTATTATTTTTACCCTTTTTCCCTACAGGCTTCTTTTCAATAGCTTTTTTCTCTGTAACCTTCTTTTCTGCAGGTTTTTCTACTACAGGTTTTTCTGCTACAGATTTTGCTGCTACAGTTTTTTCTGCTACAAGTTTTTCAGCCACAACTTTCTTTTCTGCAGCTTTTTTCTCCACTGCAGGCTTCTTCTCTTCTACAACCTTTTCAACTACAGCTTTTTTCTCAACTACAGCCTTTTCAACTATAGTCTTTTTCTCTTCTACAGGCTTCTTCTCTTCTACAGCCTTTTTCACAACAGGCTTTTTCTCTACAACCTTCTTCTCTGTAGCTTTTTTCTCTGTTACAACCTTTTTCTCAACAGGCTTTTCTACAACTACCGTTTTTTCTACAGCCATAGCTATAGCTTTTTCCTTTGTAGCTTTTTCTTTTGTAGACTTTTCCTTTGTAGTCTTTTTCACAGTAGATTTCTTCTCTGTTGCTTTTGTACGTTTTTCCGCACGGAATACTACCATACTAAGTGGTGGTAATGTAAATGTCAAGGATTCATCTCTTCCGTCCCAAGGTTCTGCCTTTGAAACCTTTGCTCTCTTGTTTACATAATCTTTTCCACCAAACTCTGCTGCATCACTATTTAATACTTCTTTATAGCTACCATGGAATGGTACACCAATCTTAAACTCCTCATGTAACACAGGTGTGAAGTTATATACAAATACCAAGGTTTCTTTCTTATCTTCGCTCATACGTGCAAATGCTACCACACTGTGGTCTGCATCTTGATTGCTAAGCCATGTAAAGCCTTCCCCTATTGTATCCGTACTATATAATGCGGCATTCTGCTTATAAAACTCGTTGGTAGTTTTCACATAATGTTGCATATTACGATGTGCATCGTATTCTAATAAGTTCCAATCAAGACTCTTCTTCTCATTCCATTCATTAAATTGAGCAAATTCCTGTCCCATAAAGAGCAATTTCTTACCTGGGTGACCCATCATAAATCCGTAGGCTGCACGAAGGTTTGCAAACTTATCTTCATATTCTCCAGGCATCTTATTAATCATAGAACACTTACCATGTACTACTTCATCATGAGAAAGAACTAATACAAAGCGTTCACTATAAGCATAAACCATACTAAAGGTTAATTCACCGTGTTTACCCTTACGGAATAATGGATCAGTCTTCATATAATCTAAGAAATCATTCATCCAACCCATATTCCACTTATAGTCAAAGCCTAGTCCCTCTTCCTCTGCAGGATGAGTTACTTTAGGCCATGCTGTGGACTCCTCAGCCATAACAATCGTTCCCTTATTACGCTTCTTCATAATGGAGTTAAGATGTTTAAATAATTCAATTGCTTCTAAGTTTTCAGAGCCTCCATAGCAGTTTGGTAGCCATTCTCCATCCTGCTTGCCGTAATTTAAATATAGCATAGAAGCTACTGCATCCATTCTTATACCATCAATGTGGTACTTTTCAGCCCAGAATAGCGCATTAGAAATCAAGAAATTGCTAACCTCTGGTCTACCATAATCAAAAATTAAGGTTCCCCAATGAGGATGTGCCCCTCTTCTTGGGTCTGGATGTTCATATAGGCATGTCCCATCAAAATTCGCAAGTCCAAAGGCATCTCTTGGGAAGTGGGCAGGTACCCAATCCAAAATAACACCAATCCCCTGGCTATGCATATAATCTACGAAATACATAAAGTCATCTGGTGTACCAAAACGAGAGGTTACTGCATAGTAACCAGTTACCTGGTATCCCCAAGATCCATCAAACGGATGCTCCATAATTGGCATAAGTTCAATGTGGGTATAACCCATTTCTTTCACATAGTCTGCCAACATGACTGCTAGCTCCCTATAGTTGTAGAATGCATTATCCCCTTCTATATCTGGCTTTTTCCAAGAACCTAAGTGTACTTCATAAACTACCATAGGTTCATTGTCAAAATTCGCCTTTTTTCTCTTATCTAGCCATTTCTCATCGGTCCACTGATATTTTGAAATATCGTACACCTTACTAGCATTGGCTGGACGTAATTCTGCATAATTAGCATATGGATCTGCCTTTAATACTGGCATTCCACCTTTTACTTTAAGTTCGTATTTATAAATACTATTCTCAGTAATTCCTGGTATAAATAACTCAAATATACCGGAATCTCCAAGTCTTCTCATTGGATGTCTTCTACCATCCCAACAGTTAAAATCCCCTACAACACTCACTCGCATCGCATTAGGAGCCCATACAGCGAATAACACTCCATCTGTGCCCTTCAGCTTCATAGGATGTGCACCAAGCTTCTCATAAATATTATAATGAATCCCTTTGCTAAATAGCTCTCTATCCTTCTCAGTAATCACTTCAGGATAATTGTATGGATCTACTACTTCCTGTGTTACTCCATTATCATAAGTAACATGATATGTATAAACAGGTTTTGTCTTTCCTGGCACGATAACGGAATAAAAGCCTTCCTCATCAACCCGCTCCATACTCAATCTAGTGCCCTTCTTCAACACTACCTCTACATGAACTGCAGTAGGGAAGAAGGCATTAATTACGTGTCCATCTTCTATGCTATGCGCTCCTAGAATATGATGTGGATTATCGTGTTCTGAATACACAATACTCTCGATTTCAGGCCAATTCATAACCTCATACA
>JAEZGY010000059.1 GCA_023416695.1 Bacillota bacterium | reverse complement strand
TATGGAGAGTGTATTAGCTAAAAAGAATGTTAAAATATGAAGGATGGATAGGAGATATGGAGTTTCAAGCATTTGTGAATGATATTAAAACGAATCAATGGAATGTTTACGGAGTAGAGGTATATAATCGTGATAAATTAGTGCATTCATATGGTAATACATTGAATTGTAAATATCCAGTTTATTCTGCCACAAAAACAGTTTTATCACTAGCAGTAGGTATTGCATATGATGAAGGAAAAATCGAACTATTCAAAAGCATACTGGATTACCTACCTGAAAAAATAATAACTTCTATGTCAAAGGATCAAATAACGACATTTCAAATGATAACAATAGAGAGATTATTAGCAATGTCAGTGGATGGATTCCCCTTTCGGCCAGAAGGAGAAAGCTATTTGAACTATTCACTTTCATGCGATATTAAGAATGTCAAAGTAAGAAAATTTAACTATAGTAATATATCCGCATATTTAGTAGGCGTGGCCTTAACTAATGCAATTGATGAAGATTTATATCAATATCTAAGTAGAAAACTTTTTGAACCTTTACACATTGTTGAGCCAATTTATACACGATGTCCAGATGGCTATTTTTATGGGGCTTCAGGTATGCAAATGTCTGTCCATGATTTAAGCCAGATAGGGGTATTACTTTATAATAATGGAATTTATGAAGGCCAGAGAATTGTATCAGACGAATATGTAAAGAAGGCAACTAGTATTCAACAAATGAATCAAGAAGGAGGGTATGGATATTTCATTTGGAAGTATCATGAGGGAGTTAGCGTTAATGGGAAATGGAACCAAAGATGCTATGTTTTACCCAGAGAAGAATTAATCATTACTTATTTATCACATATAGAGAATAGTTGCCCTGAGCTAATGATTAGTATGGAGAAGAATATATTAGGGTAGAGTAATAGAAATCAGGGTTACAGACCGGTTAATTTAATATTGTCTAGATACTGAACAGAGGGAAATATCAATTGCTGCCCACGACTTAACGATACATTTCTTTATACCGTATAATATTATACTTATCTTCATAGATAGAATTAGAGAAGGATAGTTGAACGGGGAATAAAATGGGTAGAGCATATCTAACGATTGATGACGGACCAACAGGGATTACAGATAAGATATTAGATTATTTGCTTGGACGTGGGATAACACCTATTCTATTTTTTGTAGGAACACAAATTGAATTAAATTATAACCAGGCAATTGCTGCCGTAAAGAGAGGTGCAATTATTGGAAATCACAGTTACTCCCATGCAGATTTTAATAAGTTAAAGGAAGCAGAATGTATCGCTGAAATTGAACGGCAGGAAATTTTACTGGAAAAACTATATCGTGATGCAGGACGTAAAAGAATATATAAACTATTTCGATTTCCATATGGTCATCGAGGAGGAGAAAATCAAGTTAGGCTACAAGAGTTTCTATACTATAAGAAATTTAATCGTATTGATGATCGGAATATTCAGTATAAATGGTATATTCAGCAAGGGTTTAACAAAGCAATGGATGTGTTTTGGACATTTGATTTTAGAGAGTATCTTATAAAGACGGAGAAAGAATTCACATTAGATACCATAAAGGAGTCTATCAATGTGTCCAAGGACATAGCTGCAAATGGACTATTACTACCTAATTCTTATAATATTGTTCTTATGCATGATTCTGTCACTACGAACCAGGTACTAGATGGGTATTATAAAATTCTGATTGAGTATACAATATCAAAAGGGGTGGAGTACATTGAACCAAGGTTTTTAACAAGAGATAACGAACCTGTTTAAATAAGTAACCAATAGAGGTGGATGGGCAGTCAGAAAATTATACTTAGCCATGATTAGAATAAGGTCTATAAAAGTTTAAGATTAATATTATAGGCAATTACTTATCCAACCATTTTTATTTCTTATTTAAGGTGGAGATTAGTGCAATGATAATTTCAAGGAAATTACATAGCACGAGAAGCAGTGTTAGTACTTCTATTGTTGCCATAGGAAGTCACCTACTTTCATTTGAATCAAAAGTAGGAGTGAGTAACACGTATCATAAAAGTTGTTATTTATCTCTAATTGAAGCATATCATACATCAAAACTTTGCAACAAAATGGGAATGGACAATTAATTACCTTTCTATACTAAATGATGAACAACTAGAAAACACTGTCTTTTGAGGACTGCGAGAGGTTTTAATAGTAAATTAATTTTTTCTCTTTTATCTATTCAAGCAAGTTCAAATAGATTTGAGACGATGTGTGTTATGGAATTCTATAATTCCAAAAACTATATCGTGAATAGCCAACCTGTAAGTAGCAAAAGGTTGGCTATTCTTATAGACATTGACTTATTTAACTGTTGCTAGAAATAAGAATTATTTAAAGGTAATTTCAATGAATCTACATAATGGACGTTAATTGGGTTTAAAGTAGGAAAAGAGATTATAATGGTAATTTATGTTAAATATGCCCTTGAAATTCAAAAATTAAACATATATTATATAGTTATCATTTATATTTGCAAGAAGCTAGTTAACAATCAATAATATTGGATTTATGTCAATATTATTGACACAAAAGGTTTAACTTTTCTTGACTATCAAGCAACCTAATGAACTGCCTGTGGGGGTATGTAATTAATTAAACTATGAATCATAACAGGAAATAGATACAAAGAAAAATGTACATATATAGATGAAACAGGGAAGCAAAAGTGGTGATGTTATCTGGAAAAGTGAATAAAGAATAGATAAGGGAGGATAAATAATATGTCAAAATTTTCTGGATTTAATAATGATAAAACAACAAAAAACAAGCAGGATGTATATACACTTCTTGAGACTATGACATATAATATGGGGATGCTTTTTGATAGTCTTGGATTAGAGGAAAAACCATGCAATATCAAAACTCCTAATGAGATAATCAAAGTTGTGCAAAGCTTGATGGCAAGTGGGGTTCTGAAAGAGAATATTACCGCAATCAATGAAAAACTTCTAGTTGCAGTTGATAGTAATGTAACAGCACAGATGCAATTAGCAGAAATGACCAAAGCCATAGAACAATATAAAAACGAGATTGAGCGACTAAATTACATAATTCAAGTTAAGGATACCGAAATAGGGAATTTAAGGGCTGACGTGAGCCATTTGAAGCAAAATATTGATTCCAAAACCAAAGAATTCGATGAAATTATAACTGCATGTAATGAAAAGATTACAACAAAAGAGAAAGAACATTTGAGTTTATTGCAAGCATTGATATCATTCAGAGACAGTATTGCATTAAGAGATGGGATGGCAAAGAATGTGGAAACGGTGGATGGGAAAAAGCTTCTTGCCTCATTTCTCAAGGAAACAAGGGCATTATTTGAAAAGAACGGGGTACAGGTGATTGAAAGCAAAGGTAACTTTGATCTTTCGATTCAGGTGGTGACGGATGTTGTTGATACAACCGAACCTGCGCTGCATGATACAGTTTCAGAGGTATTCAGAGCAGGTTATATGACGATAGAGGGGATGTTAAGACCTGAAGAGGTAATTCTATTTCGATATACAAAAGAGTAAATATAGTATTACTTTGTATTGAGGGGAGATGAGTCTTTTGAATTTAAAAAAAACAATAAAAGCAAAACTTGACGATACACTTAGAATGTGTTCAGCATGTGATAATGCAAGAGAATTAGAAAAAGTCATAAAGGAGATGCAGAGCAGACTTGATGAGCCTTTGAGGGTTGCAATTGTAGGAGTAATGAAAGCAGGCAAGTCAACGTTTTTGAATGCAATCATGAAGGAAAAAATACTAATAACGGGAACGAGTGAAACCACATATACTGTTAGCTGGTTTAAATATTCTACAAAACCAAAATTAAAGATAATATTCAAAAACGGAGAGAGTGAAGAAGCCGTATTTGAAGATTTAGAAAAATGGACAGCAAGAGATGGAAAGAAAATTAATCCTCGAATGGATGAGGTGAAATATGTTGAAATATACTATCCAAGTGAAGTACTCAAGGTAATGGAGCTAATTGATACACCTGGTTTATGGTCCACATATGGAACTGACTCAAATAACACGATGGATTTTTTAGCGATGGGCAAAGAAGCGGATCAAGTAACAAAGGAAGAGGCATCTGCTGCGGATGCAATCATTTATGCTTTCAGTCGTGGAGTACAGCAAAATGATGCGGAGATTTTACAGGCTTTTCAGGGGGGGAATATGACTGCAAATTCTTCTCCAATTAATGCGTTAGGGGTATATACGAAATCAGATATTCATTGGGATTATACCAGCGATGATAACCCATTTAAAACAGCAAAAGAGGTAGCAGGTAATTTGATGGACAATCCAATCGTTAAAAATTTACTTTATACAATAACACCGGTTAGCTCTGTGATGGTTGAAAGTATTCCTGAATTTGATGATGAGGACTGGAGCATTTTATACAGATTATCTAATCTTGATGAGCAAATTCTATTAGTATTACTTTCTGACAAATCTTTATTTATGGAATGGGATACGGATAGAATTGAAAGGGAAATGGAGGAAGAATTCAGCGAGAATATAAAGCATTATATGTGTACAACTAACGAACGCAGAAGAATATGTTCCAAGTGTGGTCAATATGCAATTTACGAAATTACAAAAGCGATGCGTGGTAATATGACGAAAGAGCAGATTATTGACTATCTTTATGAAAAAAGTGGCATGAAAGAGGTGGGCAATTTAATCTGTCAGCACTTTGGCAACAGAGCATTTGTGATTAAGCTGCAGTATATTTTTTCGAAACTTTTAAGTATATGTTCTCATATCATCAGCAACGGTGATGAAGCTCTTATTGATATAGGTAAGAGTTTAAGGGAAGAAATATATAATATTCAGGAAACTGAGCAGGTTTTTCGAGAATTAAAAGTTCT
>JAEZGY010000056.1 GCA_023416695.1 Bacillota bacterium | reverse complement strand
CAGTTTGCTCTACGGCTATCTCTTCTTGCTTTAGAAGATTTATTCTTTGGACAGATAGACATGGTCACACCTCCTTAAAATTTTTAAAGATATCGCGGATTACTGACATTCTTGGGTCTAATACTGTATCATCACAATTGCAAGTTTCATGGTTCTTATTGGCACCACATACCTTACAAAGACCTTTACAATCCTCCTTACATAATACACGCAGAGGAAACTCAATGACAATCTCATCATAAATCATACGATCTACATCCAGATTATTTCCACATATATAATTCGCTTCATCTAATTCTTTGATCCTGTCTTTGTCAGTATCGTTGAAATCTAAATTTTTTGATAGCTTAATATCAAAAAATGTTTCCACGTCCTCAAGACATCTGTTACATGGAATATTAAGAGAAAGTTTTGTTTCACATACCACATTTATCTTACGATTGCCTAGATTTGTAATCGTTAAATGGACTGGATTCTTCGATACAAAGGGATATTCATATCCATCTAAGCTAAAATTGGTAAGTTCTAATGGGGCCTCAATGTTTTGGATTTTGTCCTTAACAGACATAATCTTGCCTAAATCAATCAGCATTGTGTTCTCCATTTCTCCCTAATTTTCACACTTTTATTATTATACTGATTAGATAAGGGTTTGTCAATCCATTTGTTGCAATTTCTAATCATAACATAGTAAAAGCAAAGACATTTAGGTCTTTTTATACTAACTCTACCGTTTCACGGCAGATAGCAAGTTCTTCGTTGGTTGGAACTAATAAAAGCTTTACTTTAGAGTCATCAGTAGAGATAATGCGTTCTACACCTCTAACATCATTCTTCTCTTCGTCAATGAAAGCACCAAGATATCCTAGATAAGAAGCTATTTCAGCACGAACTTTCTTATCATTTTCACCAAGACCTGCAGTAAAGGCAATGGCATCTACACCATTCATTGCTGCAGCATATCCACCAATATATTTAACTACACGATAAGCAAATACGTCAATTGCTTCTTTACAAAGTTCGTTACCTTCCTCTGCAGCATGATCTAAGTCTCTAAAGTCACTAGATACACCACCAGATAAACCATATACACCAGATTCTTTATTAAGGATATTCATCACTTGTTCAAGAGTTAAGTTTTCCTTCTTCGCAATGAATTCCATAATAGCTGGATCGATATCACCACTTCTTGTACCCATAATAAGACCTTCTAATGGAGTAAGCCCCATGGAAGTATCAACGGATTCACCATTCTTCACTGCAGTAACA
The DNA here is from genome assembly GCA_023416695.1 of Bacillota bacterium. Classification (GTDB taxonomy): domain Bacteria; phylum Bacillota; class Clostridia; order Lachnospirales; family Lachnospiraceae; genus KM106-2. The sequence continues at coordinate 45,679 of JAEZGY010000056.1, read as the reverse complement.
CTAGCGCCATTACCTAAGTGGCATACGATTACCTTGGAGTTCTTTGGATCTAAGCCAGCAAGTTTAATAGCTCTCTTAGATACATAGCTATGGCTTGTTCCATGGAAACCATATCTTCTAACTTTATATTTATCATAGTATTCTACAGGAATACCGTACATATAAGCAGTTTTTGGCATTGTTTGATGGAAAGCTGTATCAAAAACAGCAACCATAGGCGTGTTTGGCATAAGAGCCTTGCATGCATTAATACCAATTAAGTTAGCTGGATTGTGAAGAGGTGCTAAGTCATTACACTCTTCGATTGCTTTTATAACTTCATCATCAATGATTACAGAATGTGCAAATTTCTCTCCACCATGAACTACTCTATGTCCAACAGCACCTATTTCATCTAGGGATTTAATTACACCATAGGAGCTATTAGTTAAAGCATCTAATACCATTTTGATTGCCTTCTCATGAGTTGGCATCTCTTCATTGATAACAATCTTCTCGCCACCAGCTGGTGTATGATTTAAACGTCCATCAATTCCAATTCTCTCACAGATACCTACTGCTAATGCTTTCTCAGTATTGGAATCAATCAATTGATATTTTAATGATGAACTTCCACAGTTAATTACTAATACATTCATGTTAAATCTCCTTATATACAGTTTTATAAATACTGTACTCTATCTTACTTATTGCTCTATTTATTTGTTGTTGCCTGAACTGCTGTAATTGCAACTACGCCTACAATATCATCAGCGGAACAGCCACGGGAAAGGTCATTTACAGGCCTTGCAATACCTTGTGTAATTGGGCCATATGCTTCAGCTTTAGCAAGTCTTTGAACTAACTTATAACCAATATTTCCTGCATCAAGATCTGGGAACACTAATACGTTTGCTTTTCCAGCAATATCACTATCCGGAGCTTTGGAGTGGCCAACACTTGGAACGATAGCTGCATCTAATTGGAATTCACCGTCAATCTTCACATCAGGACACTCTTCTTTAGCAAGTGCTGTAGCACTAACTACTTTATCTACATCAGCATGCTTAGCACTACCCTTTGTTGAGTGTGAAAGCATAGCTACAATTGGCTCTTCTTCTACTAATAATTCAAAACTCTTGGCACTACTGCAAGCGATAACTGCTAATTCTTCACTAGTTGGATTCTGAACTAATCCACAATCTGAAAATATAAAAGTTCCATTTGCACCATACTCACAGTTTGGAACTTCCATTAAGAAAAATGATGATACAAGTTTAGTTCCTGGTGCAGTCTTTAAAATCTGTAAGGATGGACGTAAAACATCAGCAGTAGCATGGCATGCACCGGAAACCATTCCATCAGCATCTCCTGCTTTTACCATTGTTACACCGTAATACAAATAGTCTTTTGTTAATAATTCTTTTGCTTTTTCTGGTGTCATTCCTTTAGCTTTACGTAATTCAACTAACAAATCAATATATTGTGGAAGTTTGTCTGATGTCTCAGGGTCAACAATTGTTGCTTTTGAAATATCATAACCTTGCGCTATTTTATTAATTTCTTCTTTTTTACCTACTAAGACTACGTTTGCAATCTCCTCAGCAAGTACCTTGGATGCTGCTTCAATTGTACGAATATCGTTAGATTCTGGTAAAACTATTGTTTTCTTATTTGTTTTTGCCCTTGCTTTAATTGTGTCTATAAATCCCACTTCTAGGACTCCTTTCGTGTATATAATTTTCCATAAATTCAATTATAAAACATTTAAATTTGCCATACAAGACAAAACTCGCAATATAAAGTACTAAATCGTGTACAAAATTAAATACTTGATATTTATGTTCAAAAAATAGTATACCCATCTTCATCCTAGAATACTTTTGGAGTTTTTTTCTATTAAATAACAAAAACCCCACATAGTATGTGAGGTTTTGTAAACATAAAAATTATTTTCTTAATCCTAAACGCTCGATTAAAGTACGATATCCTTCAAGATCAGTCTTCTTTAAATATTCAAGTAAACCACGTCTCTGACCTACCATCTTTAAAAGACCTCTTCTAGAATGATGATCCTTCTTATTGCTCTTTAAATGTTCTGTTAATTCAGAAATTCTCTGAGTTAATAAAGCGATCTGAACTTCTGGTGAACCAGTATCGTTAGCTGTTCTACCATATTCAGCAATGATTTGTTGTTTCTTTTCTTTGCTAATCATTGTAAATCCTCCTATTTTTTTGATACCCCAAATACTAAGAGATAGGTCGGAGTGTCCTAAATCTGAGTATCGGAATTCTTTACCTTCGTTATAGTAACACATGTAATAACTATTGTAAAGGCTTTTTATTTTAAAAATATCTCAAACAATCTTACTTAGGTTGTTGTGGCTGTCCTTGATACTGTTGTGGCTGCCCTTGATACTGTTGTGGCTGTCCTTGATATTGTTGTGGCTGTCCTTGATACTGTTGTGGCTGTCCTTGATACTGTTGTGGTTGTCCTTGATATTGTTGTGGCTGTCCTTGATATTGTTGTTGGTATACAGGACGTGGAACAAAGCCATCCACTGCTTTATGTACAGGGTTAACAAACAAATCTTTATTTACTAAAGCCATGATTCCTAACGTTACAAATACGGCATAAGCACCAATATCTACTATTCTAACCATGATGATTTTCACATTGTTATAGGCTATATCAATTTTAGTTACAAAAGCAAATAATGTACCAAAGAAACCAAATATTACATCTACAGCAAAAAACATTAATACTAAAGCACTAGCTTGAATTAATGTTTTCTTTACATTCCCACTAAAACCAAGTGCAAATGCAGCAATAGTAAGACCTAACATAACCCAGATTAGACCTAAGCTATTAACACAAACATAAAGAGCTATTGCATAAACCATTACGTTTAACAAAGAAGCAGGTATTCCGAAATTTTCTTTTTTCATTAATAATTCCTCCCTAAAATTTTAATAAAAAACGTACAAATAAATCTTAGCACAATTTACTAGGACAGTCAAATTATTCCCTACCTAAAATTGCTTATCTTGAGAAAATGTGGTACTGTTATTTATATATTATTTTTATATTAAACAGTGCCACTATTATTCGTACTACTATTCTAAAAAAGGAGCCTTATGATAACTTTTAATTTAGATAACCACAGCTCTACCCCTTTATATGAACAAATATATCAGCATATCAAGGAGGATATTCTATCTGGAAAGCTTTTGAATGAAGAGAAACTACCTTCTACCCGAAGTCTATCTACCCATTTACAGGTAAGTCGTAATACCATCGATATGGCCTATGGCCAACTTTTAAGCGAAGGTTATATAGAATCAAGGCCACGAAAAGGACATTATGTTAATAACATCAACAATATGTTACTTCCTAGACAAACTACAGCACAAAATAACAAGACTTCTGATTTCAAGGAACAAATGAGTAAAAAGAGCCCTATCTCCAAAGAGCAAGTATCCTCACTCCTATACGACTTTAACCCCAATGCCGTTGACAGCTCTCATTTTCCATATAGGGTCTGGCAAAGGCTAATGAAGAATGCTTTTGATCAAGATGGGTCTTGTTTTCTATTAGGAGATAATCAGGGTGATTATACTTTTCGCAAAGCGATTAAACACTATCTAGAACAATCAAGAGGAGTAAACTGTCACATTAGTCAGATTATTGTAGGGGCAGGTGTAGACTATCTGATTCAGCTTCTATCTCAACTTCTTAAACCAACAGATATCATAGCCATGGAGGATCCCTCTTATGCACAGGCTAACAAGATTTTTAATAGTATGCACTTACACTCTGTTGCAATCCCGGTAGATGAAAAAGGGATGAATGTGGATAAGCTACGTGAGACCTCTGCAAACATTGCTTACGTCACCCCATCGCACCAATTTCCTCTAGGTAACGTCATGTCCATCAAACGACGTCTAGAGCTATTACAATGGGCTAAGGAAGGGGAAAATCGGTATATTTTAGAGGATGACCACGACAGTGAATTTCGGTATGTAGGAAGACCTATTCCTGCTTTACAAAGTCAGGACAGGAATCAGAAGGTAATCTATATGGGCACCTTTTCACGTTCCATTGCTCCAGCCATCCGAGTTGCCTATATGGTCCTTCCCTTCCCTCTATATCTACTATATAAAGAGAACCTTTCCCATTACTCCTCTACAGTCTCCCGATTAGACCAGAAAATATTGACGGATTTTCTCGAAGAAGGGCATTTTGAGCGGCATTTAAATAGGATGAAGAAATGCTACAAAGGAAAACATGATACGATGTTAGAAACTCTACATAGCTTTAAAGACTTAATAACAGTGATTGGAGAAAATGCAGGTCTTCATCTTGTGTTACAGGTAAATCTAGCAGTGTCAGAAGTAGAGCTTATAGAAAAAGCAAGAAGAAAAGGCATTGGCTTATACCCTCTATCCCCCTACTATATTAATAAAAAAACAGACCTAAAACCATCCTTTCTAATGGGCTTTTCCAATTTAGAGGAGGATGAAATTCGTAACGGATTAAAAGAGTTTTATAAACTTCTATTGGAATAATGAAAAATAGAGTTTTGCTTACAAAACTCACCGGCGATTCCTATGTAATAAAGAAGCTGCCAAAGAGAGCTTTTGCTCCTTATGACAGCTTCTTTATTGTTTAATCTATATTAAGAATTTAAATCTTCAATATGAAAATAACCAATGGCTGCTTCCATATCTAGACGCATTTGCTCCTTTAATTCTTCCACAGAATTAAATTTCATTTCTTCTCTCATATAATGATGAAGCTTGACCTCCACCGTTTCACCATAAAGGTCACCATTAAAATCTAGAATATAAGTCTCTACCCCAGGCTTTGGCTCAGATCCAACCGTTGGCTTAACGCCAATATTCGTAACACCATATCGTTTCACACCATCGATAATCATGGTTGAACCATAGACTCCATTAGGTGGCAACAGTTTTTCTTCAGGTGGCTGAATATTAATCGTTGGCATTCCAAAGGTTCTTCCTAAGCGTCTTCCGTGAACCACCTCGCCACGTACAGAGAATGGTCTTCCAAGCAATCTTTCTACTTCTTCCATGTCTCCCTTTGCTAGTTCATCACGAACCCTTGTACTACTAACTACCTGTTCTTTTAACATAAGCTTTTTATAGTCATAGACCTCATAACCATACACTAAGGCATACTCCTTTAGCATGGCTACATTCCCTCTTCTATCCTTACCAAAACAATAATCTGCCCCAACCACAATCACCTTTGCATCCAGTTGGTCTACTAAAACCTTTTTTATAAAATCCTCTGGCTCTAAAGCTGCAGTTTCTCTAGTAAATGGGTAAGACACCAACACATCAAAACCCATGTTTTTAAGATGATAATACTTCTCTTCACTAGTATAAATTAACTTAATCTCTCGCTCTGAAAATAAGTTATATGGATGAAGAGAAAAGGTAAACATAACGGATTGATACCCCTTTTTCTTTAACTCAAGGACACGACTAAGAAGCATTTGGTGACCGAGATGAAGGCCATCAAACTTACCCAGTGTTACTACACTGTTGTGTAGCTGAAAGTCTGTTGTCTCATTAATATATCTCATTTTTATTCTCCCTAGCTAGTACAAGCTTCACTAAAGAAACATTTTCTCTGGCTTATATACCCCTTGCTCCATTTCTTTATATATCCCAACAAAATTGCTTGAAAAATCATATACACGTACTTTATTCATATCAGTATTATGACTTTTAGTCTTAAGAGTAGCTGGCTCAACACTTAAAATATTTTTCTTTTGAAAGCTATTACCATTATAAATCAAACGACTTGCATCTTCCTTTATGATAACTGCGTCATAATGAGAAAAGAGCATATCTACTGGTATAACAGCACTCATTATTCTTCCTTCTCTGGCTAATGTCTCTATCTCACTTAAAGTAAGACTGTCCTTTAGAGAAAATGTGCTAACTTTAGTACGCTTTAGATTACTCATACAACCACCACAGCCTAATTTATCTCCAATATCATGACAAAGAGTACGAATATAAGTCCCTTTAGAGCAATGAACAGTAATACTAACTAGTTTTTCCTTTAGGTTTATTTCATTTACTATAATATCATAGATCTGTACCGGTCTAGATTTACGCTCAACAACCTTACCCTCTCTAGCTAGTTCATACAGTTTCTTACCATTCACTTTAAGAGCAGAGTACATGGGAGGTATTTGATCATATCCTCCAACAAAGGACTTTATGGCATTATAGACTTCTTCCTCGGAGACTAAAACCTCCTTTTCGGTAAGAATTGTTCCAGATGTATCCTGGGTATCTGTGGTTGTACCTAAAAGCATTACAGCTTCATAAGTCTTATCCTTATCTGTAAGCATATCACAAAGCTTCGTCCCATTACCAAGACAAACAGGCAACACTCCCGTAGCATCCGGATCTAGTGTTCCTGTATGCCCAATCTTTTTCTGTTTTAAAATACCTCGAAGCTTTGCCACCACATCATGGGAAGTATATCCGGCTTCTTTATATACATTTATTACACCGTTGATCATTTAGTCTGCTCCCTAAGTTGTTTCTCAATCATTCCAATAATGTTGTCAACTACATCATCATAGGTTCCTGTCATAGTGCAGCCAGCAGCACGCACATGACCACCACCACCAAAGTTAACAGCGATTCGACTAACATCTACCTGATGATTAGAACGCATACTAACCTTATAAGTCTCATGAGAAGTCTCGTGAATTAAAATGGCTACTTCCACACCCTTGGTCACCCTTAACTGGTCAATGATTCCATCTATGTCCTTATTAGTAGCACCGTAAAATCTCATGACTTTTTCTGTTATCCCGGAGATGATACATGTATTGTTAAGGGTCATTACACTTTCCGTCAAGCATCTACCCAATAACTGGTTTTGTAGATAAGTTTTCTGATAAAAGCTCTCATCAATAATGCGAGAGAAATCTACTCCCTTTTCGATTAGTCGACCAGCAATACGCATCGTCTCACAGGAGGTATTGGAATGCTTAAATACACCAGTATCATGGATAATACCAGTATATAAAGCTTCCGCTATATCTTTATTAATATAGTCCTCATCTAATAAGCCAAAGAGAGTCTCACAAGTAGAACTGGCGTCTGCTAATACAATGTTTACATCAGCAAATTTGGTATTACTAATGTGATGATCAATGTTTAGGGTTCTTTTGGCATTACAAAATAATGCAGATGCAAAGCCTAGTCTCTCTGCATCCCCACAATCTAAGGAGATGAACAAATCATACTCCTTGTTCTCACTATCCTCACAGGTTGTCTTTACCTGTTCCACATGTTTGATATATCCGTAAACATTAGGTATCTCCTCTAGATATACATCAACATTTACATTGGGAAAAGCATTCAAAATGTAGTTGTAAAGCGCCATGCAGGACCCGACACAATCGCCATCGGGTCTTACATGACCTGCTATTCCAATTAAATGGGCACCATCTAATAAATTAAATAGTTTCTCCATCTTCTCCATCCTTTTCTTCGTCTACTCTATCATGATTTACCTCATCAATCAGTTTAGACATATTAATTCCATATTCAATGGATTGATCCATAATAAAATGCAATTCAGGAGTATTCCTAAGATTAATCGTCTTAGCTAACAAGCTTCTAATATAAGGAGCAGAGCTTCTTAAACCAGCATAAGTTTCCTTACGTTCTTCTTCATTACCAAGTACACTGATGTATACTTTAGCATGCTTTAAATCAGGAGCTACCTCAACGTTTACTACACTAGTCATCGGATGTATTCTAGGGTCTTTAATCTCCATGCTAATAATTTTACTTAATTCTTTTTGAACTTCACCATTAATACGGGTATTCTTAACACTATTTTTTCTCATATAGGGCCTCCTAAAGAATTTGAACTATCTAGGAACTTCCACCATCATGTAGTGTTCAACCAAGTCAAACTCTTTTACATCATTAAACTTTTCAAATACCATACCACATTCATAACCCTTAGCAACCTCTTTCACATCATCCTTAACAATCTTTAAGGATTGAAGATTTCCTTCATAAATGAGTTTGCCTTCACGGGTGATACGAACCTTAGTATTACGAAGAACTTTACCATCTAATACATAGCAGCCGGCAATAGTTCCAAGTCCAGATGCTTTAAATATAGCACGAATCTCGGAGTGTGCAATCACCTTTTCCTCATATATAGGCTCTAACATACCTTTTAATGCAGCTTCAATATCATCAATTGCATTATAGATTACACGGTAAAGACGAAGATCTACCTGCTCTCTATCTGCAATGTCTTTTGCTGTATGGTCTGGACGAACATTAAAGCCAATGACAATAGCATTAGATGCACTTGCCAACATAATATCGGATTCGTTAATTGCACCAACACCGCCATGGATAACACGAACTGCAACTTCTTCATTACTTAATTTAAGAAGACTTTGCTTCATTGCTTCTACAGAGCCCTGAACATCTGCCTTAATAATTAAGTTTAATTCCTTAATATTACCTGCTTGAATCTGAGAGAACAAGCCATCTAAAGACAATTTAGCCTTGGTATCATCCAAAAGTTTTTCTCTAGACTGTTTAATGTAGACTTCGGCAATGCTTCTTGCCTCTTTCTCACTTTCTGTTCCCATAAATACTTCACCGGCTGCAGGAACATCATTTAATCCAAGGATTTCTACAGGTGTAGAAGGCCCTGCTTCCTTTACGCGACGACCCTTATCATCAATCATGGCACGAATCTTACCATAGGAGGAACCAATTACAATAGGATCACCTACATGAAGCGTACCCTTTTGCACTAATACAGTCGCAACACTACCCTTGCCTTTATCAAGCTTTGCTTCAATTACGATACCTCTAGCCTTACGGTTAGGGTTAGCTTTTAATTCAAGAATCTCACTGGTTAAAAGAATCATTTCAAGAAGTTGGTCAATACCTTCCTTGGTATGAGCAGAAACTGGAACAAATACTGTACTTCCACCCCAATCCTCAGCGATTAATTCATATTCCACAAGCTCTTGCTTAACACGTTCAATATTAGCACTTGGTTTATCTATTTTATTGATAGCTACCACAATTTCGATGCCAGCTGCTTTGGCATGGTTAATCGCCTCTACAGTTTGTGGCATAACACCATCGTCTGCTGCTACAACAAGAATCGCAATATCAGTAGACTGAGCCCCACGCATACGCATAGATGTAAATGCCTCATGACCAGGAGTGTCTAAGAAGGTAATGGTTTCTCCGTTATACTTAACAACAGAAGCACCGATGTGCTGCGTAATTCCTCCAGCCTCTCCACTTGTAACATGAGAACTACGAATAGCATCTAAAAGAGATGTCTTACCATGATCAACATGACCCATAACACAGACTACAGGTGGACGTTTTACAAGAGATTCTTCCTCTTCTTCATCCTCTTTTAAGAGTTCTTCGATGACATCTACCTGCTCTTCTAATTCTACAATGATATCATACTCTAATGCGATTTCTTCTGCTTCTTCATAAGAGATTTCAGAGTTAATAGAAACCATCTTACCTTGCATAAATAATTTCTTTACTAAAGCAGCTACAGGCTGTTTCATCTTATCCGCAAGTTCTTTTAAAGTAATTATCTCAGGAATGGTAATTTGCTTAACTTCCTCTTCCACTACTTTTACAACTTCAGGCTTAATGAATGCACCTTTTCTGTTTGGATCTTTAGCTGGTGCATTATTTTGCTGTTGATTGCGGTTATTATTTCTATTATTGCGATTGTTATTATTGTTAAATCTGTTATTCGTATTTCTGTTATTGTTTCTATTGTCATTCTTGTTATCGCGACTATCCTGTCCCTGAGGGCCACGGTTCTGGTTAGCACTATAGTTATTTCTAGCAGCGCCCTGATTATTACCTTGTTGCGGTCTACCATTGCCCTGTGGACGGTTTCCTTGTGGGGTTCCTCCCTGTGGGCGATTTCCTTGGTTATTTCCTCCCTGTGGGCGATTTCCTTGACTATTTCCTCCCTGTGGACGGGTTCCTTGCTGGCGACTTTCTTGTGAAGTATTTCCCTGTTGTGGGCGATTTCCTTGCTGACGACTTTCTTGCGAAGTATTCCCTTGTTGTGGGCGATTTCCTTGTGTTCTATTAGATTGTACACCATTACTTTGGGTACGACTCTCATTTCCTGTGTTTGTTTTATTTTGGTTATTCATATTTTGTTTTCTATTTTGTCCATTCTCATTAGATTTTATATTATTTGTTCTTACAGCCTCTTCCCTTACAACTGGTTTAAAAGGCTTATCTTTTACTTCTGTAACTGAACCTTTACTTGGTGTGTTATTGGAGATATTGCCTCCAAAGTGCTTTCTTACAAGGTCAACTTGATTGTCCTCAATACTATTCATATGACTTTTTACTTCAATACCTTTATCATTCAATAACTGAATAATATCCTTATTGGATTTATTTAAACTTTTTGCTAATTCATAAATCTTCATCTTTGCCATACTTCCACCAATCCTTTCCTGGCACAGGAAATTATTTTTTCCTGTTTGAGTTCTTTCGTTCGTATACAGCTACTTCTCCAATTGCTTCATTATTGCATCTGCAAATCCTTGGTCTGTAATAGCCAAAGAGGCTCTAAATTGTTTCCCCATGGCATGACCTAAGGTTTCTTTCTCTTGCAAAACAACAATTGGGACATTATAAAATGAACACATATTGGTGAACATCTTTTTTGTATTATCAGAGGCATCCTGGGCAACAATCACAAGATTGGCCCTGCCTTCTTTTACTGCCTTTTCTGTCATAAACTCACCACTAACAAGCTTTCCAGCTTTAGTAGCAAGCCCGATATAGGACAAGACTTTATTTTGTGTCAATATCCTTCAGCTCCTTCTCTAGCTCCGTATAGATTTCTTTCGGTATGGTAACTTTTAAGGAACGATCTAAGGCCTTTCGCTCTACTGCTTTTCTAAAGCATTCCATAGAGTTGCATAGATATGCTCCACGTCCATTTTTCTTTCCTGTTGTATCGATTACAATATCGTCTTCAGGGGTCTTGATGACACGAATTAATTCCTTCTTACTCTTCATTTCCCCACAGCCCGCACACTGACGCATCGGCACCTTTTTCATACTCATAGTAACCTCTTTTCCCTACCTCTTATTCTTCGTCGCTATATCCTTCAACCTGAGATTCACTCTTTATATCAATCTTATAGCCAGTAAGTCTTGCGGCTAGTCTTGCATTCTGTCCTTCCTTACCAATAGCAAGGGATAACTGATAATCTGGTACAACAACCTTTGCACTCTTTTCATCAGCAGCTACTGTAACACTAATTACCTTAGCAGGACTTAATGCATTCTGGATTAGAATCGCAGGATCATCACTCCAGTTGATAATATCTATTTTTTCTCCTCTAAGTTCATTTACGATAGCATTCACTCTGGCACCATTCATACCTACACAAGCACCAACTGGATCTACATCATAGTTATTAGAGCTTACTGCCATCTTAGTTCTAGAACCAGCTTCTCTGGCAATACTCTTAATTTCTACAGTACCATCTTTTACTTCGGTAACTTCCGCTTCAAACAAACGCTTAACTAATTCAGGATGTGTTCTGGACACTGTAATCTTAGGCCCTTTAGTCGTATCCTTAACTTCTAATACATATAGTTTAATACGCTCTGTTGGACGGAAATGCTCCCCTTTTACCTGTTCGTTTTCAGTTAAAATGGCATCTACTTTACCTAAGTTAATGCTGACATTGTTTCCAACATATCTCTGTACAATACCAGTCACAATGTCCTTTTCTTTTTCATAATACAGACCATATAGTACTTTTCTTTCTTCTTCACGTATCTTTTGTACTACTACCTGTTTTGCTTTCTGTGCTGCAATACGTCCAAAATTCTTAGGAGTCACTTCTACCTGAACTACATCGCCTACATTAAACTTAGGAAACTTAAGAATTCCTTCTTCTCTACTAATTTGTAAAATAGGATCTTCCACCTGTTCTACGATTTCTTTTTCCGCAAACACCTTCACTTCTCCAGTAACACGATCAATGGATACTTTGATGTTATCTGCCTTGCCATATTGATTCTTGCAGGCTGCAACCAGTGAATTTTCAATTGCCTCTAATAAAATCTCTTTACTAATATTTTTCTCTTTTTCAATTTGTTCTAAAGCATCGATTAGTTCACTATTCTTTGCCATTGTTTTATCCTCCTAAATAGATTTTCTATTAAAAATCAAGCGCCAAACGAACCATAGCGATATCTGTTCGTTGAAAGCTCTCTTGGTTACCATCTTCCATTTCAATAGTTAAGCTAGCTTCATCAAAAGAAACTAGAATTCCTTGAAACTCTTTTTGTTTATTTATTGCTTTATATAGCTTAAGCTCAATTACCTCACCTATGCTACGTTTAAAATCTTTATCCTTTTTTAGTTGTCTTCCTAATCCAGGAGAACTAACTTCTAAAATATAAGCATCTGGAATATAGTCTTCTACATCAAGAAGATCACTTAAAGCACGACTAATAAGTTCACAGTCATCAACTGTTATTCCACCTTCTTTGTCAATGTAAACACGTAAGAACCAGTTACCACCTTCTCTTACATATTCTACATCCACTAGCTCAAAATGGTTTTTGTCAATCAGGGGCATGACCAAAGCTTCTGTCTTTGCTTCGTATTCTTCCCTTTTCGTCATATTCATTCCTCTTTTCCATATTCAATTTTACTGTAGTTATTACTTCCATTACTAGTTTTGCATATTACAATAGCTTCATACTTAAAAAGTAAGAATTTATTAAAATAAGAAAACATAATACAAGGAGTGGATGTAAATATCCACTCCTTGATGTAAGATGTATTTGAACTACAAGTTCATTGTAACATTATTCCATACTAAATGCAAGTATATTTTAATAAGTATTATTAGGTGCGAAATGTGTCTGTATTTAAAAAAATTTGAAAAATTAATAAAATAACTCTTGCAATTTTATTTTCTATCATGTATAATAGTCATTGTTCGGTACGGCCTGTTGGTCAAGAGGTTAAGACGCCGCCCTCTCACGGCGGAAACAGGGGTTCGATTCCCCTACAGGCTGCTGACTGTTTTTTATAACAGCCCAACCCCGAAAAACGCAATCCTTAATTGGATTGCGTTTTTTGTTTTTTATTACATAGGAAATTGCTTCGCAATATCCTATGTAATAAAAAAGCTTTCTAAAAGACAGAAAGCTGGTAATCGCACTGCGGCGGTATGGATAATGTCGCTTACGCGACCCGCCGCAGGCGGAGAGTTTCGCAAGCGAAACTCTTTTTCATAAGGTTTTTCTACAGCTTATGTCCACCTATTACCAATAGATTTCTAAATCACTTACGTTTACAATAGGACGTACAGGCATAAACTCTGCCTAAGAATAAAACATAGGTGAACAGATGAAAAAAGTTACAATTTCTCAAAATGGACATCAAAGTATGGCTAACTCCTACGGCAACATAGATAAAGAATTAGAAGAGCTAGGTTTTTGCTATCACTTTAAATTAGCAGACAGAATGAATGAGCGTAACCTAACCGTTCGAAAGCTTGCAGCATTGTCCGGTCTTAGACCAGCGACCATATCTGATATGATGCTTGGAAAGAAGAATTCTCTTAACCTACATCATATTACGTTATTGATGTCAACCTTACGAATCCACAATATGAATGAAATAGTAGAAATCTATATTCCAAGCACAGTGAAGGATACCATGGAGAAAGAAGCTAACCAGTGGCTAAACACTCTAGAGATTCCCAAAGAAACGAATCGACTAGCTAAGATTGTCAACGAGTCATTGGAATAAGCTAGTATGAAATAGTATAGTTATCCATTAGAACAAGGAAAAAGGACCATGTCTAAAGTGCATCTTAAAATGTTAGATTTATTTTGTCTAACATCTGAGCCCTCTTTATCGACATAGTCCTTTTTTGCTAAGGAACTACCAGTTCATTGTATCAAATAGTGACAACTGATTTGAAGCTGGTAGATCCGATAAAATCCCTAAATCCACCATTAAGTCTATCACTGACTGACTGACTTTTGTCCTATTTTTAAAGTCATCTCTGGACATAAATTTTCCATCTTTTACAGCATCCACTACCGCTTCTGCCGCTTTGTCTCCTAGTCCATCTATGGTACTAAAGGAAGGTAATAGCTTACCGTCAATAATCTGGAAGTCCTTTGCTTGAGATTTATAGATATCAATCGGTAAAAACTCAAAACCTCTAGCATACATCTCTTGAACAATTCGCATATCTTTATAGGTGTCTTGTTCCTTCTTAGTAAGTTCATTACTTCTCTTCTTATAATCTGCCATATAATATTCTAGTTTAGACTTTCCTTGACACATAAGCTCATAGCTAAAGGAAGAAGCACGAATACTAAAATAGGCTGCATAATAAGCAAGTGGATAATACACCTTAAAATAAGCAATACGAAAGGCCATCATAACATAGGCCACAGCATGAGCCTTAGGGAACATATACTTAATTCGTTTACAGGATTCAATATACCAATCCTCTACTCCTTGTTCCTTCATAGCCTCTTCCATCTGCTCAGTTAAACCCTTACCTTTACGAACACTTTCCATTATCTTAAAGGCCAGACCATTTTCTACCCCCTTATATATTAAGAAGGTCATAATATCATCACGAGTACAAATTGCTGTAGACAGGGTACAGTTTCCATTGGCAATAAAGTACTGTGCATTGTTTAGCCATACATCCGTACCATGGGAAAGTCCAGAGATACGAACAAGATCAGAGAAATTCTTTGGTTTTGTATCTCTAAGCATCTGCATAACAAAATCTGTACCAAACTCAGGGATACCAAGACTTCCCCTGTCACAATCCACCAATTTGTCAGGAGTAATTCCAAGAGCTTCTGTCGTTTCAAATAGCGATAACACCTTTTCATTATCAAAACTAATTTTCTTAGCATCGATTCCTGTCAAATCTTCTAGCATACGAATCATAGTTGGATCGTCATGGCCAAGTATATCTAGTTTCAGTAGATTATGGTCGATGGAGTGGTAATCAAAATGTGTCGTTATTGTTTTTGTTGACATATCATTGGCAGGTCTTTGAACAGGAGTAAAAGAATAAATCTCCTCTCCATGAGGAAGAACGATGATTCCACCAGGATGCTGACCAGTAGTCCTTCTTACCCCTACGCAACCAGCTACAATTCGATCTATCTCTGCATTTCTCTTACGAATACCATGTTCCTCATAATAATTCTTTACAAAACCAAAGGCCGTTTTATCCGCTAAAGTACCAATGGTCCCCGCACGGAAGGTATGCCCCTTGCCAAAAATAACCTCCGTATAATCATGAGCCTTACTCTGGTATTCTCCAGAAAAGTTAAGATCGATATCCGGCTCCTTATCTCCATAAAAACCGAGGAAGGTCTCAAAAGGTATATCATGTCCATCTTTACATAAAGGTTCTCCGCACACCGGACAAGGTTTATCTGGCATATCACAACCTGAGCTACCTGCGAACTTTTTTACTTCCTCGGAAGTAAAATCAGAGTAATGGCACTTCCCACAATAGTAATGCGCAGGAAGAGGATTAACCTCTGTAATACCTGCCATGGTAGCAACAAAAGAGGAACCAACACTACCACGAGAGCCAACCAAATACCCATCCTCATTTGATTTCCACACTAGCTTTTGTGCAATGATATACATTACTGCAAAGCCATTATTGATAATCGAATTAAGCTCATGCTCTAATCTATTAAGTACCTGTTCTGGCAACTCCTCACCATACATAGAATGTGCTTTCTCATAACAGATACGACGTAAGGTCTTATCTGAATCTGGAATCACTGGAGGACATTTATCAGGTCGTACAGGACTTATCTTCTCAATCATATCAGCAATTTTATTGGTATTGGTAATTACCACTTCTTTCGCCCTTGCACTACCAAGGTAAGCAAATTCCTCTAACATTTCCTCTGTGGTACGCAAGTAAAGAGGTGGCTGTTTGTCAGCATCCTTAAACCCTTTACCAGCCATAATTACTCTACGATATATCTCATCATCGGGATCTAGAAAATGAGCATCACAGGTAGCTACTACAGGTTTGTTATATCGGTCACCACATTCAATGACTCTCCGATTAAGCTCCATGATATCCTCCATAGAGCTAACCTCATAATATTCACTTTCAATCATAAATTCATTGTTACCGAGAGGCTGAATCTCCAAGTAGTCATAAAAATCTACTACCCGTTTAATCTCTTCCTCTGGTTGATTTCTTACAATAGCTTGAAAGACCTCACCAGCTTCACAAGCAGAGCCTATAATTAACCCTTCTCGATTCTCCTGTAATAAACTCTTAGGAATCCTAGGCCTTCTAGCAAAATACTCGATATGAGACAGAGAAACTAATTTGTACAAATTCACCCGGCCTATATCATTCTTTGCTAGGATGATTCCATGATAGGTTGGCATCTTCTTTATTGCTTCTGGGGTGAGCTTAGCTGCGTCATTAATTCCCTTTAACGTGCTAATCCCCTGTTCCTTCAGCATTTCAATAAACTTCACAAAAATCTCAGCCGTGGCAAAAGCATCATCTACAGCACGGTGATGATTTTCAAGTACAATGCCAAGCTCCTTTGCCACAAGGTTAAGCTTGTATTTGGACAGGTTTGGAAGTAGATACCTAGCTAAGCTTACTGTATCAATAACCGTATAATCAATCCCAATATCAAGAAGTTTCCCCTTAGCCACAATAAAGCCAACGTCAAAGGAGGCATTGTGGGCTACTAGTACACAGCCTTTACAAAACTCTAAAAACTCAGGGAGGATTTCTTCTATTCCCTTAGCATCCTTAACATCCTCATCTGTGATGCTTGTAAGCTCAGTAATTCGC
Organism: Bacillota bacterium; assembly: GCA_023416695.1. Lineage (GTDB taxonomy): Bacteria > Bacillota > Clostridia > Lachnospirales > Lachnospiraceae > KM106-2. The sequence goes on along the minus strand of JAEZGY010000056.1, from coordinate 28,736 downwards.
CCTGGAATCTGAACTTTTGGGTCTACGAAGGTGGAGTACCGATCTACAATCTGACCATTTATCACCTTTACCGCACCTATTTCAATGATATGATTGATACTTGAATCAAAACCAGTAGTCTCCAAGTCAAATACGACACAAGGAGCATCTAAGCTCTGTCCTTTATCATTTTCTACAATCTGTTTCGTATCATCTACTAGATAGGCTTCCATTCCATAGATAATCTTGATAGGAGAATCCTTATCCACGGCATGATTGGCTTCTGGGAAGGATTGCACTACCCCATGATCCGTAATAGCGATGGCAGGATGTCCCCATTCTAAAGCCCTCTTCACAAGGGACTTCACATTGGTAACCGCATCCATATCACTCATCACCGTATGACAGTGTAGCTCAACACGTTTCTCTTCGCTCTTATCCATACGTTTTGTGGTAAAATCAGAGGTTTTCTTAATTCCTACTACTGAACCTATACTTATCTCTTTAGAATACGTATCATAAATAGCCATACCTTTTAGAAGTACAAAATTCCCCTTTTTAAGTGTTTCCATGGTGTCCTTTGCTTCTTCTGCATTTAAAAACAGCTTTACACTAATACTGTCTGTAAAATCTGTGATAGAAAAGATATATAATGTTTTTCCATTACGTAGTTCTCTAGCATCTGATGTTACTATCTTTCCATGGATAACAACTTCTCCAATTTCATCCTGAATATCAATAATAGATACCAAGTCTCCTTCAAAGTTTCGTCCATATACCACACTTGGATCTTCTGGAAGTTTTCTTCTTGGTGTAAAGGCACTCTTCTTATCCTCATTATATTTTCGAGTAAATCCTGCTGCCTCTTTCTTTTCACCAAAGTTTCCAGAAGCGTTCTTAGGCTTTTGCTTAACTTCTACCTTGGATATAGACTCTTTTGTACTAACTTCCTTACCAGTATTGAAAGGATCCTCATTCTTAATAGGATTTTCTATTACTTCCTTCTGACGAAGCTTATGACGCTCCATAGCCTTATTATAATCCTCTGTCTCTTCCTTCTTTTCACCCTCATATAATTCCAAAGATACCTGTATGCTTAAACCAAACCGTTCTTCCATCACAGATGTCAAGAACTGCTTCAATGTTTGAAAATAAGATTTGGATATAAAATTATTCTCCATCCTTATGGTAATGGTATTATCTTTGATCTCATATTGATCATTACTAATATATAAGGATAAGATTGCACTCTCTTCTCTTAATTCCTCACATAAAGTGATCTTATATTGATTCATAACCTCAGGTAGGCTATTGTTATACTTTAGGCGATAGCTCTCCTTTAATTTTATAGTCCAACCAGGAAATAACCTTCTTTCCATTTGCTTTTCCATGGTTCTCATATATTGATAAGGAATTATGTTTTCACTTTCTATACTAATGGTAATCACCTTAGTTGCTTGATGTAAGGTAACCTTCTTCACCTCTACAAATTGGAATAATTCCACAAGCTTTTGATGAACTTCGAATTGATCAAATGAATCAAAAAATAACATGGCTTCCCCTCTTTACATTACTTCTTAAAGTTATCTAGTTCATGACGAAGTTCGTCTAATAACTTATCCTCCGAAACCTTTTTAACTACCTCGCCTTTTTTAATAATAAGTCCTTCTCCTCGGCCTCCGGCGATACCTATATCCGCTTCCTTAGCTTCACCAGGTCCATTTACTACGCAACCCATAACAGCCACTTTTATATCAAGGTCATAGCTTTGTACCATAGCTTCCACTTGATTAGCAAGATCAATGAGATTAATCTGGGTTCTTCCACAGGTTGGGCAAGAAACTACCTCTACACCACCATCTCTAAGACCTAAACTCTTTAAAATGACCTTTGCAGTCTTAATTTCTTCCACTGGATCACCTGTTAAAGAAACTCGAATCGTATTACCAATCCCCTCGTATAAAATGATTCCTAGTCCAACACTAGACTTCACATTCCCAGAATGAAGAGTACCAGACTCTGTGATTCCTACATGTAAAGGATAGGAGGTCTTCTTAGCGATAAGCTTGTGAGCTTCTACACACATTAACACGTTAGAGGACTTAATACTAATTACTAAATTATCATATCCCAATTCCTCCACCATTGCCACCTTATCTAAGGCACTCTCTACAATTCCAGTAGCTGTAACCTTACCATATTTGTCTAAAATATGTTTTTCCAAAGACCCACTATTAACACCAATTCGAATTGGAATTTCTCTCTCCTTTGCCATATCTACTACAGCCTTAACCCGGTCATTAGAACCAATGTTGCCAGGATTAATACGAATCTTATCTGCTCCATGTTTCATGGCCTCTAGGGCTAGACGATAGTCAAAATGGATATCTGCTACCATAGGGATGTGTACTTGTTTTTTTATCTTTTCAAAAGCTTTAGCAGCCTCCATAGTAGGAACAGCTAGCCTAACAATATCACAGCCAACCTCCTCTAGTCGTAAGATTTGCTCCACAGTCGCTTTTATATCTTCTGTTTTCGTATTTGTCATAGATTGTATTAAAATAGGATGATTGCCACCAATAAAACGATCGCCAATCCTAATAGTCTTTGTTTCATTTCTTAACATAAGTTATTCTCCTTTACTGGTTATACTCACACCTTCGATTATTATACCACATTTCTATATAAAAATGAATTACTCTTAGAACCTTCCACCACATTACTATTTATAATAGATAATAAAAGCTGCCAACAGTTCCTCCTGCTGACAGCTTAACTTATTTTTATCCAAAGATACGTATTAAATCATTATAAACTACGAATATCATTAAAAGCATTAATAGTACAAAACCTATAAAATGAACCAAACCTTCTTTTTCAGCAGGTATTGGTTTACCACGAATGGCCTCTATTAATAGAAACACAAGACGACCACCATCTAATGCAGGAAATGGGAGTAAATTCATTACCCCAAGATTGGCACTTAGAAGAATGATAAAAGAAGCCAGGTTTAGAAATACCGTCTTAAAATCAATTGCCTTTGCTGCCTCATAGGAGTCACCAATCATATCTACAATTCCAACCGGGCCACTGATTTCATCTGTAGACACCTTGCCCATAATCAATTGACCTACACTTGCCACTGTGGTCTTAATCCAGAATTTCACTTCTGAATAGCTGTATTTAACAATCTTTAGCGGATTGGTCTGCTTACCTGATCGACTTTGATTATATGCTAATCCAAGAGTAAATATGGTACCACTCGACTTAGGCGTAATTTCTATCGAATTCTCTTTTCCATCTCTTTGATAAGTAATTTTCACAGGGTTACTTGTAAGTGGATATTTATCAAAATACGCAACAAGTTCCTCACATGTTTTTATAGGGTGACCATCCACCGCTACCAGTAAATCACCATTCTTCATTCCTGCTGACTCAAAAGCACCATTCTCAGTTAAAGATATAACTTCACAAGGTTTGTCTCCCCCGTCATGGCCAAAGCCCAAAAGAAATTTTTCATAACTAGTAGGGATTAACGTAGCTTTATGGCTTTCTCCATCTCTCTTATAGGTGATATCGATTGGTTCACTATCCTCAATTGGATGAAATTGAAGATATACACTAATATCCCTGCCAATATCAACAGAAGAACCATTAATACTAGTAATCACATCCCCTTCTTTTAGACCAGCTTGTTCTGCGGCAAAACCTTCTTTCACACTTGTAATGACTGGTTTATCAATGCCTGTTAAACCTACCACAAATAAGGCTAAGATAAAGGCTAAGATAAAATTAAATATAGGCCCTGCGGCTATTACCGAGATCCTTGCCCATACTCCCTTTTTATTAAAAGCTCTTTCATCCTCGCAGGTTTCGTCCTCTCCAAGCATCATACAAGAGCCACCAATAGGGAATAATTTAAGTGAATACCTAGTTTCCTTCCCTTGATAACTAAGTAAACGCGGTCCCATACCTAGGGAAAATTCATTTACTTTAATTCCATTCTTTTTTGCTAGAAGGAAGTGTCCTAGTTCATGGAATATAATTATTATACTAAATACAAGTAATGCAATGATTATCTTCATGTAACCCTCCTATATCCTATTTTCTTAACACTTATCCTTCCAGGTACTATTAATAAAATCATATGTGTCTTGTTCGATTCTTAGAATTTCATCAAGATTAGGTTTATCTATAAAATCGTGATTTCTCATGGACTGTTCAATTATTCTTACAATATCTAGATATCCAATTTGACGATTAAGAAACATTGCTACTGCCCGCTCATTGGCTGCATTAAACACCGTTGGCATACTTCCACCCCTCCTACCAGCTTCATAAGCTAACTTAAGAGCTGGGAAGTTCTTAGTATCAGGTGCTTCAAAGGTAAGTCCATTTAACTCATAGAAGTTAAGTCTCTCACCAGGTAGCATTTTTCTTATGGGATAATAGAGTGCATACTGTATTGGCAATCTCATATCAGGAGTTCCAAGTTGAGCCATAACAGCCCCATCAGCAAACTCCACCATAGAATGAATTACGCTTTGCGGTTGTACGACTACTTCAATTTGGTCTAGATTAAGACCAAATAACCATTTTGCCTCTATTACTTCTAGTCCTTTATTTACCATAGTAGAGGAATCAATGGTAATCTTTTGTCCCATTGCCCAGTTGGGATGTTTTAGGGCGTCCTCTACCTGGATATTCTCTAATTCCTTCTTTTTTCTACCACGGAACGGTCCTCCAGAGGCAGTCAGTATAATCTTACTAATTTCCTCTCTATTTTCCCCATTGATACATTGAAAAATAGCCGAATGCTCACTATCTACAGGAAGTATGTTAACTCCCATCTCCTTGGCAAGTGGCATAATAATATGACCAGCAGTTACCAAAGTCTCTTTATTAGCAAGAGCGATATCTTTTCCAGCCTTAATAGCCTCAATAGTAGGTCGTATACCTATCATACCTACCATGGCAGTCACCACAATCTGTGCATCCTTCATGGTGGCACATTCAATAAGCCCTTCCATTCCTGATACTACCTTAACCGGTAGATTAATAAGCTGAGCCTTTAATTCTTTTGCCTTTTTATAGTCGTAGACACATACTACCTCAGGCATAAATTCTTCTATTTGTTCCTTTAACTTTACAATATTGCTACCGGCAGCAATTGCAGTTACGCGAATATCCTTATTATAACGAACAATATCTAACGTCTGAGTTCCAATGGAACCTGTAGAACCAAGCAAAACTATTTTTTTCATCTTTTTTGTCTTCCTAACTGTTAATATACTAATTTGAGGATCGTCCATTATAGAATTGTCATTAAAAGTAAGTAAACAATAGGAGCGGTGAATATGATACTATCAAAACGATCTAAAATACCCCCATGGCCAGGAATTAATTTCCCATAATCCTTAATACCATGATTCCTCTTAATTGCAGATGCAGCCAAATCACCTATCTGTGAAAGAACACTAGAAGCAGCTCCTATAACAGCAAGACTTACCTGTGGATTATCAATGGTTGTCAAGTGACTTTTAAATACTGTGGCATAAATAAAACCAATTAAGCCAGCACCAACGACACCACCAATACATCCCTCAATAGATTTTTTAGGACTTAACTGACTAGGAAGCTTATGCTTTCCGATTAACATACCAACACAGTATGCACAAGTATCAGAACCCCAAGCTCCAATAAAAGCTAACCAGATTAGATATACTCCATGATCTAATATTCTAAGCTGATATAAATAAGATAACATGATGGAAACATACACAAAACCAAATACTGTCATGGCAATTTGCTCTGATTTATATTTTGGATAAAGAATAACGTAAATCGACATTACTACCAATAGTAGTACAACAATTGTGTAAAACATGCAATCTGAATAACCAAAGTATATAGAAAAATCTAATGCTAATGTAGCTAAATATCCAGCAAGTGCTAGTACCGTCTTATGAATATTAACTACACGATATAATTCCATAAGACCAATAAGGCTAATCAACACTACTAAACCAAATAATACATCCCCACCTAAGATAACAGTGCTAACCATAATTGCTAATAATACAATTCCGCTTAATAAGCGTGTAACAAACATGCTATTTCCCCCTAAACTTTACCGTATCTTCTATCGCGGCTATTATAATATTCGATGGCCTTTATTAATTCCTTTTTGTCAAAGTCTGGCCAAAGTACATCTGTAAAATAGAATTCTGTATATGCCAACTGCCATAATAGGTAGTTAGACAATCTTTGTTCTCCACTAGTTCGAATGAGTAGGTCAGGATCTGGAATCCCTTTTGTATCTAGGTAACCAGAGAATAGGTCACCATCTATCTCCTCTAGCTTTACTAACCCTTTATCATAATCCTCTATTAACTTCTTTACTCCTCTAAGAATCTCATCTCTACTACCATAATTGAGAGCAATATTAAAATTAAGCCCTGTGTTTGATTCACTAATACGTTCCAACTCACGGATACTTTCCCTTAAATCCTCATCCAGCGCATCAATATCACCCAAAATTCGCACACGCATATTATTTTTTGTTGTGGTCTTTACACAGTCCTTCATATAATTGCGAAGAAGCTTCATTAAAGCATCCACTTCCGACTGAGGTCTTCCCCAGTTTTCTGTAGAAAAAGCATACACTGTAAGGTATTCCACTCCCATATTGTACGCTTCTTCACAAATTCGTTCAACGTTCTTACTGCCCTGTGCATGGCCATAATTTCTTGGCATAAAGCGCTTTTTCGCCCATCTACCATTCCCATCTAAAATAATAGCAATATGCCTTGGTATCTGTAATTCTAAAAGATTGCTAGTGATTGCCATTGTAATCCTCCTATATTAATAGAAGGACGTATTTTGCGTTCGCAAAATACGCCCCTATGGTCAGAAAGCTTATACGGTTAAGATTTCCTTTGATTTTGCTTCCATAGTCTTATCAATCTCAGCAACAAACTTATCAGTCATTTTCTGAATCTTATCTTCCAAATTCTTCAATTCATCCTCTGTAATCTCACTAGCTTTATTCATCTTCTTAAATGAATCGTTAGCATCTCTGCGGATATTACGAATAGCAACTTTAGCATTCTCAGCCTTCTTCTTAACATCCTTCACTAAATCCTTACGTCTTTCCTCGGTTAATTCTGGGAATACAAGACGAATTGTCTTACCATCGTTAGAAGGTGTAATACCTACATCAGAAGCCAAAATAGCCTTTTCAATTTCTTTAATTAAGCTGCTTTCCCATGGTTGAATCATAATGACTCTAGGTTCTGGAACGGATACATTAGCAACTGATTGCAATGTAGATGGCTGTCCATAATATACTACACGAATTTTATCAAGAATATGTGGATTAGCTCGTCCAGCTCGGATGGATACATACTCCTCCTTAAGTGTGTCAATTGTCTTATTCATCTTTACTTCATATTGTTCGATTCTTGAATCCATTTTGAACCCTCCTAATTTATAATCTTCCAAAAACCCTTGTTACAATTTATACAGTAACCCTTGTTCCAGTGAACTTTCCAGAAACAGAGTTCACTATACTATTTTCTTCATTCAGCCCAAATACTAAAAGTGGCATTTTATTTTCTAAGCACATAATAGATGCAGTCAAATCAATCACTGACAACTTTTTCTCAATTACTTCTTCAAAAGATACTTCATCATATTTTTGTGCAGCTTTATTCTTCTTAGGATCACTATCATAGACACCATCTATGGCTTTCGCACATAGAATCACGTCAGCTTCCATCTCTATAGCACGTAAAACAATCCCCGTATCTGTTGAAAAATAAGGGTGTCCAGTACCACCTGCAAAAAAGACAACCATACCTTTATCAAAATACTTATTGGCTCTATCTTTAGAGAACAACTTTGTCATGGAACCACATTCAAATGGTGTTAAAATCTGTGTTTTCATTCCTACATGTCTGAATATCTCAGATACATAGATACAATTCATTACTGTAGCTAACATCCCAATCTGGTCAGCCTTTGTTCTATCAATGGTTTCGCTGGTTCTTCCTCTCCAGAAGTTACCTCCACCAATTACAATACCTACTTGAACACCATGATCGACTAATTCTTTTACCTGCTTAGCAACTTTAATGCAAGTTTCTTCATCGAATCCTGTCTTTTTATCACCTGCTAATGCTTCTCCACTTAGCTTAAGAAATACTCTCTTATAATTCTCCACAGTCAACTCATGCCTTTCTATACTTATATGGATCTTCTATCCTGTAAGATATCTTTCACGTATTTACCATATTGAAAATAGTAAATTATTGCTATACACAGCTTGCATTTAATTATATAATAAACCAACCTGTTTTTCAACAAATTTTAGCATCTATCCTTTATACATCATCAGAAGTGGGGTTACATCAAAAAAGCTTGATGCTAGATATCTTCTAACTATATTGCCTTCTGCTACATAAAGATATACTTCTCCAGAACCCTTCATCCCATCCTTCGCTTCAGGCACTATGGAAACCTTCCACTTATCTGTCACGAAGGCAAGGGTAAAGCCTTCTGTATTATAAATATTGTATTTATTCTGAACTACAAATTCTGTACCCTCTAAAAGATTTGCTTTATTGATTGTAAGGCGGTTTCCACGTGGTAACTCTAGATATACTTGGCAGTTTAACTCCCTACCAATCACTACTTTATTCTCAAGAGCATTTCCTACAACTTGAATTGACTTTAAAAAACTATCTAACTCATCTACTCTTGTAGAACTTTCTTCCATGCAGTTCACAATGCGAGAATCGCCAAGTAACGCTTTACTTAACTTTTTAACAACTCCCTGCTCCTTCCCTACAGTGAAGTTTACAGCATCAAATCCCGTCTCGTTGTTTAATAATTTGTCACTCATAAGTCTTCTTACATCATAAAAAAAACCTAAGGTACCAAAAGAAACATTCGTGTATTTTATCGTAGTGATAATCTCATTACGCTGCTGTTGACTTAATACTTCATTCTTAGTATTACCAGCTTTATCCATCCAAAACATCCTTTCTATATATCCAATTCTTAGAACTTTACATATTGTAACACATTTTTTTCATCAAGAAAAGGCTATTGTAATAAACCTTTATTTATTACAATAGCCTTTTTACATTTATTATGTACTAATACTTATTCGTCAAAAACATTTTCCAAATCAACATCTGCATAAACTAAGGAACAGTAACCATCTACCACTGCACCATTATTAATTTGAACAGATTTTGCTTTTATGTTACCTTTTACTATTGCTGTAGAATCTAAAACAACAGCTCCTTTAACATCTATCTGGCCTTTAATAGCTCCAGCAATGACACCAGCACTTGCATTGACATCTCCAACAATTACTGTACCCTGACCTACTTTAATGTTTCCAGTACTTTCAATATTTCCTTCTAAACGTTTTGCATTAACAAATACTTCCTGAGCCTTAGAATTTCCCTTAACAACACCATTGATAGAAAGCTTTCCACCACAGTCGATATCACCTTCCACCTTACCATACACTTCTAGACTTCCACCAGCACTAATATTACCACTGATTACAGTGTTCTTACCTATAACAGTAACCTCAGAACTGTTGACTGTTCTCTCTTCTCTAATCTCCTGAAGTCCAACTACATCTTCCTTTTGGTCTTTTTCATTCGCTATTTCTGTTATCATCTTGTCCTCCTCATTATCTATAGAACTAATAATATTGTCTACCTCTGCTTCATTAATAGCATCAGCAAGACTCAGACTTTCAAAATCTTCTTGAGTCTGGATCGTTTCTAACAAATCATCATCACCTACACTAAAACTAATGTCAGGACCATCACTTATTAATGTATCATCTTTTTCATTTACCATAGCATTGGTAAAAATCATATCATCATCGGATTCCATTACATCATCCAATTTAAAATCCATGTCTTCCTCTAGGTCCTTACCTTCATCTAATGCCTTCACCTTCTTTAAAAAGGCTTCTACATTTGCATCAATCTTGTCTGTTCTCTCCAAATCTGAGACAGGTATCTCTTTTTCATCTACATCCTTTTCCGTAGTTATATCTTCTAATGTATCCACTAACTCATCATCCTGAAAAAGAAGTTCTTCATCACTATCAGTAATGACATCATCTGGTAGCAACTCATTTACTGCCTGGGAAAAATCATCTTTAAAATCCTTAAAAAACCCCATATAATTTCCTCCTATTACGATATATTCCTTCACCTTTTTAGGTAAACAACGAAATAATAACATTAACATATCTATTTTACCACAATCTGTCCTAATTTCCAATATATCTTTAAAAAAACAAAATTTATTTGATTCTTACGACAAGTGACTGAAATAGAAAGATAAATCTTTTGCTAATCTTAATATATCAATCCTACTCAAACTTGGAATATGAAGTAAAATCATCTGGGTAGTAAATAAATCCTTGGCTATTCGCTCCAATCCCACTGCATATACATGGTTGGCTAAATCTGTTCCAGCGTTCTTTGATAATTCAACTTTATAATTTTCTGCTTTGAGAAATTGATAAAGGGTATCCACTGAGTACGTTGTTAATAAAGTATTACCATCCAAGTTAGCTGAAGTCTCTATCATAATCTGATCACTATCACCCACTTGGTCGAAGGAAAATATCACATCATATCTCTTTCTATCAAGTTGATAATTTAGTTGGGATTCACATTTCTGAAAATTATTATCCAAATATAGTTCATCGACTCCCCGTTTAGAGGAGATTAGATCTAATAACACTTTTGAGGAATTATTGTGGCCTTTAAAAGCAGTTAATAATATATTCATTTTGCTTCTCCCTTCCCATTTAATAATCTAGCAGAAGTAATTGGTAACCTTTCACTTATTATACCATTTTCTATATTATTACTCTATGTACTTTTAAATATTTCATCCCATATAAAAATGTATACTACAAAGAAGCTTAGACAATTAAATGTCTAAGCTTCTTTGTAGCACATTAAAGTGCGTACTTTTCTTTATATCGTTCTCTTGTTTCAATAAAATCCTTGTCCAGTAAGGTTTTTTGGCTATGTAGGTATTCATGTATCTCAAAGCTTGCTGCATGTGTTTGAATCATACTAACCGCAACGTTAGAACAATGATCAGAGATTCTTTCAAAATTAGCAAGTAAATCTACAAATACAAAGCCCTGTGTAATACTACAAGCACCATCCTGAAGTCTCTTAATATGACGGTTCTTTAATTTCTCTTCCAACTCATCAATTACTTCTTCTAACGGCTCAACTTCCTTAGCCATTTTTAAATCTTCATTATAGAATGCTGAAATAGTAATATCTAAAATTTCTAAAACAGCACCTTCCATAACCTGTAGCTCAGCCCTAGCATGATCTGAAAATGCTAGCTGTTTTTTATTAATCTCTTCTGCTAGTTCCATTATGTTAAGCGCATGATCACCAAGACGTTCAAAATCTCCAATAACATGAAGTAAATTATTAATCTTCTGGCTGTCACGATCCGTTAATTCCTTTCCACTTAGCTGAATCAAGTAAGTTCCTAGAATATCTTCGTAATGATCAACTTTCTCTTCACTTAACTTTACTGCTTCACACTTCTCATCAGAGAAATTAGTTAGTAAGCTAATAGAATGTTTGATAGCTTCATGGGCAACACCAGCCATTTCCTTTACCTTTGCTTCGCACTCTGCCATTGCTACACTTGGAGTATTAAGTAAACGTTGGTCAATAAATGCAATTTCATTGGCCAGTTGCTTCTCATCCTTCTTATCCTTAATTACCCATCTTGATAGCTTCTCTAAGTGCTTCATAAATGGTAATAACAATAAAGTAGTACATACATTAAAGATACTGTGTATAGCTGCAACTCCAACTTCATTAATAGGAAGCTCTACAAAAGCAAAACCAATAAGATAGTTTAACAAATAGAATATGCATAACCATACAATAGTTCCTATTAAATTAAAACTAATATGTATAATTGCAACACGCTTTGCATTTCTATTTACACCGATACTAGACAGTAAGGCTGTAACACAGGTACCAATGTTCTGTCCAAAAATAATTGGCATAGCCATACCATATGTAATAAATCCCGTACCCGAAAGAGCTATTAAGATACCTACACTCGCTGCTGAACTTTGAATAATTCCTGTAAAGATTGCACCAGTAGCTACTCCTAAAATTGGATTGTTAAAGTAAGTTAAAATCTTTGTAAATTCTGGCATATCCTTTAATGGTTCCACTGCTTGTGCCATAAGATCCATACCAAACATTAAGATAGCGAAACCTAACATTATATTACCGATATCCTTCTTTTTAGTGCTTTTTGAAAGCATAATCATAAGGATACCAACTAAGGCAATCACTGGTGAAAATGACGATGGTTTCATTAAAGAAATGAAGAAATTATCATCTCCAACTCCAGTAAGGGATAATAACCAGGCAGTTAACGTAGTACCTATGTTAGAACCCATAATGATACTAACTGTTTGCTTTAATTCCATAATCCCTGAATTTACAAAGCCAACCAACATAACTGTCATAGCTGAGGATGATTGTATAGCAATTGTGATTCCAGCACCAAGAGCAATTCCCTTAACTGGGTTAGAAGTCATACTCCGTAGTGCTCGTTCTAGTTTGCCTCCAGTCATCTTTTCCAAACCATTTGACATAACTGTCATTCCATATAGAAAGAATGCTAATCCTCCCAATAAAGTTAACAGATTAAAGAAATTCATTTTAACACCTGTACCTTTCAATTTTTACAGTTGAATAGTTTTATCTTCTAAAACAGGGACACAATAGCAGGAATTCCATAAGCTAAAAAACACATGATACATGCCGCAAGCAGGACTCCACCTGTAATTGCAAGTAAAGCTTTCTTATACTTTATCCCTAAGAAGGCAGCCACTAAAGCACCTGTCCAGGCACCTGTTCCTGGTAGAGGAATTCCAACAAAAAGTAATAGTCCCCAAAATTCGTATTTCCCGAGTTTGTCCCCTTTTTCTTCCGATTTACGTTCTAACCAAGCTGCTACCTTACGAAAACCTGGTTTTGTCTTCATCCACCTCATAATTGGCATAATAAATAGCAATATAAAAGGGATTGGAAGTAAATTACCTATAATGCAGAACAGTGCCCCTCTATACATTTCTATATCTAAGAGGGAGGCTGCAACCAGCCCACCTCTTAATTCCAATATCGGTACCATTGAAATAATAAATACAATCAGTTCCTTTGGCACAGAGCCTGACATCATGTCAGTTATGTTTTGTATAATTGAATCAACCATTATGACCTCTTCTTCCTCAGCTTCCAGCGTACCCACAATGGACCAGCTAAGAATACTGAGCTATAACAACCACTTACTAAACCTAATAGCATAGGTAAAGCAAATACACGAATCGAATTGATACCAAATAGTATTGCCATAACTAATACACAAGCGATACACATCGTGGTAGTAATGGAAGTATTAATAGAACGTGAGAAAGTCTGTGTAATACTGTGTTCTACCACTTCATCAATTCCCTGTCCTTTGTACTCAATACTTCTATTATTTTCACGTACACGGTCAAACATAACAATGGTATCGTTAATAGAATAACCAAGAATTGTTAACGTAACCGCCACAAAGGCATCATTTAAAGGAATTCTAAATACTACAAAGGTAAAGAATACAAAGGCGACGTCATGTACTAGGGCTACTAAGGACATAAGTCCCGCTGACAAACCACCAATCGACCTAAATCTTATCCATACGTATAAGGTAATGAAAATCATAGCTAAGAGTATTGCTATTCCTGAATCTTCTAAAGCTTGTCTTCCAATATATGGTTCTACTACATAAGACTCCACAAGCTTTAAGTTAGAATTCGGATTTGCTGCCTTTAACGCTTCATATAGCTTGTCTTGATTTTGAGCAGAAAGACCTTCTTTACCAGCTAATGTTACCACCATTTTTTTGCCAGTATTGGATAAATCTTTTGTAAACTGAATAGTTGCAGTTCTATCAATTGTTTTACTTACAGCATCTTCTGATGTTTTTTTATCAACCGTATTTTCATAGCTGTACTTTAGAATAGCACCACCAGAAAACATGGTATCTAACTTTACGCCTTTTACAAAGCACATTACAAACCCAATTAATACAACACCGATAGAAAACGCAAATGCATACCATCTCTTCTTGTAAAAATGAAGTCTTTTTTTATCTTTTTTCTTTAAGAAGAACTTCTCTTTATTAAACCAATCGAATCCAAGGATACCAGATAAAAGATGCTTTGAAAGAAGCACAACTATTAAGTTTAAAATAACACCAGTAAGAAGTGTATAACCAAAGCTTAACATGGTTCCTGAGCCAAAAACCATTAAGATAACAGCAACAATTGCTGTAGTAAGGTTACCATCTAATACTGCCGAGAAGGCATTGTGATTACCCACTAATATTGCACTTCGAATGGTTTTTCCTTTTTTAATTTCCTCACTGATACGTTCTGAAATAATGATATTAGCATCTACTGCCATACCAACTGACAAAATCAAACCAGCAATACCTGGAAGAGTTAATGTCATCTGAGGAACAGATAAGCATAGTAACTGAACAGATATTTGGAAAATAAGAGTGATAATACTAATAATACCAGGTAAACGATAGTATCCTATCATAAAGATCATTACTAGGCCAAAAGCAATAAGGCCTGCATAAATCATAATATTAAGGGCATCTTCTCCAAGACTAGGACTGATTGTACTATTATTAGAAGTCTGAAGGGAAAATGGTAATGCACCAGCTTCTATTTTTTCTGCAAGCACTTGTGCTTCATTTAAAGATGATAAACCAGTAATTTGAGCTTTACCATCTGTAATTCTAGCAGAACCCGTTCCACTAAAAATTTCAGTACTATCCATCATAATTACTAGAGTTTTACCATACAAAGCATTGGTAGCCTCTTCTAACTGCTTAGTTCCTTTTGTATTAAACTCCAATTGCACAATAGGCCTATTATTACTAGAGTCTAAGGCTGCTTTCGCACTACTTACAGTACTACCATCAAGATATTCCTTACCAGCCTCATCTTGAAAAGTAAGTTTCGCCATTGCTCCCAATTCTTTTATTGCTTTACTTGGATCAAAGTTTGTCTCATTTGACTTCCAAGGAAAACGAACTATAATAGCATTATTCTTCTTGTCAATGGTTACCTCACGGTCTAGAATATTTTGACTATCCATTCTAAGCTCAATAATTCGTTTAGCACTTTCCATTTCACTATCTGTAGGATTACGATCTAAATTTACAGGAGTAAAAACTGCTTCCACTCCACCTTTTGTATCAATTCCTAAACGAATATCCTTTGCACCCTTAATATTACCTAATCCAAAAATAGCTAATGCTAATAAAGCTAGTATTAAAGGTGTTCCAATTAAAAATTTCCAACGTCCTTTTTTCATAATGTTCTCCCATCTAATTTTATTATGTTCTAAAAAATATTGATGGTCTTTGCTCCATCGCAATTATGTATATACGTTAGAATGGTATCCAAATAAAATTTATAGTTTAGTTGTCTATCTCGTTTTATTAAATACAAAAATCTTATAATAAGTCCAATGGCCAATATGAGACCAAACCAGGAAAGCACAAATCTCAAAATGGGTGCTGACGATTTATTCCATATGGAACCCTGTACTAGGTACTGATTAATATAGGTATTCATATCACAGACCAAAGCACTACCAAATAGTAGTTCATTGTTATCTCCCCCTGTTGTCATATTACCAGAATTAGAGGTATCCACCTTGTGTGTACGATAACTTGATAAAAACATTTGTTTTTCTTCTATGATGGTATTAATACTTAATACAATAGTAAAGATGTAAAAAAAGGCTGCCAATATCATACAGAAGCATGCTTTTCTTCTATACGCTTTATTTGCAATCCTCTGTATCATATTCACGCCTCCTTCCATGTGTTTTTTTCACTACTATATTTCATCTACCATACGATAACCTACCCCAACCTCTGTAAAAAGATACTGTGGCTCGGCGGGATTTTTTTCTAGTTTCCTTCGAATATTTGCCATATTTACTCTGAGAATTTGATTATCACACTTAGCATGAGGTCCCCAGATATTATTGATTAAATAATCATAGGTCAATACCCTTCCTGCATAATGGCAAAGCATAGATACTATCTTATACTCTATTTGAGTTAAATGTACTAACTTACCTTCCACTTTAACCTCTCTTTTATTAAAGTCAATGAATAAATCTCCCACAGCATAGGTATCAATTTTATTCATATTGATATTTTCCAACCGCATAGCATGTCTAAGAGCTGTACGTATACGAACTAAAAGCTCTGAGGTAGCAAATGGTTTTGTTATATAATCATCAGCTCCTAAATCAAGGGCTTCTACCTTGTCCCTCTCATGTCCTCTTGCAGATACTACAATGATTGGAACCTCTGACCATTCCCTTACAAATTTAATAATGTTAATGCCATCTATATCAGGTAGTCCCAAATCTAACAAAATAATATCTGGACAATAGGAAGTAATCATCATCATTGCCTCTGATCCATTTCTCGCATGAATTACTTGATATTTGTTTGCATTGAGTATTGTCGTCATAAAATTACTTATACTGTTTTCATCCTCAATTACAAGTACGGTTTGATTATTTGGCATCTTCTTTACTCCTTCCTTAAAGGTAGATAAAAGGAAACCACTGCTCCTTTATCTTCCGCATTTCTTGCATATATT
Organism: Bacillota bacterium; assembly: GCA_023416695.1. Taxonomy (GTDB): domain Bacteria; phylum Bacillota; class Clostridia; order Lachnospirales; family Lachnospiraceae; genus KM106-2. The sequence continues at coordinate 11,971 of JAEZGY010000056.1, read as the reverse complement.
TTTCCTTTGTGGGCTTTTATAATTGCATTACAAAGAGATAGACCAATCCCCATGTTTTTACTTCCATCATTATTACTATCTGAAACAGAAACAATGGCCCCCTCAAATAACCTAGGGATTTCATTCTTCTGAAATCCTTGTCCATAATCTCGAACCGTAAAAACAGCATAATTGTCTTCCTTTATAACAGTTAACTCAATCGTGTTTACATCTTTCGAATGCTTTACTGCGTTCTCCATTAAATTAGTAAGAACTTCTTCAATCAAAATTCCGTCCATCGGCACAATTAAATACTCATCTGGCACCCTAACATATACTTTTTGCCCAGCAAAGTGCTTATGGAATTTTTGCACTGCCTCCGAAACAATCTCCTCCACTACCTCATCTTGCATATGTAAAGCAGTCTCGTTCGAACTCATCTTGGTCACTAATAGAACATTTTCTACTAAGCGTACTAGCCACTCTGCATCCTCTTTTGCATCCTTTAGTAAAGAGATTCGCTCTTCTAACTCTACCACCTTGTAATTATCTATAATAGTATCTAAGACTCCAATAATAGAAGTCAATGGAGTCCTTAAATCATGGCTGATTGCACGTAAAAGATTGTACTTCATCTTCTCCTTTTCAATCTCTAACTTTAGTTTTTCATTCTCTATTAAATTTGATGTCATGGTGCTTGTTAACAGAGAAACAGCTATCATGATAAAAAAAGTAATAGGGTAACCCTCAATAGAAAAATCTAAAGCAAAATATGGATATGTAAAAACATAATTCACAAAGAATACCCCTAACAACGAGGCAAAAATCCCATAAAAATAGCCATTGGTCCACAATGATATTAAAAAAACAGCAAAAAGAAATACCATTGGAACATAGGTTTCTGCACCTGTACTAAACGTGTTCATTAAAGCAGAAAAACCTACTGCAAGCAACATAATAGAGGTGGAAATCATGGTATCTTTAACTGAAAAAATAATTCTTTTTTTAGTCATATTCAACATATCTCTTCCTTCTTTACATTCCTTTATCCTATTGTGTTTCAATATTTCATAACAATATGTTCCATTCCAATTTATTATATCAAATAACAAGAAGTATTACAAATCTACTTTGCAAATCCATAAAATTTTACTTTAAAGTTTTTAAAATTATACTGAAAATCTTCCCCCATGTATTATAAAACATAGAATCAAATTATTATATAAAGATTCTGTTAAAACTATGCTCACTTTGTAAGTTTAATGTTAAGAAATCATCAAGTTAATTGTTTTCTATGTACAAGTTCTATATAATTTGTTATGATTGGGATTTTTTTTAAAAATGCAAAAGGAGGTGTAAAAATTATGTTTTTTTTAGCAATTTCCAACATGAAAGTTGTTTTTATGGGATTAGGAACAGTTTTTTTTGGACTAATCTGCATTATTATCCTTTGTAGTTTAGTCAGTCTATTGTGTAAGGTATTTGAAGCTAAAGTAATGCCTTCAAAGACTACCCCTCAAGTTGTTTCTAACAATACAACATCAGGCACAATCGTTAATCGTCAGGAAATGTTGGCGGCCGTATCTGCAGCTATTGCAGAGGATTTAGGTACTGATGTATCTGCAATAAGAATTCATTCAGTAAAGAAGCTTTAAATCTTTTCGCATTAACCCACTACATATAAAAAAGAGAGGAAATTATAGCATGAAAAAATATCGCGTAAATGTAAACAACACTTTATATGAAATTGAAATCGAACAAATTAATGAGTCAGACATTACCACTTCTTCAGCAAAGCCAGCCGCTCCTGCACCTTTAGAAGGAGAAAAAATAGCTAGTCCTATGCCTGGAACTATTTTAAATATACATGTTAATGCTGGAGATATGGTAAAAGAAGGGCAGATTCTTATGATTTTAGAAGCTCTTAAGATGGAAAATGAAATCATGGCTCCTAAGGACGGAAAAATTGCATCTATACATGTTTCCAAAGGTGCTAGTGTAGAGTCCGGAACATTGTTATGTGTCATGGAATAATACATCAGTTAATGGAGGAAACGTAAATGGATACTATAATAAATTTTTTCAAGCAGACAGGCTTTTTCATAATACAGCAAGATTACCGAATGCTTCTTATGATTGCCATTGCTTGTTTGTTAGCTTACCTAGCAATTAAAAAAGGCTTTGAGCCTCTATTATTATTACCGATTGCCTTTGGTATGCTCCTTACCAATTTACCAGGAGCTGAGATGTTCCACGAATCCTTGTTCGCTGGTGGACATGTACATTGGGATTTATTTGGTAGTAGTGAAGGAGTAACACCAGGATTAATAGATTATCTGTATTTAGGCGTAAAGCTTGGAATCTATCCTTGTTTAATCTTTGTTGGTGTAGGTGCCATGACAGACTTTGGTCCTTTGATTGCAAATCCAAAGAGTCTTTTACTTGGTGCCGCAGCTCAGCTTGGTATCTTTATCACGTTTATTGGAGCAAGATATCTTGGATTCACTCCAGAACAAGCAAGTTCTATTGGCATCATCGGTGGAGCAGACGGCCCAACAGCAATCTATGTTACTACTAGGCTGGCTCCTGATCTGCTAGGTCCTATTGCTGTAGCAGCATATTCCTATATGGCTTTAGTACCAGTAATTCAGCCACCTATTATGAAATTGTTAACAACCAAAAAGGAACGTTGTATTAAAATGACAGAATTACGACCAGTTTCCAAACTGGAAAAGATTCTTTTCCCATTTATCATTACCATCTTTGTTGCCTTCTTAGTACCATCTGCCGCTCCACTTGTTGGTTCTCTTATGCTAGGAAACCTGCTTAGAGAAAGTGGTGTTGTAGAAAGACTTAGTAAGACAGTTCAAAATGAATTGATGAATATTGTAACTATTTTCCTTGGCATCTCAGTAGGTGCTACTGCTACTGCCTCTACCTTCTTAAGTGTAAGTACCATTAAGATTATGTGCATGGGTGTAATTGCCTTTGGGCTTGGTACAGCAGGTGGCGTATTACTAGCAAAGTTTATGAACCTATTCTTAAAGCAGAAGATAAACCCATTAATTGGTTCTGCAGGTGTATCTGCCGTTCCTATGGCTGCGCGAGTTTCCCAAGTGGTTGGGCAAAAAGAAAATCCTTCCAATTTCTTGTTAATGCATGCTATGGGTCCTAATGTAGCCGGTGTAATTGGATCTGCTATTGCTGCTGGTGTACTGTTAGCATTATTCTACTAAGAAAGGAAACAAATCCTATGACAAACAAATCCATACATATTACGGATACTATTTTACGAGATGCTCATCAATCTCAAGCTGCAACTAGAATGCGAATCGAGGATATGATTCCAGCTCTTGAGACTTTAGATGATGTTGGCTATTGGTCCCTGGAATGCTGGGGTGGGGCTACCTTTGATAGTTGTATGCGTTTTCTGAATGAAGATCCATGGCAACGTCTTAGAACTCTTAAAAAGTACCTTAAAAAGACTCCATTACAGATGCTTCTTCGCGGGCAAAATATTCTTGGATACAAGCACTATGCAGATGATGTGGTAGAAGCCTTCTGCAAGAAATCTGTAGAAAACGGTATCGATGTTGTAAGAATTTTCGACGCCCTTAATGATGTAAGAAACATGGAAGCTGCTATGAAGTATGTAAAACAAGCAGGAGGTACCTGTGAGGCAGCAATCAGCTACACCATTAGTCCTGTACATAATACAGAATACTTTATAAAGCTCGCAAAGACATTAGAGGATATGGGAGCTGACGTTATCTGTATTAAAGATATGGCAAATCTTCTACTTCCATACGATGCTTATGATTTAGTAAGCAAACTAAAGGAAACAGTTAAGGTACCACTTCATCTTCACACTCATAATACAACAGGTACTGGTGATATGACCTACCTTATGGCAATTCAAGCTGGTGTTGATATTGTAGACTGTGCTTTATCCCCACTAGCTAACGGTACAAGCCAACCTTGTACAGAATCATTAGTTGCTACCTTAAAGGGTACACCATATGATTCTAATTTGGATCTATCTAAATTAAACGATGCAGCTGTTCATTTTAGAAAAGTTGCTGATAAATTAAAAGAAGAGAAAATCTTAGATCCTAAGGTATTAGCCGTAGACACCAATACTCTTCTCTATCAAGTGCCAGGAGGTATGCTTTCTAACCTAATTAGTCAGTTAAAGCAAGCTGGTGCAGAGAATAAGTATTACGAGGTATTAGAGGAAGTTCCAAGAGTTCGTAAGGACTTTGGATACCCTCCTCTTGTTACTCCAACTAGCCAGATTGTTGGATCACAGGCAGTACTTAATGTTCTTTCTGGAAAGCGTTACAAAACCTTCTCTAAGGAATCTAAAGCTGTACTCCGTGGAGAATATGGTACTCTTCCAGGAGAAGTAAATGAAGAGGTTCGTAAGCTGGCTATAGGAAACGATCCTGTCATAACCTGCCGTCCTGCTGATTTAATAGAACCAGAGCTTGAAAAATACCGCGAAGAAGCTAAAGACATCGCAAAATCGGAAGAAGATGTATTAAGCTATGCTCTCTTCCCACAGGTAGCAGCAAAATTCTTTGAGGTAAGAGATGGAGTTACTCCTGTAGTAAGTGAGCCAGTTGCTGTAGAAGAAAAGAAACAAGAGGCAGCACCAACCGCTATGACAGAAAATGAAGTTCGTATACTCTATGTAGATGACGTTTCATTATCTAATTAACAATTTACAGCCTGCTTTCCTTTATGGAAAACAGGCTGTTTTTGTATTGGTATCACATTGTAATGTATTTGTAATCTATTTCTAAATATGTTATAATAACTTTATAAAGTTTTAAGGAGGAAGAGTATTTGGATAACAACTTTGACAACCAAACTTACACAGGAAATAATCAAGGGACTCAACCTAATTATTTTAACAACACTCAAGATAACCAACCTAATTATGCTGGTAATGGCCAACCTTATCAACAGCCTACTTACGCTAGTAATGGCCAATCTTATCAACAGCCTAATTATGCAAATCCTTCACAAGGTAACCAGTCTAATTACACAAACAATGTTCCAACCTATCAGCAACCTAGTTATTCCAGTTCACAAGGAAGCTATAACAACAGTACATATTATAGTCAACAACCTACTTCCCAGTTCCAAGGCAATAACAATGGATACCAACCACCAGCACCAAGTAATGGTATGGCTATCGCTTCTTTAGTGTTAGGTATTGTTTCTATTCCTTTAAGCTGTTGTTGGTACATTGGAGTTATACCAGGTGCTTTAGCTATTATATTCGGTGTTCTATCTAAATCAAAAGCAATTCCACCTACAAATAAATTGTCAGGCTTAGCTTTAGCAGGATTAATTTGTGGGACTATAGGATGTGCATTATCTGTCTTCTGGTTTATCATGGCTTTAGTTGCAGCTAGTTATCCTTACTCGTGGATAGATATTAATTATTAATTAACTAAGAGCAGAAACATATGTACTTATGTTTCTGCTCTTTTCTATTAGTACTTCACTCATTATCCCATTGGCCATAGAATAGATCCATATTTTACTAGCATAATATTTCTTATGACAAAGTGCCCCACTAGTAAGATTACCCCTATGATAATATAACGTAATCTAAAATGCATTCCCCTTATGCGACCTCTAGTCATAAGGCTTACATAATGAGAACCCATAAAAAGAATATACCAAGCTAATGAATATGTAGTAAACACATGATATTTCATACTAGTTAAAATATCCCCTTTAAAAAAAGCAAGCATAGCTCTCGTACCACCACACCCTAAGCAGTAAAGTCCCGTAAAATGATGAAAGCTACAATCCTCTCCAGTTCCAAGAGGGATATGAGCCACTACAACAATAACTCCAGTAATCATGCCAATAACAAGAAAAATATTGCCGAATAAAAACAGGCATTTATCCGAGTCCATTCGCCTTAGCGTTTCCATCTTATCTCCCATAATAACTCTTATTCTCTCCATTCTTTTCTAAGGTTAATTATACAATGAACAATAATACTTGTATAGATTCTTTCAGATTTTTGCTCTGTAAACTTGACAAACATCATTATAATTCTACTTTTCATTTATAACAGTATATGATTTTCTCTTGCAAAGAAAACCTATTTCATCTGAAATAGGTTTTTCTTGACTTATACTACCATATCAGTTATATTAGTTTCGTAACAAAATTATATTACACGCTAGGGGAGCCTTTGGCTGAGACTGGTAAACTTATTTACCTAACCCTCAATACTTGAACCGGATAATACCGGCGTAAGGAAGCTTTTTCATTACATACAATTACTACTTTAGTAATGATAATGCTCCCTCCTGGTGTACAATTTAAGGAGGTTTTTTTATGTCTATTTTTGCAAAGTACATGATTGATGAAGACGGAGGACATTTCTATCAACTGACAACAGTTGGCTATGTGGCTTTAGTAGCAATAATGTTATTTATATTTGCCATAGGATTCGTCCTATTCAGAAGTAGAAACACAAAAAAAGCAGATACGAAACAACTTGTCTTTTCTTCCATGGCCATTGCCATAGCTATGGTGACTTCTCTAATTAAACTATTTCATCTCCCTATGGGTGGGTCCATTACATTATTTAGTATGTTTTTCATCTGTTTGGTTGGCTACCTATATGGAGTAGGTGCAGGACTTACAGCAGCTATCTCCTACGGCTTTCTTCAGCTTATTACAGATCCATATATCATTAGCATCCCTCAAATGTTCATGGATTACATCTTTGCCTTTGGAGCATTAGGCCTTTCTGGTATCTTTAGTAATAGTAAACAGGGTATGATAAAGGGCTATATTCTTGGGGTACTTGGCCGGTATTTCTTTACTTTTCTATCGGGATTAATCTTCTTTGGTTCCTATGCCTCTGAATACAATATGTCTGCTCCAGTATACTCATTATTATACAATGGTTCATACTTAGGAGTAGAGGCTATCTTAACAATCATCCTATTATTCTTACCACCAGTAAACAGTGCATTTATTCGGATCAAACAAATGGCGTTAGAATAAATATACAAAATAAGACCACAGAGCCTTAATTGACTCTGTGGTCTTATTTATACTATATAATCGTTACACTAACCTTCAATTGCAATATACTTCTTCTGCTCTACTTCCTTGGTTGGTTCCTTCTTTGCCACCATTAAGGTTAGAATACCATTTTTAAAATTTGCCTTAATATCTTCCTCGTTGATTTCTTTTCCAACAAAAAAGCTTCTTGAACAATTACCATATCGTCTTTCACGACGGATGTAATTGCCTTTATCATCCTTTTTTTCATTCTCTTCTTTGTGTTCACCAAATATAGTCAGATAACCATCTTTAAGGTCTGCATGGATATCTTCCTTATTAAATCCTGGAAGTTCAACCTCAATTCGATAATGGTCTTCTTCCTCTTTTACATCAGTGTTCATCAATCTGTTACTAAAACCAAATCCATTGAAATTAAACACATCATCAAAGATACGATCCATTTGGTACATCTCTTTAAAAATACTAGGTACTAAACTCATCATAAATCATTCCTCCTTATTTGACTTTCAATTGATTGATTTGTCAGTTACATAAGACAATTAGATGGTTGAAATTTCATTTCCATGGAAAGTATTTCTTTTGTTTTGTTATATATGTTATATAACATTATATTATCACTGTCAAGAGTTGAGTGCTAATATTTTGTGAATTTTTTGTGAATTTTTCTGTGTATTCATGAAGTTAATATTGGTATATGATGTATCTCCAATAATATAAGGTGACGTTCATACTCATTATGAAATCGAAAAAATGCGTCTAAAAAAATTAACCCCTATGAGAATTCCATAGAGGTTAATTCAAATAATTTTATAAAGAGGAGAATACTCTAATTTAAAATTCTTTCTTATATCTTGAAATACTATACTAATCTTTTTTTACGTACCATAATAACACTTTGTACTACCAAGAATAGACAAAGCATTGAAGCAATGGTAATACCTGTCCACCATGCATCATCAAGTCCAGCGGTGTTTACAATATTTTTTATTGTACTTAAGGAAAGCACACCAAATAGGGCACCCACAGGATTTCCTACACCACCGGTAAGCATTGTTCCACCTATAATGGAGGAGGCAATTGCATTCATTTCCATTCCTGCTGCATTAGTCGGTGCACCAGAACCAGAATGTAGGATATAAACATATCCTGCAATGCCTGATAGAAGACCACATATTATGTATGCTAAAAATTTAGTTCTTTTTACATTGATACCAAGCATTAATGCACTCTGATTATTACCACCTACTGCATAAAAATGACGTCCTCGTCTAGTCCAACGGAGGAAGCAGAACATAAAAATAACCACTATAATTGCTACTATTACACCAATTTCAATATAAGCATCTACGTAATTTCCAACTACATTTTCACCACCAAGTCCAGGAATAACAATACGAGTATTTTTTAGCACTACAAAATCTTCATTTTTTACGTCAAATGGGTTTGTATGTACAATCGTAGTCATTCCCCTTGCAAAAAACATACCCGCCAATGTAACAATGAAAGGTTGTATCTCTAGATATGCTACTAAAAATCCTTGAACCAATCCAAATGCAAGACCAATAGCAAGGGCGATCAGTAGAGAAATAAACACATTTCCTCCACCTAAGTCTAAGTAAACAGCACAACACATGGTAACAAGAGCTGTTACCCCACCTACTGAGATATCGATTCCCCCAGTAATCATAACAAGACACATACCACAAGACACAATAATTAATGGTGCATTAGCATTTAGAATATTCAGAAAGTTCTGTGGTTTTAAGAATGCTCCACCTTGAAAGATAATAGCTCCTATATACATTGCAAAGAAGACAACAATTGTAATCGACAGCAACAGATTTGTGTCTGACATCTTTTTAATTCTATTAGAAATTTTCATATTAAGCTGCCTCCTTTGTATGTGACTTCAATCTCTTCCACACCTTGGTAATCCACTCTCTTACTACTGGTGCACTTAATACTACTAACAGAATTACAACTATAGCCTTGTATGCAGACAGTGCATCTGAACTTACTTCCATCCTGTATAACGTCGTAGTTAAGAACTGAATTGCATATGCACCTATAACAGATCCCACCATGCTGAACTTACCACCACCCAGTGCATTCCCACCAAGGGCAACCGCTAAGATGGCATCCATCTCAATATCCTTTGCTATATTATCATAATTAATTGTACCAGTACGACTTACCTTAATTAAACTTGCCACTGCTACACATAAACCAAGGATAACAAAGGCTAAAATCTTAATAACTGTAGGGTTTATACCATTTAACCTAGAAGACTTTTCATTAATACCAACTGATTGTGTATATAAGCCTAGGTTGGTAAACTTAAGTACAAGAGCCATTACAATCATACATACTATTGCAATTAAAATAGGAGTAGGTATAGGTATTCCTGGTATCAAATTACCACAGTATGCAAATGATTCTGAGCAATTAGGACTAATAACTGGTAATTGATTTAGATTAATCCAGGCTGCAATAGAACGACCAGCTGTAAATAAAATCAATGTAGCTACCATCGGTTGAATCTTAAAGCATGCTACCAATGTGCCATTAAATGCACCAAATAACATACACACGATACAAGCCACTAAAAATGCTACAATAATTGGTGCGTGTAAGAAGCTAGGTTGAACCTCGCTTCCACAGAGAATACGAAGTATTACACTTCCACCAATGGCAATGGTAGCTCCAACGCTGATATCCTGTCCTCCAGAAGCTGAAGTTACTAAGGTCATACCAATTGCCAAGATTGCTAGCTCTGAACCATAATCTAAAATACTGATGATAGATCCTGATAATATAGGGTTTCCTGTATTTGTTAACCCTGATTTAATGTAATAAAAGCTAGGGTCTTTAATTAAGTTAAATACTGCAAGTAACAGTAATATTAGTAACGGGAAGAGTATCTGTGTTTTTGTTAGTTTTCCCATAATACCTAGTATCGGATTCTTCTTACTCTTAGTTAGCATGTCCGTTGTCACCTCCAGCAATTGTACTCATAATCATATTCTGTGTAAGATCTTTATCATTAAGTTCTCCTACTACCTTTCTATCTCTCATAACAATAAGTCTTGAGCATGTACGAAGCATTTCATCTGTTTCTGAAGAGATAAAGGTAATACTCATACCTTCCGATGCTAGTTTAAGTATAAGTTTTTGAATTTCGATTTTAGTTCCTACATCGATACCTCTAGTAGGTTCATCTAAAATCAAGTATTCCGGATGGGTAAGTAACCATCTAGCCAGAATAACCTTCTGCTGATTTCCACCAGACAAAGATTTTACAGGTGTATCAACTGATGCAGTCTTTATATCTAATAACTTAATATATTCTTCTGCGAAGGCAATTGCTTCTGCTTTACTAAAAGGTTTAAAAAATCCCTTATGTACCTGTAATGCCAAAATAATATTATCACGAACCGATAAATCTCCAATAATGCCATCAGCCTTACGGTCTTCAGGAAGATAGGCTATACCATTCTTCATGGCATGAACTGGTTTCGTAATCTTAATCTTTTTACCATTTTTCTTTACACTACCACCTATGACATGATCTGCACCAAAAATGGCACGAACACATTCACTACGTCCTGAGCCTAGTAATCCCGTAAATCCGTTTATTTCACCCTTTTTGATTGTAAAGTCAAATGGTTTAATTCCTGCATTACTTTGAAGGCCTTCTGCTTCAAATACAATGGTAGAGCAATCCTCTTTATCATAAGTCTGGCTCTCTTCCTTAATATCTGATAAATCATCTAATTCCTTGCCGAGCATCTTAGATACCAGCTGAACTCTTGATAGATCTTTGATTTCATATTCACCTACCAGTTTGCCATCTCGCAAAACGGTAATTTTATCACATACTTCATAAACTTGGTCTAAAAAATGTGTAACAAAAATGATACCTACACCACGTTTCTTTAGGTCACGCATAAGATTGAATAACTTTTCTACTTCTTGCTCGTCTAAAGAGGAGGTTGGTTCATCTAAAATAAGAACTTTACATTCCATATCAACAGCACGAGCTATTGCTACCATCTGCTGTATGGCTATTGAGCAACTAGAAAGTTGTTGAGTAGCCTTAGCAGGTATATCAAGTGTTTTAAGTATTCGGTCAGCATCTGCATTCATCTTCTTCCAGTTCTGACCTAAGCCTTTAGTACGACCTATGTACATGTTTTCAGCAACAGAAAGGTTTGGGCATAAGGTGATTTCTTGGTATACGGTACTGATACCAAGATTCTGAGCATCCTCTGGAGAATGAATAATAGCTTCTTTCTCCATTCCTCTCAAATAAATTTGACCTTCATTTTTCTCATATACTCCAGTCAAGACCTTAATTAATGTAGATTTTCCTGCTCCGTTCTCGCCAAGAAGAGCATGAACTTCTCCTTTTTTAACTCGCAGCGTTACATCATCAAGAGCTTTAAAATTACCGAACTCTTTCGTGATATGATTCATTTCAATGACATATTCCATACAGTCCTCCTAAGCTTTCTTTAAAAATGAGGGTACTTAAACTAATAGGTACCCTCATTGTTATATAAGTTGAACTTTCGTTTTCTTCGGTTAAAAACTTATAACAGCTTATATATAAATAGTCTTTATGCGTTAATTACTTAACTACTTCAACCTTTACACTTTCAACAGGAAGACCGCTTGCATCTGCAATAGCTGCACCGTCAGAACCAACTGCTGTTGTGTCATTTAAGATAGTAATTTCTTTCTTAACAATCTTATCATAAATTGCTGCATAATCATCAGCTGTGAACTTTGTAAACTTGGAAGTATCCATAGGAAGCTCAACACCTTCTGTTGTAGCATCAAGTGTTACGGAAGTTCCGCCGGGGAATGCATTTGCATAATATGTTGCTAATGCATCATATACGGATTTCTTTAAGTTCTTCAT